>CAZAZT010000017.1:0-39881 GCA_964489645.1 uncultured Chthoniobacteraceae bacterium | reverse complement strand
GCCCCACGCGGCAAGAGCGACATCACTTTGATCGATCGGACGACCTTTTGCGGAATCCTGTCATGACGATTCCGAGGGTTGCGAGGGAGGAGGCGGGCATGAGGAGGGATGCGAGAAGGGGGTGCATGTGGCCTGACAGCGAGATCCCGATCACAACCAAGTTGTACACACCCGCGAAAAGCAGCACTGCATGCGTGATCTGTTGCTTCTTGCGGCCCATCAAAATCAGTTCTCGAACTCCACGTAAACCTTTCCCCAGGAAATAAAAATCGCAACGGTGCTCCAGCAATCCGCGGTCAACTGCAGGGGTTCCACAGCAAAGACTTTCGTTGAATGCGAGCGCATCGTTCGCCCCGTCTCCCAACATCAGCGTGTCCTTGCGTGCTTGGGTTCGATGCAACCAATCTGATTTCGAGTCGGGGGACAGATCGCCGAATGCGGAACCACGCGGGATATTGAGCACATCCGCAACTCGATGAACTCGAGAAGACGCGTCTCCGCTTAAGATGGAGCTGGTGATGCCCAACGCATGGAGCTCCGCCACTTCGCGCACCGCATCGGGACGAAGCGTCTCCTCGCAGTGGAACGTCGCGATCGGTTCTAGGTTTTGGCTGAGAACGGCTCCCGGTCCCGAGTCTGTTGCGGTTCCGCGGGGGAGTCGGACCGCCCATACCTCCTTCCCCAGGCGCCACAAACATCCGGTGTCATCGCGCCATTCAAGTCCTGATCCGACGACCTCGGACGCGTGGGTTCGCGGAGCCAAGTGCGTGGGCGCAGCGCCTGTCACACCCCTCAACGCAGAGGCAACTGGGTGCATTGAATCAGAAACCAGAACCCTCAATGCGCTGAGCGCACTCGGATCAAGCTGGGAAACAACCTGTGTCGATGAGAGTTGGAGTGTTTCTGCGGTGAGGGTTCCGGTCTTGTCGAAGGCGATCTTACGCACGCAAAGCAGTCGTCGCCAAAGGGAGGATTCGCGAACGAAGACGCCTTGGGAGCGGAGCCTCTGCGCTGCTAGTTCGTGAATGAGGGGAATCGCGACCCCGGTTGCGCAAGGGCACGAAACGACAAGGACGGAGATCGCGATCTGGAGGGCATGATCGAATGCGGCACCTCCATGCACTGCGATCATTAGTCCTGCGGCCGCAAGCGCTGTGACGACGCCGATGTAGCCGAGGATGAATCGATGAATCACGGGGTCAGCCTCCGGGAGAGATTTCTCGGAATGAATCAATCGATGGAGCAGGGATTCCTTCCAATCCTCTTCGGCAACCAACTGGAGCGGGTCCCGAGAAAGGTTCACTGCGCCGGAGGGAACGGGAGATCCCTTGTGCAGGGTTCGAGGGGCGCTTTCACCATTGATCCATTCAAGGCTGACATCCGCAGCCTCCGAGATCAGACGTGATCGGACGGGTACGGGCCGACTTTGCGGAATCTCGTACACATCTCCTTTGCTGGGCTCGGGATGTTCGAGTTCGCTGCTGAGCAGACGTTTACGGTTCGCCTCGACGGCGCGTTGATGTCCCCAGCGTCCTACGAGCATCAGGAACGTGAACACCGATACGAAATCAAAGTAGAGCCCCGAACGGATTCCGCGTGTCCATTCGAAGACGGACCCGGCGTATGCCGCGATCAGTCCGAGGGAGATGGGGAGATCGACGTGAAGGAAGCCTTGGCGCAGTGCATTGAAGGTCTTGGCGAAAAAGTGAGAGCCGCCGATGAGTAGGGAAAGGGTGGCGCAAACAAACGCACCTCGTTCGAACCAGGGGGTGAACCGATCGTTGAGCGGGATGCCGCAGTAGAACGGTACGGCGAATAGCATCGCGTTCATTGCGAGTGCCGCGCAAAGCCCCATTTTCCGGACGAGCGGATCCGGTCTTGTTTGTGCATCTCCCGTGTTTGGACCGATGAGGTAGCCGAGACGGTGGAGCTTTCTTGCAAAGTCGGCTGCCGTGAAGCCAGAAGGGTCGAATGACAGATCGGCGAGTCCGGTCAGGGGATTGATCCGAAGGTTACGCGTACCGGGTGTGGACTGGAAAACGTGTTCAATCAGCCAGATGCACCCGATGCACGAGAGTCCTTGAAGCTCGACGCGAAGGTTTCCGGAAGAGGTGGCGCAGGCGTGGGTGAACCACGCGAGGTCCCGGGATTGGAACACGCTTTCGGACACGGGATGAAGGGGTTGATCTCGAAGTTCGTAGAATCGTTCGAGTCCATCGGCATGGATGAGCTCGTGGACGTATCGGCATCCGTGGCAGCAGAAGTGGTCCGTGCCGGAAACGATTGGGTTCGCTGGGGGGCACGGCGTTTCGCAATGGGCGCAACGGAGATCAGGGGGAGGCGTTGCGCTGGGCGTGGGGAGCTCAGAGTTCGCAGCACCCATGGGGCCCTCCATGCCAGATGCGCCAAGCGAGTAGAGCGGACGCGCCCCATAGCAGAGCGCTTTGGGCTCGGGCCAGGGCCCGCGGCGCAAGGTGGCGTTTGAGTTGGAGAAAGCCGGACTGCGCGGGCAGATAGACCGCGGTTGATCCGATGGCGAAGGCGAGAAGAAGGAGTCCGCCGGAGAGCGGAGATCCCGTGGCGGCGGCGGCCCCGAACATGAGCCAGAGTGGACCGCACGGGAGAAGAATGCTCAGCCAGCCGAGCGAGTTTGAGAGACGGTGGGAGACGATCAGCGAGAGGAGTTTTGATTTCAGGGGGATGCGGCGATCCAGTCCGGAGGCCATTGCAACGAGAACGGCGAGGAAGATCCAGGGGGCGAAGCGAAGGGGCCCGACATCAAGAAGGGTGCGGAATCCGAGGCCGATGGCGCCGCAGAGCGTTCCCGTCAGAGTGTAAGCGATGATGCGCGAGGAGTGATAGATCCTTGGTTCTGAACCGACTGCGCATGCAAGAGGGCCGCACATGAGCGCACAGTGGGCGCCAGTGCCGATTCCTGCCAGAAGGGCTGCCGATGCGGTTTCAACGTGCATGAGAAGGTGGATCAAGAGGCACCGTGGCCGGCGAGTTCTTGTTGCAGATCCGCACGGTGACGACGGTGGCGGTGATCAGTGCGACCCACGCGCCGACAATCAGAGACCAGGTGGGAAGTTTCATCGGGATTCGCTTTGGTCCGCGTTCAATGCTTTCAGGGCATCGAGATTGGGGCCGAGGACCGTCAGGGGTTTCCTTGCGACAATCTCCCCTTTTGCGGATCGGACGATGAGTGTGAGGCGACGTTCATGTTGCCACGATTCGAGCGGGACGGTGGAGATCAGGGTGTGCTGGACTTCGCCCCAGCCTGGCACTTCCTCTTGTGATGCACCTTGAAGCGAAAGGTTCGGAGGCGCGTCGCCTTCGATCTCCATGGTGAAAGCGGACGCGTCGGATCGTTTGTTGAGGATCCGGAGGAGGAACTGATTTCGGAGGGTGCCGTTTTCGACGAAGTACGGTGAGCCTGTCATGCGGGTCAAGCTGACGGTGGCGGAGCGGAGCGATGAAACGGCAATGGATGCGGCGGTCACCCCAAGAATGAGGAGGAGGCAATAGAGTGCGAGGCGGGGTCGCCAGAAACGGCGTGGTTTGCCTTTTAGTCCTGCGAGTGAGTCGTAACGGATCAGGTTGGCGGGGCGGTGAAGTTTTTCCATGACGCCATTGCAGGCGTCGATGCAGGCGGCGCATCCGATGCATTCGAGTTGGAGACCGTGCCGGATATCGATTCCTGTCGGGCAGGCGTGAACGCATTTATGGCAGTCCACACAGTCACCAACGGAGGCTGCGCCCTTCGAGGCTTTGCCGCGCGGTTCACCTCGTCCAGCGTCGTAACCGATGACCATGGTGTGTTCGTCGGTGAGCACGCTTTGGAGGCGACCGTAGGGGCAGAGAACGATGCAGAACTGTTCCCGAAACCACGCAAAGCAGAACCACAAGACACCGGTCACCCCGGCAACTAAGGCGAATGCGCGGGGAGCATTTGCGGGCCCTTTTGACATCATCTGGAGGAGCTCTGGGACGGACACGAAATAGGCAAGAAGGGCGTGTGCAACGAGCGTTGCAATGGCTAGCATCACCGTGTGTTTTAGCGCCTTGCGGAACATTGTTGAAGGCGTTGGCGGTTCGGAATCTCGGCGTTTGCGCTCAGGCCCGTCTCCCTCGAGCCAGCGCTCGACGCGGCGGACCATATCGAGAAAAACGGTGAGAGGGCACGCCCAACCACACCAGATTCGGCCCCAGAGCGCAGTGATCGTGAAGAGGGTAAACCCCAGGCCGGAGATGACGAAGAAGGCGAGCCAAAGGTCTTGGGTCAGGAAGGTCAGTCCGAACAGGTGAAATCGTCGGTTTGCGAGGTCGAGGAAGATGGCGGGCGCATGTCCGACGGGAATCCAGGGGAGTGCGAGGTAAAGCGAGAGGAGAAGGATTCCGACAACGGATCGCGCGCGATAGAAGGGACCGTTCGCGAGCGTTGGTTGGGGCATGATTCGTCGTCCCCCTTCGCCGAAGGTTGTGACGGTGTCGAGGTTGGGAGTCGCGGTCCAACTGGCTTCCAGGTGGGTTGGAGGCGTTTCGGGCTCCGGGGGCGAGGTTGGATGATCGCTGAGCGCGGGCGGTCCGCTTTTCGGCTCAGCCTTTCCTTTGCAGGCGCCGCAACAGGGACCGCCTGATTTGCACGGACTTGTTTCCTCGGGAATGCGTACGGGGTCGCACATGGGGTGTTTAACTGCTGGGAGGGGTATGGTGGGACAGGATGAACGCGACGACTTCGCTGATCTTTTTTTGGCCGAGGTTGGGTCCCCACGTGGGCATCCCTTTGGCCTGCACGCCTTCGGTGACGACTTTCACGAGTTGCATCGGCTGGCTGCCGTGAATCCAGATGTTATCTCGGAGGTTGGGGCCAATGGCTCCGGTGAGTTCGGCGTGATGGCATGCGGCGCATAGACCGGTGTAGGTCTCTTTTCCGGCTTTGACGGCATTGGGATCGCGACTCATTGCCCAGAGGATGGGGTCGTCGATTTTACCGGCGAGTCGAGCGGCGTCTTGTTGCGCTTTCTCGATGGATTTGGTGACGGATCGTCCGTCATTTACCTCGGGTCCGTAGCGATGGAAATAGGCCCAGTAGACGACGGCAAAGACGATGCTGGTGTAGAGAAGGAAGAGCCACCAGTTCGGCATGGGGTTATCGAACTCTTGGATCCCGTCGAACTTATGCGGACGGAGGGGTTCGCTTTCAAGGGGGGCGGTGGGTGAGGCTGGAGTGTTGTCACTCATGGGTTTCCTGATCGAGGGGGAGGTTGGAGAGGCGATCGATGGTTGGACGCGACAGGCGGAATGCACGGATGGCGCTGCTGATGAAAACGAGGACGAACAGCAGCCAACCAAGGAGTGAGAGGGTGCGTTGCCAGTCTTCGAGAAGGATTCTACGGAACATGATTGGTTGAGGAGGGAGGGTTCAGCGAAGAGGTGGGACTGGGGGAGGGAGGCGTTTGCGTGGAATCCGAGTTCTTCCCGAGTCGCTGGAGATACGCGATGAGTGCGACGATTTTTTTGTCAGGCTCGATGGGGGCGCCTTTTGCGGCGAGCTCCTTGGCGATGTTTGTGGCTTCGGCCCGTGCGGAGGCGACGATGGTTTCTGCGGACATCGCGGGGTAGGGAACGCCCAACTTACGCTGGGCGTGAATGCGAGCGGGAAGAACGTCGAACTCCGACTTCTCTTTGAAGAGCCAAGGGTAGGCGGGCATGGTGGACCCGCCTGAGATTTGGCGTGGGTCGAGCATGTGTTGGTAGTGCCAATCGTGGGGATACTTGCCTCCGATACGGGCGAGGTCTGGACCGGTCCGCTTTGATCCCCACTGGAAGGGATGATCGTAGATGCTGTCGTTGATGCGGGAGTAGGGGCCGTAACGGAGCACGTCACCCATGAGGGTGCGGATCATCTGGGAGTGGCAGTTGTAGCAGCCTTCCATGACATAGAGGTCACGTCCGTACAGTTGGAGTGGCGAATAGGGGTCTGGGAGAGGGCCTTCTGCGGTGTACTGCGATTTGGACATCATGACGGTGGGGAGGATTTGGGCGATCCCGCCGATGAGTACGGCAACGGTGGTGAGCAGGGAGAATGGCAGGGCGTTTGCGAGTAACCGATCGTACCAATCGGCCCAACGATCCCCCGTGATCTCTTTGTGCAGAACGGCGAGCATGAGCATGGCGAGGGTGCCCCAGAGACAGATTCCGCCGGCGAGACCATCGAGGGTTCCCCAACCAACGGCGAAAAGGATGAGGCCGAGCGAGTAGAGGACTGGCGGATCGAAGAGGCCGCGTCGGAGGGGCAGACTGGTGCGGTCGTCTTCGGGTTCGGGAGTGACGTCGGAGAAGGAATCGACGGGCTTTGCGCCTTGGATCGTTTTCCAGAGATTGAGCCCGAGCAGCACGAACCCGATGAGGTAAAGAGTCCCGCCGACGGCGCGCAGATGCATGAGCCAACGGGTGGAGGTGACGGCGTCTAGGAAGTTTGGGTAGGCGAGGATGGATCCGGCTTCTTTGGTTGCGGAGAGCATGAGGCCTTGAGTGATCCCGGAGACCCACATGGCGGCGATGTAGAGGAGGATGCCCACCATCCCGAGCCAGAAATGCATTTGCGCCCAAGCGGTGGAGTGGAGTTGGCGGTTCCAGAGGCGTGGCACCAACCAGTAAAGCATGCCTGCGGTGAGAAATCCGTTCCATCCGAGTGCGCCCGAGTGGACATGCCCAACGGTCCAGTCGGTGTAATGGGAAAGAGCGTTGACGGATTTGATGGAAAGCAGGGGTCCTTCAAAGGTGGACATGCCGTAGAAGGTGACGGCGGCGGCGAAGAACTGGAGAACTGGCTCGGTGCGGACGCGATTCCACACGCCGCGCAGGGTGAGCAACCCGTTGAGCATTCCGCCCCACGAGGGGGCCCAGAGCATGAGGGAGAAGACCATGCCGAGGGATTGCAGCCAGGAAGGGAGGGCGGTGTTGAGGAGATGATGAGGTCCTGCCCAGATGTACAGAAAAACGATGGACCAGAAGTGGATGATGGAGAGGCGATACGAATAGACCGGACGTCCCGCTGCCTTTGGGACGAAGTAGTACATGATCCCGAGCATCGGGGTGGTCAGAAAGAACGCGACGGCGTTGTGTCCGTACCACCATTGGACGAGGGCGTCTTGGATTCCGCCGAAGACAGGGTAGGCGTGAGTCCAACTGGTCGGTATTTGCAGGTGGTTGACGATGTAGAGGATCGCGACGGTGATGATGGTTGCGATGTAGAACCAGACGGCCACGTAGAGGGTGCGTTCGCGCCGGTTTCTGAGGGTCCAGAAAAAGTTGATTCCGAAGAGGACCCAGACGAACGCGACGGCGATATTGATGGGCCAGATGAGTTCGGCGTACTCCTTGCCGCGAGTCAGTCCCATGGGGAGGGTGATGGCGGCGGCAACGATGATGAGCTGCCAGCCCCAGAAGTTGATGCTGCTGAGGAGGTCGCTGGCGAGGCGCGCTTTGACGAGGCGTTGGAGTGAGTAGTAGACGCCGGCGAACATCATGTTGCCGACGAATGCGAAGATGACGGCGTTCGTGTGGAGGGGGCGCAGTCGACCGAAGGTCAGCCATGCGGTATCGGCATTTGCCTGCCAGAAGGCCAACTGGGTTGCGGCGAGCACGCCGACTGCCATGCCGATGATGCCCCAGAACAGCGTCGCAACGCAGAACTGGCGAACGACCTTGTCGTTATAATGAATTCTGACTTTGTTCGGGGCGGGGGTGGAATCGGAGGGGCTGCTACCGCTGTTCATGGTGAATGGATTTCCGGGTTGCCGTTTTGGCTGGGGGGAGAGGTTCGTCCTTGAGTGGGAGGAGTGCGTCGGCGGGGTTTCCCGCTCCTTCCCGCGTTTGGATGAGGAAGAGCGCGACGAAGAAGACCGCCAGAGTGAGGCTCACGAAAATGGTGACGGCGAGGGCTGACATGATTGGGCGTGGGAGGGCTTGCTCTGTGCGAATGACCCTTCGGTCCGTGCTCTGAGCGTCCTGTCATTGTGGGAGAGGAGGGGCTGATGCGGCTCACCGTCCCTTGTCATTCCCTGCACACGGGTTGTTTTTCGTGAAAGCTGCGTCCTTGCAGCGCGGCGAGGAGACGTTGGATAATGGGGACAATGGATAAGCGTTCTTCTGTTGCCCTCAGGATTTCGCGTTCGAAGATGTTGGCTGATTACGAGGCGGCTTTTGCTGCGGCCTCGGGCCTTGCTTTGCAGTTTGAGCCGGTTGGATTGGCGGGTAGCGAAGCGGTCCGGGTGGAATCGGGCTCGGGGGTGAATCCGTTCTGTGCGTTGCTCTCCAAGACCGATGCGGGTTGTCGGATGTGTCTCGATGTCCGCGAACGGCTTCGGTGTGGCGCAGAGGAGGAATCTCGTACGGAGATCTGTATCGCGGGTTTGGCTGACACAGCGGTTCCGGTGGTGGTGGCCGGAGAGGTGGCTGGGTATCTTCGGACGGGGCAGGTGGCCTTGTCGCCCTTGAAGAAGGGGCAGTTCACGAAGATTGCCAGCCAGTTGATGGAGTGGGGCGAGGTGACGAACCTTTCACGGATGGAGGATGCTTGGTTCCATTCGAAGGTGTTGACGCCGCCTCAGTATGAAGCGTTTGTGCAGTTGGTGAGGGTGTTCGCTCGTCACCTGAGCCTTGTGGTGGATCAGGCTGAAGGGGAGGCGGAAGTGAAGATGATACCGGGTGATTCGCCGGTCATCCAGCGAGCGAAGGACTTGATCGAGTCTAGGCAACAGGATGACCTAAGTGTCGGGGATGTTGCCAAAATGTTGAACATGAGTGTGTTCTATTTCTGCAAGGTGTTCAGGAAAGCCACGGGAATGACCTTCACGGAGTACCTCGCACAGGTCCGAGTTGCGAAGGCGCGCAATCTCCTTCAAAACCCGCACGTTCGGATTTCTGAGGTCGCGTTTGAGGTCGGCTTCCAGTCCATCACGCATTTCAACCGGGTATTCCGGAAGTTGACGGGGGAAAGTCCGACTGCCTACCGGAGCCGGATGTGGAGCACCAATCCGCCGAGGAGGGCAACGGAGGCGTTGGCTTGGATCTGATCTGGGGGTGCGCCTAAGCGTCACTCCACAAGGTTCACCAATCTTTCCGGAACGGTTTGACAACCGCTTTGATGACGGCCCAGAGAGCTTCGACCAAGGGCATCGCCACGTACTTGAACAGCGGATTGAACACGTAGCGGGACGGTGGGATCGTGGCGTGAATGACGGCAATCCCGAGGATTCCGAGCAGGCAGGTGAGTTTGAAGTTCACCGAGAGAGGCTCGGTCCATTGGTGAACGGATTCCACGAGCGAGGGGGTGATGCTGCCCTTTGCCTCGAGGGCCTTGGCACCACTTCGGAGATAGGGGCTGGTGGTTTCGAATAGCAGCATGAAGCCGAGGAACCCGGTGATGCTTGAAATCGTTTCAAAAAGGTTTGGGAACTTTTTGAGGATGACTTGGGTGAAGTCGCTGAGTAGGCGGAGGACGAATGAACCGATGATGACCGCCCAGATGAGCAGCCAGTATTTGCGCTCGCCACGGTCTTGCATGGCCACAGCGTTCACGACGGACTCGAAGCTCATCCACACGTTGATGACCGTGATCGCGATGACGGTTTGTTTGAAGGTGCCGCTCTGGGAGACGGCGGTGGGCGGATCGTCATGGGCGAGGTTTTCGGCCATGGAGTAGATGAGGTACAAGGCTGGGATGGCCATGGCCCAAGGGGCAAACGCGTTGATCCAGAGAATCCCGATCAGCGCAACAAGACGGGACGCGTAGGCGCTGATGACCCCGATGGTGTACGCCTTCTGCCGATCCTCTTCGCCGAGATGTTCGGCGAGATCGTCGATGTTGAAGAGGTTGTCCACGGAGAAGAGCAGTTCGATGAGCAGGATGGCCATCAACAGTGGGGCTTTGTCCTGGAGTTCTTGCATCGAGCCGGGGAGGACGAGTGCGCGAAGGAATTCGGGGTCGAAGAGGTCGAGCATGGGAGTGTTGGATTTGGTCGATCGGTCGGAGGATTCGAACTAAATGGGGGGGTGGAAAGATGATGTCTGGCCGGGAATCTGTCGCGTTTTTAGTGATGAGAATGGATCTAAGGGGGTTCCATACCCCGCTTCTTCTGTTCGTGGTCGGTGCGGTTCGCCTCAGCTCGACGCTGATCTCGTCTGGCACCGCAGGGGGGGATTTGGCGCGAACAGTGGGCCCGCAAGGACCTGAACATTTTGTAAGTTAGCTGTGAGAGCGGCTTTGTTCAAACCATTAGTGGGCATCTGGGATGAGTGCGCGGTCGGAAGGCGCGAGACAGTTCGCTGAAAATAGGAGCATGCTTTGGTGAGGAACAGTGTGAGGGGCAACGCTGAGATGATTTGAGGTTCAGCGGAGTCCTTCGCTTGGAATCGCGGGGGAACGTGTAGAATGGACGGGTATGTCGGATCCGTACGTTCACCTTCACTTGCACACGGAGTATTCTTTGTTGGACGGAGCTGTGCGCATTCCGGACCTGATGAAGAAGGTGAAGGGCATGGGGATGCCGGCGGTCGCTTTGACGGATCACGGGAACCTTTTTGGTGCCATCGAGTTCTACCAAGAGGCGGAGAAAGCGGGAGTGAAGCCCATCATCGGGTGTGAGGCGTACATCACTCCGGGATCCCACCGGGATCGGTCGGGCGGAGGGCGGGAATCCGCGAATCACCTGACGATGTTGAGTCGGGATGAGGACGGGTACCGGAACTTGGTGAAGCTGATATCGATCGCGCATCTTGACGGGTTTTACTATAAACCGCGTATTGATAAGGAATTGCTTTCGAAATACGGCAAGGGCTTGATGGCGCTGAGTGGCTGTCTGAAGGGCGAGATCAATGGGGCAATCCTTGCGGAGAAGCCTGAATTGGCCATGAAGTTGGCTGCGGATTATCGCGACATTTTGGGGCCGGAGAACTTTTACCTTGAGATCCACAATCACGGGATCGAGGCGCAGGTGAAGTGCAATCGGGAGTTGCTCCGCATCTCGCGGGAGCTCGGGATCCCGATGGTTGCCTCCAACGACGTGCATTTCCTTGAGCGGAAGCATCATGAGGCGCACGACGTCCTGATCTGCATCGGGACGGGCTCGAATGTGGCGGATGACCGGCGCATGCGGTACGTGCCGGAACTGTATTTCAAGTCGGCCGAGGAGATGAACGAGGCGTTCCGTGAGTTTCCGGGAGCGGTACGCAACACCTTGGAGGTGGCGGAGAAGTGTCATCTGAAAATCGAGTTCGGGGTGCCAAAGTACCCGAACTTCACGCCGCCGGAGGGGATGACCCAGAACGGATACCTTCGAAGCATCTGTCAGGGTGCGTTGTCACGTCGGTACGGTGCTGCGGCGGATTCGGCGGAGGTGCAGGAGCGATTGGAACGGGAGCTGGGTTTGTTGGAGAAGCAGGGGTTTGTGAACTATTTCCTGATCGTTTGGGACTTCATCAACTGGGCGAAGTCGCAGGGGATTCCGGTGGGTCCGGGGCGTGGTTCGGCGGCGGGTTCGATGGTGGCGTATTTGATGGGCATCACGGATATCGATCCGCTGAAGTTCAAGCTGTTGTTCGAACGGTTCTTGAATCCTGAGCGGGTCAGTCCACCGGATATCGACGTAGATTTCTGCCAGAACCGGCGCGGCGAGGTGATCGATTATGTGCGCCGCAAGTATGGTGATCGCGCGGTTTCCCAGATTGTGACCTTTGGCACGTTGGGTGCGAAGTCGGTGGTACGGGATGTGGGGCGGGTGATGGGGTTGAGTCTTGGGGACACGGACAAGTTGGCGAAGTTGATCCCGGCGGAGTTGGGCATCACGTTGGCGGGGTTCGACAAGAAGAACAAGGAGACGGGCCAGACGGAGCATGTGGATGGGGCAATCGACAAGAATCCGGATCTGCGTGCAATGGTGGAGGGGAGCCCGGATTTTCAGCAGTTATGGGAATACGCGTGCACGCTGGAGGGATTGACTCGCGGCACGGGAGTCCATGCGGCGGGAGTGGTGATCAGTGATCGAGATCTGTCGGAATATGTGCCGTTGACCCGCGCGAATGATGGATCGATCACGAGCCAGTATTCGATGGCGCCGCTGACGGATCTTGGGATGTTGAAGATGGATTTCTTGGGGCTGAAGACGTTAACGGTCATCCATGATGCGGTGACGTTGATCCATCGGAAGGATCCTTCTTTCGATATCAGCCAGATCCCGCTGACGGATCAGCGGACGTTTGATCTTCTGAATCGAGGGGAGACGGTGGCGGTGTTCCAGCTCGAATCGGAGGGGATGATGAAGACCTGCCGGAAGTTCGATGTTCGCGATATCGAGGATATCAATGCGATCCTTGCACTCTACCGACCGGGGCCGATGGATCTCATCGACGAATACATCGCGCGGAAGAAGGGCGAGAAGAAGGTGAAGTATCCGCACCCGTTGTTGGAGAAGGTTGCGGCTGAGACGTACGGGATTTTTGTGTACCAAGAGCAGGTGATGCAGGCCGCTCAGGTCCTTGCGGGATACACGTTAGGAGGCGCGGATCTGTTGCGTCGCGCAATGGGGAAGAAGGACAAGGAAAAGATGGCCAAGGAGCGTGAGAAGTTTCTCAAGGGATGCTGGGAGGTGAACCAGATCGATGAGAAGAAGGCGAACGAGATCTTCGACCTGCTTGAGAAGTTCGCGGGGTATGGATTTAACCGGTCGCACTCCGCGGCCTACGCGTGGGTGAGTTATCAGACGGCCTTTTTGAAGGCGAATTTTCCTGCGGAGTTCATGGCGGCGGTCATGAGCAACGAGGTTGGTAAGACGGACAAGATCAGCGTCTTTGTGGGGGAATGTCAGCGGATGGGTATCCCTATTTTGGCACCGGACGTGAACCGAAGTTCGTTGAAGTTCGCTCCGGATCAGCGCGAGGGTGGGGAGGTGGTTCGGTACGGGGTGGCTGCGATCAAGAATGTGGGTGAGGCTGCGATGGAGGTGATGGTTGCGGAGAGGGATGCGCGAGGGGCGTTCAAGGGTTTGGCTGATTTCTGTTCGCGCTTGGATTCCAAGAAAGTGAACCGGAAGTCGATTGAGAGCCTGATCAAGTGTGGGGCTTTTGATTGGACGGGTGTGCGGCGCGCGGACCTGTTTGGCCAACTGGATGGAGCGATGGCTGCTGCTGCGACGATCCAGAGGGATCGGGTTGCAGGACAGGCGTCTTTGTTTGGGGAGGAGCAATCGTTCTCCGGTTCGACGATGGTTCGCGAGGGGGGGGGCGGGGCGAGCGTGGCGGGACCGGATTGGACGTTGCAGGATCTTTTGGGTTTCGAGAGCGAGTTGCTCGGTTTCTATGTGACCGGCCATCCGTTGGACGAGTACCGGAAGGAGTTGGAGACGGACAAGTTCGTGAAGATCTCCGGCTTAGTGAACGTTGAGAGCGGGATGGTTGTGACGATTGGAGGGCGTGTGAACACAGCGGAGAAGCGGTTCGCGAAGAAGTCCAACAAACCCTACACGATCATCCGGTTTGAAGATCTGACCGAGAGCATGGAGATCAGTTTCTTTGGTGAAAGCCACGAGAAGCATCAGGCGCACTTGCAGGTTGGGCGCGTCTTATCGATCACGGGGCGGGTTGAAAACCGGGATGAGGTGGTGCGTTTGATGGCTCGGGAGGTGAAGCCGTTGCGAAAGCCACGCTCGATGGATGCCGTGGTGTTGGATCTTACGGGTGGTGCGTTGGACGAGACGGAGTTGGTCAAGATGCGGGCGGTGTTGGGCGAGTTTCCTGGAGCGCGTCCCGTTGTTCTCCGGATGAGAAATGCTGCGGGTAAGACGGTGAGAGTGGTTCCTGGGGAGGGGTTCGGTGTGGAATGGTCGGGAGCTCTGCAAGCACGTCTGCGCGAGGTGGTTCCAACGATGGTTGTCTAGCGATGCACCGCGACCGTCAGATGCGTTCGAACTTGAGAGGGTAGGTGTTACCCGATGCGAACTGCGCGACGTAGAGGGCGCCATCGGGTGCGATGACGGCATCGTGCGGATGGGTGAAGACATCGTCCGTCGAGCGCATGGCGGTGAGGTGTCCCTTTCCATCGTATTCTGGGGCGGTTCCGCCGATGTTAGATATCACACGGAAATCCTTGTCCAGGATAGAGATGAAACCTCTGCTATTCCGATCTTTCGGCCAGTTATCCGCCAAGTGCGCGCAAACGAAATGTTCGCCGAATGGCCGGATCTGTCGGGGGTTACCGCCGGGAAGTGGAGTGCGGGCACGTTCTTTCCCGTCAATCTCGAGGTGAAGCAGGTGTTGTTGATCGCTCATCGCGACGACCAGATGGGTCGCTCCGGTTGCCGAGGTGAAAGCGGTTCCGCCGTGAGGTCCCCAGTGGGCGATCCCTCCTTCCGAGCCTCCGAAGGTGTGTTTGAGAAGACCGTCAGAGCCGTAGTGCAGGAAGTAGTCTTTCCCGTAGCCATCCATCACGATGAACGATGCGTCAGGGAGGTGCATCGTCCACGAGGGCTTGTACTCGGCGTCTTTTGCGTACTTGCCAGATTGTTGGGGCCAAGACCATTCGGCGAGTGTTTCACCATCGAGAGAGGTCTGCTCGACGCGATGGGTGGCCAGATCGGTGATGAAAAGGGTTTCACGGCCCTTGATGGTGACGAGGGAGAGTCCGTGGGCCCCGGGAAAACGGGTTCCCCATTTGTTGAGCAGTTTCCCGTTCGGGGAATAGATGAGGACGTTGTTCGAGGTGTGGTCTGTGAGGAGGATGATGTTCTGTTCGCGGGTGATGGCGATGCCGTGGCAGTTCTTGACTGGGGTTTCCTTTCCGAGGACGCCCCACTCTGGGATGTGGCGATACCGGAAATCGCCTTGGCCCAGCACGCGCGTCGGTGCTGACTTGGGAGCGGCGGTCTGTGCTTGGAGGCGCGGGATGGATGCGAGTGCGGCAGTCGCGAGGAAGCTTCTGCGGGGTATGTTGATCGGTTTCAAGGTGTTTGAGCGGAGAGTGTTTAGGTGATCAAGCGATCCGGTGCAATTTGTAGGGGTAGACCTTCCCGCTGTTCCATTGGCACACATACATGTCACCGGCGGCGTCCAGGGCGACGTCGTGGCAGTTCTGGAAGACCGGTTGGTCTTGGAGGAGCACGGTGAGCTGTCCCTCCTCATAGCGTGGGGGGTGCGATCCGGGGCACGAGACCACGCGGTCTTGATCGTCCAAGATGGTGACGAATCCGCGTTTTTGCCACATGCGGTAGTCGTTCGGTTTCGCGCCGAAGCATACGCCGGAGTAGAGGTGGCGTCCGTGGATGACGGGGCGGCTCACGTAGGCGCCGGGGAGGTAGACACCGCGTACATGTTTCCCGTCGGGGGTGAACCAATTGAATTCGTTGCGAACGCGTTCAGTGCAGACGAGGAGCGCTTCGGTGCCTCGGGTGTCGATCGCCACTCCATGAGCTTGCATGAAGCGTCCGGGGTTGGATGGCTGGGTGCTCCGACCGCCAAACCGGCTGATGTATTTTCCGCCGTGATCGTAGCGCAGGATGTACTGCGAACCGTATCCATCGGCCACGTAAATGTCGCCGTTGGGAGCGACGGCTGTTTCGGTGGGCGAATAGTTCTCCTTTGCGGTGTAAACTCCTGTGGATATTGGAGAAGGAAGCTCCAGTTGGATTTTCCCGTCTAGGTCCGTCTTGACCACTTTTCCGCTGGTATCCGTGATCATGAGGAACTCGGTTCCCTCCTCGGTTCGACCGAGGGTGAGTCCGTGAGCCCCGCTGAATCCGAGGGTCCAGTGGCTGAGGAGATCACCGGAGGTGGAGTAGATGAGGATGTTGTTCTGTTTGTGATTCGTGAGCAGGAAAAGTCGCCCGTCGCGGGATTGGACCATTTCGTGGCAATCGTTGACGGGGAAGCGTTGTGGGTCGGCTTTGCTCCACAGTTTATCGACGCGGTAGAGCATCCCGTTGTGGCCGACGGTGGTATTGTGGAACTCGGGTGCTGATTTGGATTGGGCGATGATGTTTGGCGCGGCGACGAGGCTTGCAGCGCTCCGGATGAAGGTTCTGCGGGTGACGGAGGAGATCGGTTTCATGTTCAGCGGGGCAAAGATTTCTGGAGGGTTCGTGCGGCGTTCTGGAAGAGGTACATGGCTTCCCATGCGCCGCCGGGATAGCCGTTCTGCTGGGTCAACCACACCATGATGAGTCCGGTTTCTCGGTCGACGAGTGTGTCGGTTCCGAAGGATCCCATGTGCCCATAGGCCGTGGGTGTGACGATACATCCGCAGCCGTAGTTGCCTTTCCAATCGGCAGGGGTGCGTCGGGTGCGCATCAGGTCGACAGATGTCTTTTTGAGGTACTGTTTTCCGTCGAGTGAGCCGTCGTTGGCGAGCATCTGGTAAAAGCGCGCCATATCTTTTGCGGTGGAGAAGAGGCCTCCGACCGGCATGGCGTAGCGAGTGTCTTTCCGTTCAAGCGGATAGGTGAGGATCGGGATCTTGGTTGCGACGAGCCCCTTCCATGCGTCGTCGGGCTTGTAGGGTGCTGCGAGGCGCTCTTGTTGTTGTGGAGTTGGGTGCGGGGTGGTGTCCCTCATCTGCAGGGGATCGAGGATTCGCTCTTGGATGAATTGGTCATAAGGCTTTCCGCTGAGGAGTTCGATGATGCGGCCCAAGATGGTGTAACCACCGTTGGAGTATGCGGCGTTGGTACCGGTTTCGAAGCGGAGCGGTACGAGTGCATGGGCACGTGCTCGCACATCGAGTGGCCATGTATCCCACCCCGGCGTGTCGAAAGCGGTTTTGGAACCGAAGCCTGCCATGTGGCTGAGCAGGTGATGGATCTGTATCACCGTTTTGTTCGGTTTGAGAACGGTCTGCTCAGGGGATTTGGATTCGACGAACAGGAGATCCTTGTACTCGGGGAGGAGGTCGGTGAGTGGGGTCTCGAGGGTGATCCGGCCTTCTTCGATGAGCATGAAGATGGCGGCGGCGGTGAGCGGCTTGGTTTGAGAGGCCACCCAGAAAAGCGTGTCTGCTTGCATGGGGCGCTTTGTGGCGGGGTCGGCGAATCCGGTACCGGAGCAATCGAGGATGCGTGTCGGTGTGGCGGCGAGTGTGACGGCTCCGTTGAGTTCACCGGCGTCGATGAAGCGTTGAAGTCCGGAGGTGAGAGATTTCCGGTATTCTTGAATGGCCGTATCTGCGAGCGAGGGGCGGATGAGGGTGCAGAGTCCGATTGCGAGCGCTCCGAGGGTTTTCATGGGATGAGATCGGAGCCATCTGTTCCGCGGAGGCATCCGTGGGCTGGACGAGGCCGATGGTTGTTCATTGGGGGACGGGTCGTTGAGCATGTTCGATGGGTGGAGTGTTGCAGGTGCCGTGCGCGATGGCGTGGTGTTGGGTCCGCGATGGCTGGTGATTCACGGGATGACATGGGGAGTGGGGTCTGTTTAATGGCGGGATGTTCACGGGGTCTTCGATTTTCCGGCTTGTCGGGCGTATCAACCGAGTGACGGCAGCACGCATACTGGTCGGGATGTGGCTCGTGACAGTGAGCGTGGGTCGGGCTTTTGCGGCGCCCTTGAAGCCGTACGATGTGTCAGCTGACGGATCGAAGCAGGTTGAGCAGGCCTTGGAACAGGCTGGCAAGCAGCACAAGCGGGTGTTGTTGCAGTTCGGTGCGAACTGGTGCGTGTGGTGTGTGCGATTGCACGGACTTTTCCAGTCGGATCGTCGCATCGCCGCTCGGTTGAAAGATTCTTATGTCGTTGCGCTTATCGATGTGAGCGAGGGGCATAATGCGGCGGTGAACGAGCGCTTCGGGAAGCCCACGCGGTTCGGGTTGCCGGCGATTGTGGTGTTGGATGAGAAGGGAAAGGCGCTTGTCACCCTCGACACCGAAACAGTGGAGGAGGGAAACGGACATAACGCCACCAAGGTGTTGGCTTTCTTGGATGAGTGGGCTGTGAAACGGCCTTGAGCGGTGTGGGTCAGCGTTTTGTGGCTTCGAGTTGATCGAAGAGGAAGGTGAGCACATCGGCTTTCTGAGCGATACGTTCGGAAAGTCCGGTGCCCATTCCGTGACCAGATGCCGCACTGAAGCGTGCGAGCACTGGGTGACCGGATGCGGTTGCGGCTTGGAGGCGTGCGGTCATACGGCGTGAATGCGCTGGGTTCACGCGTCCATCGGTTTCGCCTGCGAGGAGGAAGACGGCTGGATAGGGAGTCTGGTCTTTGACCTGGTGGAACGGGGAGTAGGCGTGGAGGGCTTTGAAATGCTCCGGGTTTTTCACCGTCCCAAACTCCGTGATGTTGAACGCACCGTTCGGGTCCAGTTCGACGCGCAGCATATCGTAAATACCGACGTGCCCTACCACCGCTCTGGACAACTGAGGATTTTGGGTGAGGAAAGCCCCCATGAGGAGACCGCCATTGCTTCCACCTTCGGCAGCGAGTCGATCCGGACGCGTGTATCCACTGGAGATGAGATGCTTAGCGCATGCCGCAAAATCGTCGAACACGTTCTGTTTGTTGGTGAGGTTTCCGGCGAGATGCCACGACTCCCCGTATTCGCCACCTCCCCGAAGGTTGGCGATGACGTAAACGCCCCCGCGATCAAACCACAGTCGGTGTTCGAAGTTGAATCCTGGGCGCATGCAGTGGCCGTAGCCGCCATAGCCGTAGAGCAGGGTCGGGTTGTCACCGTTGAGCTGCGTACCTCTTTTGCGAAGGATGTTCATTGGCACTTTGGTTCCGTCCCGGCTCACTGCGAACTCGCGAACGGCTTCAATGTCGCTGAAATCGACGGGGGACGTGTTGAACATCGCGGTCTGTTTGACGGCCCCACTTGGGGGGGCATATCGCATCCAAGCAGCTGGTGCGACGAAACTTGTTTGTCGGAACAGCAGATCGTTCTCGAAGGCAAGGACGCCCGCAATCCCTGATGCGACAGGCATCGGGACTTCGCGCCGGATGGTGCCTGTCAGGCTGAATTCACGGATGCGGGAGGGTCCGCCAATCATGTCGACGGTGTAGAGGGCGCGAGTGGTTGGGAGGACTCTTTCGATGACTGCATCACTTTCAGGAATGATCACCGTCGCACTTGAGAGATCTTTTTCCGTCGCACATGCGAGCACTTTTCCACGGGGAGCGTCTTTGACAGAGCGGAGGAAGAGGGTGTTCCCATCTTCGGAGAATGCGATCTCCTTGATCGCGTCTTCGTGACGGGTGATCTGGCGCCAACCGGCGTTGGGAGCGGTCGAGATGACGTGGTGCGAGAACTCACCGCCATCACCGTTGGCGACGCTTGCGAGGATCCAGCGTCCACAGTCCGACGCGTGGAGGTCGATCTCGGCGATCCGTGGAAAGTCGCGACCGGCCGAGTGCGTGTCGGTCTTCGGGTCAGAACCGAGTTTGTGGAGGTAGATCTGTTGGAAGAAGTTGAGATCGGCCTCAGGGCGCTCTCCTGGGAGTGGGTAGCGTGTGTAAAGCACCCCGCTGTTGTCAGGCAACCATGCGACGCTTCCTCCGCCGGTGGGGTATTGGACCCTTGGGAGTCGGTCAGGCAACCGTTCGCCCGTGTCGGTTCGGTAGAAGAAAAGGGTGCCGTCTTCACTGCCATTTTCGGACAGACAGACTGCGAGGAGCGATCCGTCAGCGGATGGGACATACCAGTCCATCGCGACCTGCCCTTTTGGTTTAATTTCGTTGGGGTCAAGGATGATGCGCTCGGATGCAAGATCGTCCGGTGAGGAGAGGACGACGAGAAGTCGTTGTTGTTTTGGGGGTTGGAACTTCAGCGCGAAGAGGCGATGGGGGCGTGCGATCAGGCCCGTGTGGGAGGGCGCATCTTTTGCGTACATGGCGTGCAACTGGGCCTCGATATCCTTCCGATCGGGCTTTGCGTCGATCCAAGCGCGGGAGTGGGCGGTCTGGGCATTCGTCCATGATCTGACATCGGGAGAGGATGCATCCTCGAGCCACTGATATTCGTCGACGACTTGGGTCCCGTGGTAGTCGTTGGTGACAGGCCGTTTCTGGGTGACGGGTGGGGCGGCATGGAGGGTCATAGCGGCGAGGAGGAGAAGGCGGAATAGGCGCATCATGGGTGGGGGGAATGGGTGGCGGAAAGGTTGGTCCGCGACACACGGTCATCTCCAGCGGAGGCATGATCCGCTGGAGGGTATGGCAGGTACAGCGGGGTGACCGCTCCAAGCGCCTTACAGTGTGGACAGGATCGCGTTGAACGTTTGGCTTGGGCGCATCGCTGCTGCGACTTGGGCAGGTTCGGGGCGATAATAGCCGCCAGTATCAGCGGGCTTTCCTTGGACACTCACGAACTCACTGACGATCTGCGTTTCTTGGGCGGTGAGCTTTTCGGCGATGGGCGTGAAGACGGACCGGAGTGCAGCGTCTTTATCCTGAGCGGCAAGCGCTTGAGCCCAGTAGAGAGCGAGGTAGAAGTGGCTGCCTCGGTTGTCGATACCTGCACCGACCTTTCTTGCGGGAGATTTGTCGTTCTCCAAGAACCTTCCGTTCGCTTCGTCGAGCGTGTCTGCGAGCACCTTTGCGCGAGGATGCTTTTCTACGATGCTGAGGTGTTCGAGAGATGCGGCGAGCGCGAAAAACTCACCGAGGGAATCCCAACGGAGGAAGTTCTCTTCTTGGAACTGTTGGACGTGTTTTGGCGCTGACCCACCGGCCCCCGTTTCGAACAGGCCGCCACCGTTCATGAGGGGCACGATGGAGAGCATCTTCGCGGAGGTGCCGACCTCAAGGATCGGGAAGAGGTCGGTGAGATAATCGCGTAACACGTTCCCGGATACGCTGATGGTGTCGAGGCCTTTGACGATCCGTTCGAGCGTGAACTTGCATGCTTCGGCTGGCGCGAGGACGTGGATCTCGAGACCGGCGGTGTCATGTTCGGGGAGATAGGCCCGGACCTTCGCAAGGATTTGCGCGTCGTGTGGGCGGTTTTCATCGAGCCAGAAGACGGCAGGTGTGTGGGACAATCGCGCGCGGTTCACTGCGAGCTTCACCCAATCGCGGACGGGGGCGTCCTTGGTCTGACAACCGCGCCAGATGTCACCTGCATCGACGTCGTGCGCGAGAAGCGTGTTTCCGTGTTCGTCGACGACACGGACTGAACCTTTTGCGGGGATCTCGAAGGTCTTGTTGTGGGATCCGTATTCCTCGGCGGCTTGCGCCATGAGACCGACGTTCGGAACGCTTCCCATGGTTTTTGGGTCGAGTGCTCCATTGCTTCGGCAGAAATCGAGCACGGACTGATAGACTCCTGCGTAGCTGCGGTCAGGGATGAATGCGAGGGTTTCGCGGAGATCCCCTTTGGCGTCATACATTTTTCCACCGGCCCGGACCATGGCGGGGACGGATGCGTCCACGATGACGTCGCTTGGAACGTGCAGATTGGTGATGCCTTTGTCGGAGTTGACGTAGGCGAGAGCGGGACCGTTTGAGATGGCGGCATTGAGATCGGACTCGAGGCTTTGGCGTTGATCCTCTGGAAGGGTCTGGATCTTCGCGACAAGGTCGCCCATCCCGTTGTTGAAGTTGACCCCGAGTGATTCGAGCGTGGCGCTGTGTCGCGCGATGTAGTCCTTGAGGAACACCTTCACGGCATGGCCGAAAATGATGGGGTCAGAGACCTTCATCATGGTCGCCTTCAGGTGGAGCGACGCGAGAAGTCCTTCTTTGGCGGCCTGAGCGAATGCAGCCTCGTAAAATGCGACGAGCGCTTTCTTTCGCATCACTGTGCCGTCGAAAATCTCACCTGCTTGGAGGGGGGTCTTTTCCTTGAGAACCAAGGTGGCCCCGTCCTCTTTCACCAGTTCGATGCGAATGGTGGAGGCAGTTTGGGAGGTGAATGACTTCTCGTTCCCGAAGAAATCGCCGTCGGGCATGGCTGCGACATTGGTGCGCGTTGCGGAGGTCCACGCGCCCATGGAGTGCGGGTGTTTGCGTGCGTAGTCCTTCACGGCTTTCGGCGCGCGTCGGTCGGAGTTCCCTTCGCGGAGGACGGGGTTAACGGCGGAGCCGAGGACTTTTGCGTATCGAGCGCGCGCGTCTTTCTCCGCATCGGTCTGCGGGTTCTCCGGGAACTCAGGTAGCGCGAAGCCCTTGGATTGGAGTTCAGCGATGGCGGCTTTGAGTTGAGGGATGGAAGCGCTGATATTTGGCAGTTTGATGATGTTGGCCTCGGGTTTGAGAGTGAGCGCGCCGAGTTCAGAGAGGGCATCTGCCGTTTTTTGGTGTTCGGGAAGCAGGTCGGAGAACGTGGAGAGGATGCGGCCTGCGAGGGAGATGTCGCGCGTTTCGACGGAGATGCCTGCATGCTTGGTAAAAGCCTGAACAATGGGCAGTAGAGATTGGGTTGCGAGGGCGGGCGCTTCGTCGGTGATGGTGTAGATGATGGTGGGGGAGTTAGACATGGTCGTCGGGGTGTTGGGTTGAATGGAACCGTGATTTAATCGCTGGAGAAAAGGGGGGTCAAAAGCAATAGCGGCGGAGGGCGATCGGGACGTGGTGGAGACGTCAGCGGACTTTCCAGATCTGGACGTCATCGATCCATACGGTGGAAGGGATGAGGAGGCTGAACCAGCGCTTGGTCGGGTGGGCGAATCCGGAGGAGCGGTGTGACGCGATGGATTTCCCGTCGATTGCGAGGCGCATCTGGTCGCCCTCTGTGACGAGGGTGAGTTCGTGCCATTCGGAGTCGGATTTCCAGGGTACAGCGTTCTGTTTGGTTTTCAGCAACGCTTCGAGGTCATCTGGAAGTTTTTTCCGTTGTTCGAGATAGGGTTGGCGGCGGGCCCGGATGGCGAGGTCCATGACGCCGGTTTTCCAGTCCATGAGGGTTGCGCTGGTGGCGGTCAGGTTGGCATAGCAGAGGTGGCCTGCGTGGATGCCTTTGGTCTCGCGATCAACGAAGCCGAGTTGAAGGGATTCGGTCGGGGTGAGGTTCGGAAAACGGAACCGAAGGCGGACGCCGCCATCGGTGAACCCAGCCTCATGGTGGATGTGGGCGGAGTGTCCGGCCTCTTTGCTGGCGGAGGCGATTTTGAGGATGCCTTGGTCGAGGTCAGCCATCTTGATGTGCGGGACTCGGTCGGCGGTTGCGCTGTTCCAACCGTTCCCGATGGCTTTGGCGAGATTGCCGTCCTCCTCGCGGTCAAACGTGTCCGTGAAAAGCAGGGAACCTTTACTGGTGAGCCAGAGGGTGTCTGCGTGGTCGGGTTCGGCCGAGCAGATTGGGGCGATGATGACGAGTGCCAGCAGCGTCTTGATTCCATGAAGGGCTGTGTTCATTGAGCGGGAGGGGTTTGCTTCAGTTCGTCGAGCATCTGGAGGAGGTGATCGGTGAGGATCCGGGATGCGTTCTCCTCGACGTTGTTGGTTCCTAGCCATGTTTCGTATCCGCCGAGGCGATGTTGCTCAGGCGTTGGAAGGTACCCATGACGACCATTGGCGAGGCCCACGACGATCGTGTTCGCGAAAGGGCTCCGCTTTTTGAGTTCCAGTCCGATCTCCACAAACGCTTCGAAGGGGATCGCGCAGAGGGCGATGTCACCGATGCGGATGGCCTGGACTTTCACCGTGAGGGAATCCTCTGGGCGGTCGGCCGCTCTGAGGGTGCTGTGCGCGTAGTTTTGGGCGAGGCGAGGCAGTTGTTCGATTGCGTCTTTGTCCTTCACCGCGAGGAAGGATCTGGCTTGGGCGACATCTTCAGGACTTGGGCGCCGGTACTTGAGCTGGACCTCGCGTTCGCGCATCCCGATCGGGGTATCATTGCGATGTCTCTCGATCTTTTTCAGGGCGAACCACGCGGCGTCCGCAGTTTTTTGTGCGACGATCCGGATTTGCTCAAACGCGGCTCTTGGCGGGCGGACAGAGCCGAAAGGGATGTTGTTGATGTCGCCCGAGGCACCGTTTGAAAGCATCGCGACGAAGCCTGCGGGGGATCCGACGCGGCTCGGGAAAGTGCGCGCGAACTCTCCGAAGTAGTCGGCTGAGATCTGCGCTTTTGGTGATCCACCGACGTAGTGGAGCGCGTAGTTCGCGTACAGGGCGAGGGGTTGTCGACGTGAATCTTGGATTGATAGGACGCTGACATCCGGGTCTGTCGGTCCAGCAGGGCGCTCGATGGTGTCGGGGCTAGTGCCGGGGTTCATCTTGACGGTGTCCATCTTGCCGAAGGGGTTGAGCGGCATTTTTCCGGGTTTGAGATACCAGCGTCGGTTGAAGACTTCGTCGGGCAGCGGATGTGTGGCGGAGCCGATTGCAGCGGGTTTGAGGGCGGCGTTGGCCTCGATGATCGAGGCGGTGACCCCCTCGATGAATCGTTTGCGGTAAGCGACTGCAGGGGCGGGTCCTTCTTTCGGGTGGGAGGGGCCGGTATGGGTGTGCGTTGAGGAGATGAGCATTCGGTCGGCTGGGATCCCCGTTTTTGCTGAGGCGGCGCTTTTGATCTCATCCAGCACTTCAGGCCCTGCGCCGAGCGTGTCGACGACGGCAACAGCGACACGGGTGGTTCCGTCATCCAAGACGAGCGTTCGTGCGTGGAGTGGGTCGTGTGCGCTCTCGGCCATGTTCGCGGAGAATCCGCCGGGCATGTTTAGCGGGAACTCTTGGGGTGTGATATCGACGGCTGCAGCGCCGGCCCGCAGCGATGGCGGGGCGGCGTGCGAGTGAAAGGAGAGGGTGAGGGGGAGTGCGAGGATTCGGATGAGGTGTTTCACGATGCGGGGTGTGGTTCAAACGCGGATGAAGAAGCGGTTGCGATGGAGCCAGTAGCAGAAGAGCCAAAGAGCCATGAGGGTGACAGATCGTTCTGCGACAATCCCGTACGGACCCGAGAAAAGGGCGTTCCCGAGGTAGGTTTTCGCTGTGGTCCGGATCCAAGGGCTCAGGAGCTGTGCGGCGAGGTAGATGGCGATGGAGTTCGTCCCTACAATTTGTAGAGGGACGCTCCAAGCGCGTCGTCCGCTGATGTCGATGGCCCAGTAGAACGTCGCGAGGAGGATTGTCGCAATCCCGCCGCTGTATACGGCCCAGGATGGCGTCCAAATCCTTTTGACCAAGGGGCACACGGTCGCGCCGAGAAGGAGGCCGAGTGCTACGCAGAGGCCGCCTTGGGTGAGGAGTGTTCGGAGTTTGTCTGAGCTGCTCTGTTCGCTGCGGAGACGTTCGCCGGCGACGAGGCCGAGTGTCATGGTGATCAGGGAGGGGATGAAGTTGAGGGTTTGGTATCCGCCATTGTTGAAGACAAAAGGCTTCTCGCGTGGGAACAGGTTGAGGAACCAGGTGTCAAATGCGGCGGCGGCATTGGTGTTCATGCTCCAATGACCAAAAAAGCCTGGTAGCAGGACTTCGCTCAGGTGATCTGTCGGCAGCCCGAACGTGGCTTTGAGCGTTTCCAGGTCCGTCGCGGTCAGGTTCTGTGCTGCAGTGGCGGCGGTGCTGAGCGCTGGCGAATGGAGCGCGAAGGCGAGCCAAGAGACCAGTCCGATACCTGCCATGGCAGCGAGTTGGATCCGCATCCCACGACCGGCAAGAAGTTTGAGGGCTGGGTATCCTAAGCCAATCTGACAGAGGACGTTGGTGAAGATGAAGTCGGGTTGGCTTTTGGAGCCGGTTGCGAGGAAGACACCGAGCACGACGAGGATGCAGCTTCTCAGGAGGGTGTGGCGGTGTTGCGTCCAGGCATCTTCCCCTGACTGGCTTCGGCGAGCCGAGGAGAAGGGAACGGCGACTCCGACCATGAACATGAAGCACGGTTGGATCATGTCCCATGCGCCACCGCCGACCCAGAGCGCGTGAGTGGTGTGGAATTTGATGATCTGCCAGAGCGTGGAATCAGGGAACCGATCGGCGATTTTTGGCAGGCCGAGCCCGGCGGAC
This sequence comes from uncultured Chthoniobacteraceae bacterium, assembly GCA_964489645.1. Taxonomy (GTDB): domain Bacteria; phylum Verrucomicrobiota; class Verrucomicrobiia; order Chthoniobacterales; family Chthoniobacteraceae; genus JBEEPE01. The sequence goes on along the minus strand of CAZAZT010000017.1, from coordinate 13,951 downwards.
GCCATGAAAAGCATGATGAGTCCACGAAAGGCGTCGAGCGATTGCAGGCGTTGGGTGGGTGTGGCTGGGGTGCTGGATTGCTGGGGGGGCATGGGTACGGTCAGGAGGTGCAGGCTCCATTCCGCGGCGCGACAGATTCTTTTTGGAGGGAACGATCAGCCGAGGTCTGAGAGCGCGCCTGTGCTACAGCCGAACCGGTCTGCCTCGATGCCCATTTGGTGCAGCATCCGGAGGAACAGGTTGGAGAGTGGTCTGTTCTTTTCGCGGTCGAACGCGAGATGGCCTTGGTGCTTGTAACCACCTCCTGCGAGAAGGGTTGGAAGGTTGTCTGAGGAGTGTTTTGCGGCATCGCCGAGGTTGCTGGTGAGAAGCACTTGGGTCCGATCCAGCAAGGGTTGGCCGTCCTCGGTGGCTGTCTGGAGTTGGTCAAGGAACGCGGCGAAGTTGCGGTACTCCTTTTCTTCATACCTCCCGAGTTGCTCGATCTTCGCGGGGTCTTTTCCGTGGTGAGATGCGTCGTGGTGACCGATTTGCAGGTCGGGTTGATTGGCTTGGTTGTGCTCGCCGATGCCATAGACGACGAGTCGTGTGGAATCGGTTTGGAGGGCTAGACGGATGAGTCGGAACCATTGGGCCTGCGCTGCGACCCAGTGCTCGGCACGTTCGAACTCCCTGAGGGTAGCGTCGACCGATGGCTTTGGCCGGGCGGCCCACGCCTTTTCTTGAGCGAGAAAGCCTTCGGCGTCTCGGATGGCGCCTGTCATCTGCTCTAAACGGTCCTTATCCGGTCCACTCAGCGAGCGCTGGAGCGAGTGGAGTTGTTGGTTCACGCCATCGAGGATGCTCCCTCCGGTTTCGATGCGGCGGATCTCTTTGGCGATCTGTGCATCGGTGCCGTTGATGAACAGGTCTTTGAAGATTTTGGATGCATTTCTTTCGCAGGAAGTTGCGATGCCGCGTTCGTTCCACGAGATGGGCCAGTTCGAGCTGTTGAGCACGAGGTGGGGGAACCGGGTCTGTGTTCCGATGTGCTTCATCGCGAACTGATCGAGGGAGATCGAGTTATGGACGTCATCCGCGCGTTTGATGCCCTTCGGGTCCACGCCGGTGAAGATTGCGGCTTCGGTGTGGTGCGAGTTGGGGTATTCGAGATGGGAGATGCCGGAAAGCAGGGTGTAGCGTCCACGATGCGCTTCGAGGAGTTTTAGATAGCGTGTTGCTTCGTGTTGTGGGCCAGCTGTTTCTGGGATGAGGTAGGGGTAGAATGTGCCGAGCGGATGGTTGATCAGGACTATCCGTTGCGGGGTGAGCTTTTTTGCGGCGGCGCGTGAAGATGCCCCGATGGCGCTGGGCATCATCGCATCCAACAATGGCAAGGTGAGTGATACCGCGCCGGCGCGGAGGAAGGTCCTCCGGGAAAGTGTCTTCAGGTTGAGGAGGTTCATAGGATCGGTTTCAGCGGTTCATTTTTCGCGGAACAGGGGGCTCTGGATGATTTCGTGGAGAAGGGTGCGGAGGCCGCCTCCCTGTTTTGATGCGGTCTGGACAATCCGTTCGACTTCGGGACGGTCTGCGAATGAGACGGGCTCACCGGTGGCGTAGGTGACCAGTTGCTTCACGAGGTTTCGGGTGAGTTGCTGCGGGTTTCGTAACAGCGCAGCGCGGTAACCGTCGATATCGTCAAACGGGGTGCCGTCGGGGGTCTGTCCCCAGGCTTCGACGGGTTTTGCGAACCACGCTTTGATGTTGGGGTAGTTGGGTAGATCGCCGCGCCAACCGCCCTGTGGGGGTTGACGGACCCGATAGAAGTCGCGCCAACCTCCGATGACATCGAAGTTCTCGAGCGCGAATCCGGGTGGGTCGATGGATCGGTGGCATGTGGCGCAGGAAGCGTCCTTTTTGTGAAGATCCAGTTGCTCGCGGAGGGTGACTGCGCCTCGGATATCGGGGTCGACAGCGGCGACGTCGGCCGGAGGCGCGGGAGGGGTCAGCCCGAGGATCCGGTCGAGGATCCATGCACCGCGTTTGACGGGGGAGGTGTAACTGGCGTTCGTGGTGATTTTGAGGATTGCTGCTTGGGTGATGATTCCGCCTCGTCGGGAGTTCGGGGGCAGAGCGGTTTTTTGGAGTTCGAAGCGGTCCAGAGGGAGCAGACCGTAATGCTTCGCGAGACGTCCGTTGAGGAACGTCCAATCGGATGCGACGAGATCGGTTGCAGGTCGATCCTGTTGGAGCATGGTGCGGATGAAGTTCTTGGTCTCCAGAGGCATCGACCATGCGAGGGGTTCGTCGTATTCGGAGTAGAGGTCGTCGGGCTTCATCTCGTAGAAACGGCGGAGTTCGAGCCATTGCCCGACGAAATCATCCACAAAGCGTTCGGATTTTGGGTCGTTGAGCATCCGATCCGTTTGGGCCCTGAGCGAGGCGGGGGTTGAGATCGTTCCGGAGTCCGCAGCAAGACGGAGTGCATCGTCAGGCATGCTGCTCCAAAGGAGACGGGAGAGGCGGTTTGCGAGCGCGTGAGGGTCGAGTTTCCCTGGTGCCTCGATGTGGAGGAAGAAGTGTGGCGAGCAGAGGACTCCTTTGCATGTCTCGCGGATGGCGGTGTCGAAGGATGCTCCGCTGCGCATGGCATGCTTGAAGAGGGTCATGTACTCCTCCAGCAGCGCGCTGGGAACCGGTCGTCGGAAGGCGCGGGGTAAGAGGTCGGCTAGGAGGGATCTTGCATCATCCTCTGGCGAAGAGGAGTAGGCGGTGAGTGGGTGATTGGTGTATTCGCTGTTGGCGCCATTGACGGGCCATTTTTTCCAGTCGTCTCGGACGGGTTTACCGGCTTGGTGATCGGCCAAGTAGCGGCTTGGGAGCCATGGCAGTTTGCCGAAGATGCGGGAGTAGCCGAGGTCGGCGTCCAATGGGCCATCGATCTCGATCCAGTCGACGGCGAGACTTGGGCCTGGGTAGCTGTTTTCAATGGGCGCGTTGTTACGTTCTTTTGCGAAGGTCTGGAAGAAGGGAAGTGAGACCCCTTCGAGATAGACCTGTTCACCTCGCGGAAGGTTGGCCTCCAGTTCGATGAGGGTCCGTTTCTCGGGCAGGGCGTCACGGAAATCCAGGATGTGTTCGAGTTTCTCGTGTTGGAAGCGGTCTGAACTGATCTTCCCGATGAGCACAGGAATCGATTTTCCCTCGGTGTGCAGTGCGGCAACGGATGCGCGGATGCGATAGCGACCGGGGGTCAAGACTGCGGGCGTCGTGATCGATCCGTGTTTGTACGTGCGGGCAGCGAAGACGATGGATCCTTTTTCGAAGCGCACGAAGGGGGCAGTGCCGGCTTGATTCGGTTTGGGGCGGGCGTTGAAGAACTCTTCACCAGTCCAGCGGCGGGTGACTCGTTCGACGGGGTACGAGGGAACGGCTGCGTCGATGGCGCGATCGGCTGCATGTTGGTAGCGCACGAGGTGGAGAGCGGAGGTGTCGAGTCCGCGTCCGACGCGATCGAATCCGGCCACGGGATTGTCCTCGGGGAGAAGCTCTTTGAGGGGAGCGGTGATGCCGAACAGGTCGTGAACGGTCGTCTCGTATTCTGTCCGATTCATCCGGCGTACGGGACTTCGTCCGAACTGGGTCCTGCGCTGTTCGCCCTTGTGGGCAAGGGTTTGGGCGAGGGATTTGGTGAAAGATTTGCGATCGATTTCTGAGGGTTGCTCGGCCTTTTTGGGCGGCATCTCGTGAGATTCGACTCGGTCGTGGATACGTTCCCAGAGGTCGGCGTCAGAGTGGTCTGTCTCGTTCTTTGAGAGGCGGGAGATGTCGAGTCCGCCTTTGCGGGTGGCGGCGTCATGGCAATCGATGCAGTGTTCGGAGAGGAACTTGGAGATGTCGCCCGAGGCAGTTTGGATGCAGGCGATGGTGATGCTGAGTGCTGCGATGGCTTTCAGGGCACTGGGGAGAAGGTGGTTCATTCCTGCGGGGTCTTGAGGGAAGTTTCGCTCACGCGAGGAGGTTGCCCCCAGCCAAAAAATGGAAAAGGGGACTTGGAAACTCAAAAAGTGGATGACTGAGCATGTTTGAGTGATGAGGCAGCAGGAAATCGCTTACGGACAGAGGAATCGATGTGGTTTAATGCTCGGTTATCTCCTCAGAAAGTATGTCACTCTTTTCCTCTTCAACGTTCGGTTCGTTTCGTAACGGGTCCTTGGCGTGTGTGATCGCGATGTCGTTTATGGGTTCTGTTTGGGGGGCTGAAGGTGCGGTGGGTGGGCGGGAAGGGTCTGTCAGTTTGTTCAATGGTCGGGATTTCCAGGGGTGGCGGCTGGGTGAGTCGTCGTCGTTGCCGAAGGAGTTGCCTGAGGGTTGGCGTGTGGAGGAGGGGGTGATTCGTGGGGTGGGGCCGATGGCGCAGATGTTGGCGACGCAATGGGATTACGCGGACATGGAGTTCGAGTTCGAGTGGAGGGCGGTTGATGCGGAGTGTGACGCGGATGTTTACATCCACGGGGACCGGCTTTTGGATGCGGATCCGTTGCGGATCAAGCGGGGATTGGAGGGGGGGCCGCAGGAGACGGATCGTGGTGAGGGGCAGTACCATGCCAAGTTCATCGGCGGCGGGGGTAATGCGCGGAAGGCGGTGCCAGAACTCCAGAAACCGGTGGGGGAGTGGAACGTTTGGCGGGTGCGCACTTCGGGGCGAACGATTTCTTTGGAGTGCAATGGGAAGGAGGCGTGGACGGCGAATGATTTCGTTCCACGGCGTGGATACATCGGCTTTCGGGTGATCAAGGGGCCATTTGAGTTGAGAAATTTGCGTGTCCGGGAGGAGGGGTTCCAGAGTTTGGCCGACTTTGGCGGGTGGGAGGTGTACCCGGGGTTTGGGGGTAACGGCCCGATGGCGGAGCATTGGACGAGGGATGGGTTGTATTGGACCTTCAAAGGGAAGGGGCCGAGCATTGTGACGAAGAAGAAGGATTATCGTAACTATAACGCGCGGATTGAGTTCCGATTTGTTGATCCGGATCCGACGGACATCAACACAGGCATCTATTTGCGAGGACAGCATCCATGGCAGGCGGACATCTGGCACCACAAATGGGGCAGCGGTTTATGGGGGATGTTGCACGCGTATGTTCCGGCGAAAAAGAACATCCAAGATCTCGGGAAGGCGTTACGCCCCTCGGTGCGGATGGATAATCCGCCTGGGGAGTGGAACTATTTGGATGTGCGGTTGGAGAACAACGTGGTGTCCACTTGGTTGAACGGTCGGAGCACGGTGGACCGTTATCCGATCAAGGAGGCGGACCCGAAGTTTCCGGACTTCGGTGGTATCGGATTGCAGGCGCATTTCCCGTGGAAAGAGGTCCAGTTCCACGATTTCCGGGTGCGGGTGTTGGAGTGAGGGGGAGTTGCGCCCACGTGGGGTGTGGGGTGCGTTAGGCTAGGATGTCGGAAACGACGCGGCCGGCCACATCGGTAAGGCGGAAGTCGCGTCCTGAGTGACGGAAGGTGAGGCGTTCGTGATTGATGCCGAGGAGATGGAGCATGGTGGCGTGGAGGTCGTTGGTGTGGACACGGTCCCGGCTGGCCATGATGCCATGTTCATCGGATTCGCCGTGGACGTATCCACCTTTCACGCCGCCGCCTGCCATCCAGGAGGTGAAGCAGAGGTTGTGGTGTTCACGTCCTTTGTGGTCGGCTTTTTGGTTGAAGGGTGTTCGGCCGAACTCGGTGGTCCAGACGACGAGGGTGCGTTCGAGCATTCCGCGTTGTTTGAGATCTGCGATGAGGGCTGCGATGGGGAGGTCGATGTTTTTTGCGAGCCGCTCATGATCCATCATGTTGCCGTGGGAATCCCAGTTTGCGCTCGATCCGACGTCGATGAGTTCGAGGAATCGGACGCCGCGTTCAGCGAGGCGGCGTGCGACGAGGCATTGCCATCCGAAGCCTGACGAGGCGGCGCGGGTGAGGCCGTACATCGCGAGGGTTTGATCGGATTCATGCGACAGATCGAACGCCTCAGGCGCCTCTTTTTGCATCCCGAAGGCGGTCTCGAAGGAGCGGATGCGTGCTTCGAGAGCGGGGTCACCGGAATGGTCGCCGAGGTGCATCTGGTTGAGACGCTTGAGGAGGTCGAGTTCCTTGTTCTGGTGGAGGATTGAAGGGGCGTTTGGGCGCAGGTTGGGGAGTGGTTCTTTGCCTGGCATGACATGCGTCCCTTGGTGGCATGCAGGGAGGAAGTCGCTGCCCCAGGTTTGGGCTCCTGCGTAGGGCGCGGCGGGGGCGAGGACCATGAAGGAGGGGAGGTTGCGGTTTTCGGTGCCGAGTCCGTAGCTGACCCATGCGCCGACGCTTGGGCGAGCGGCTTGTGGGGTTCCGACGTGTGCCGCGAGCGTTGCTTTGTCGTGTCCGTCGCTATCGCAGTACATGGCGTTGATGAGGCAGACATCGTCGATGACGCTGCCTAGGTTGGGGAACAGGTCGCTGACCATGATGCCGCTGCGTCCGTACGGGCGGAAGTCCCAGTGGGGGCGGATGAGGAATCGTTCGAACTGACCGGATTTGTTGAGCCAGCGGGATGCGGTGACGCTTTTGCCGTGGTCGCGGAAGAGGGCGGGTTTGTGGTCGAACGAATCGATGTGCGATGCGCCACCGGTTGAGAAGATGAAGATGACGCGGTCGGCTTTCGGTTGGTGGTGGGCGGGGCGAGGGGCGAGCGGATCGGGAGCGCTGGACGAAGCTGTTGCGTTCGTGTCTTGGAGCATGGCTGCCAAGGCGGTGGCGCCGAAACCGCCGGAGGCGCGGCGCAACCATTCGCGGCGCGGGATGTGGAGGGGATCAATCAACATACAGGAAGGCGTTCGAGGTGAGGAGGACGCGTGAGAGAGCGGTCCATGCGGCGAGTTGTGGGGCGTTCTCTTGGGGCTTCGTGGATGCGGAGGTTTCGGGCGGAAGCTGTGCGGGGAACGACTGCAGAAAGGCGAGAATCTCTGCGACCTGTTCGCTGGACGCTGCCGTGCCGTGGGTCCGTTCCACGGCCGTCCGGATGCGTTGTTCCTCGGGTCCCGTTTCTCTGAGCAGGCGGGTTGCGAGCGACTTTGCGCGGGCTGCGACAAAGGGGGAGTTCATGAGGTAGAGGGTCTGATTGGGGGTGATGGTCGGGAAGCGTGCTGCGACGGACATGTTGGGGTCGGCGGCATCGAACAGGGTCAGGAATGGGTGTCTCCGGTTCCGTTGCGACATGAGGTAGATGCTGCGGCGATCGTTTTCGTACGTGGCATGGAAGGGGTTGTGGATGGTGAACTTCCAAGTGTTCACGGCGGGGAACGGGTGCGGTTGTGGCGTGGAGGTGTCGAGATCTCCTGCGACGAAGAGCATGGCGTCACGGAGGGATTCTGCGTCGAGGGGCGTTCGGTTCGCTCTCCAGAGCCACCGATTGGTGGCGTCTTTGGAATGGTTGTCCGGGGAGATGGAACTCGTCATTGCATAGGCGTCGGAAGAGAGCACGAGTCGGTGCAAGGATTTCACCGACCATTCGGAGCGGATGAACTCGTTGGCGAGCCATTCGAGAAGCTCGGGGTGGGAAGGGGGTTCTCCGCGGGTGCCGAAGTCGGATGGCGTTGTGACGATGCCTGATCCGAAGTGCCATTGCCACACACGGTTGACGAACACGCGTGCGGTGAGGGCGGCGTGGTCGCGCACGATCCAGTCGGCAAGGTCCAACCTACCGCTGCTCCGTTCTGGATCCTGGATGGGTTGACCACCGAGAACCGAGAGGAATCGGCGAGGGACGGTTTCGCCGAGTTTATCGGGTTCGCCACGACGCTGGACTTTCACGTCGGTGGGTTTGCCTTCGGAGACTGCGTAGGCGACGGGATAGGCGGGTTCCTCTTTGAGGGAGTCTCGTTCTTTCGTGATGCGGGTGATCTCTTCATTAAGCGATTTGAGTCGGGCAAGTTGTTCCGGTGTGGGTGCTTTCATCTCGACTGGAGCGGAGTCGGGCGAGGGGACTGGGGTGTAACGGATGGCGAGGTTGTCGATATCGTGAGAGGGAGGTGTTCCTTTGGTGTGCCCGTTGCCGTCGCAGATGAAGGTGTCGATGCTCTTGTCCCACGCGGCCGGAATCGGGGTTTTGGGGAGCGGGGTGAGGTCGCCGATTCGTCCGACATGACCGGTGATCATGTTCGAGGAGCCGTCGATCAGGACATGGAGGGTGAGCCATTCCCCGGGCATGAGTGGGCGGAGGGATTCCCAAGCGCCGTTGCGTTTCATCGCGAAGGTGTCCGAGGACAGGCTGAAGTCGAGTGCGGTGGATTGGATGACGCCGCGGCCGAGGTAGAGGCGGTGCGCTCCGGGTGCGGAGTTGTTCGTTGTGGGCACGCGGAAATCCACGGAGAAGTGGATCTGGTTGTTTGCGGTGAGGCGCAGTGGGCCAGCGAGCACGTAGCGGATGCCGTCGCCGGACGCTCCGCCGCCGACACGGACGCCCTGTTTTCCCATGGGGTGCAGGTGTTTGAAGGGGCTTTGCGCGTCCGTCTCAATGCGGTTCGAGCCTTGGGATAGCCAGGGTTTTGCCGGTGCGGTGCTCGGTTTTTGGTCCTCGAAATCGAGGCCTGGAGCGCCGCCGGCCAGTGAGTTGTCCAGTTTCGCTTTTTCGGATGCGAGCTGGGCCAGTGAGGTGTCCAGTGCGGAGACTTTCACGGCGTGGGCATCTTCGAGGCGTTTGGTCTCGTCGGGTGGGAGCAGCGAAGGGAAGTGGGAGGGGCGCTTTTGCTCTTCGCCGCCGGGGAATGCCCAAGTGGTGCTCTGGAGGATGCCGTAGAGCGCGTAGTAATCTTGCGTGGTGATCGGCTCGTACTTGTGGTCATGACAGCGGGCGCATCCGAGCGAGATGCCGAGGAGGGATCGGCCGATGGAATCGATGGCGTCAGCGAAGTCGAGATGTTGGAAGTCGGGCGAAGGTTTGTAGCCGTACCTTTTACCGATGGCGAGGAAGCCTGTCGCTGTGACAAGGTCTGCATATTGTTCTTTAGGAGAGGATTTTGCGAGGATATCGCCTGCGATCTGCTGTCGCAGGAAGGTGTTGAAGGGAAGGTCGCGGTTGAGGGCGTTGATGACCCAGTCGCGGTAACGCACGGCTTCGCGGACGGGATAATCTGAGCCATCGCCTGCGGTATCGGCGTAGCGTGCGACATCGAGCCAGTGGCGGCCCCAGCGTTCGCCGTATGCTGGAGATGCGAGGAGACGATCCACGACCGAGGCGAATGCGACTCGATCAGGGGCGGGATCACGTTCAAAGGCGGCGATTTCAGTCGGAGTGGGCGGAAGTCCGGTGAGGTCGAAGGTGGCGCGTCTTATCAGGGTGCGGCGGTTGGCTCGTGGGTTGGGTGCAAGGCCGTTGCGATCCCGTTCTGCAGCGAGGAGCCGGTCGATGGGATGGTTTTCTGACGCAGTGGAGGACGCGGGCGGTGTGGGTTGGAGGGGACGAAATGCCCAGTGGGTTTTCCCTTTTTCGAGGTCGACGGGGGTTGAGAGCAGGTTCTTAGCGGGGGCGGAATCTCTGGGGTCTGGCGCACCCGAGGCGATCCATTTCTCGAGAACGGCGACCTGATGCGGCTTCAGGCGCTCTTTGGGAGGCATGTGCAGGTCAGGGAGGGTGTATTTGACGGCTTTGAGCAGCAGACTTTCTTCGGGTTTCCCTGGGACGAGCGCAGGGCCGGTGTCACCGCCTTGTTGCCACCCTGAGCGTGAATCGAGGCGGAGTCCGCCTTTCTGTTTTTCGGCGCTGTGGCATTCGATACAGCGTTCTTGAAGGAGTGGTCGCACCTCGTTCTCGAAGAAGTCGTTAGCGACAGCGTGGAGCGCGAGGATCGCTATCAGGAGAAGGCCGAAGTGGAGTCGGAAGATTGGGTGATCCCGCATGGGGTCTCCGGTTTGCAGGACGCGTGCCCGATGAGGACGGGGTGCTCGTGGCTAGCGGAGGGGGTTCAGGCGGGCGACAGCGAGGATGCCGAGGAGGGTGAGGTCGGGTACGATGGCGGTGATCTCTGGCATCTCGGCGGTGATGAGGTCTGCATAACCACCTGTTGCGAAGACGGATAGCTGTTTCGTTTTCATGTGATCACAGAGGGGGGCCAATATGCCTCGGATGAGGCCACGATAGCCGTGAAAAGCTCCGGATTGCATGGCCTCTTCGGTGGTTTTGCCGAGAACGGGTGGTCGTTCGGTGAGGCTCACGCGGGGAAGTTGCGCGGTGCATTCGTGAAGGTAATCGGTCATCGCGCGGAGGCCGGGAGCGATGATGCCCCCGATGTAGGCGGGACGATCATCCACGACGTCGAATGTGACGGCGGTTCCGAAGTCGATGACGATGGCGGGGGACCGTTTCTCTGCGACCAGCCATGCTGCGTTGGCAAGACGGTCTTCACCGATCCCGTTCGGGGTGGGGTAGTCGATGGCGAAGCCGAGTTGTGCTGCGGGAGTGACGCGTCGCGGATTTTTCGGGGCGAAAAACTCCAGCAAGAGGTTACGAATTCTGGGTACAACGGAGCAGACGGTCACTTCGTCGAAGGTCCAACGTGCGGAGAGGTCTGCGAGAGATTCGTGGGATAGGAGGGGGGTTGGGATGCGTTTGACTTCTTTGAGTCCCGAATCATCCGCGAGTCCGAACTTGGTGAACGAGTTGCTGTTATCGATGAGGAGATGCGTGGTCATCGTAGGGGTTCGAGTGGGTGGTGAGGAGGCTGTGCGACTTGTGCTGCGGGGGGATTTGCGTGGAGGTGACGGGATCGGATCTGTTGGATCGCCCAGACAGCGTGTTCTGCGAGAAGGGGTTCGGGGTCGATGCTTGCGCGCTCGAGTGCGGGGATGTCATCGGGAGTCCCGCTATTGCCGAGGGCGACGCAGACGTTTCTGAGGAAGCCTTTGCGTTTGATGCGTTTGATCGGGCTCCCTTTGAACGCGGCGCGAAACGATTCATCGTCGAGCGAAAGAAGATCCCTGAGGTGGGAGTATTTCAAGGCGTCCCTCCGAGCGAATGCGCTCTCGGTGCTTGCTGCGGCGAAGCGGTTCCATGGGCATGCTGCGGCGCAATCGTCACAACCGTAAATCCGATCACCGATGAGCGGGCGGAGGTCGGTGGGGATGCTTCCTTTAAGCTCGATGGTGAGGTAAGCGATGCATCTGCGCGCGTCCAGTTGGTAGGGCGCGGTGATGGCGCCGGTCGGGCAGGCATCGATACAGCGGGTGCACGAGCCGCAATGATGCTTTGCAGGGGCATCGGGCTCGATGCGGAGAGTGGTGAGGATGGTCGAGAGGAAGAAGAAAGCGCCGAGGTGGCGCGAGATCAACATGGTGCTTTTTCCCTGCCAACCGAGGCCAGCGCGCGCGGCGAAGTCGCGTTCGAGGATTGGTCCGGTGTCGACGTAGGATCGTTGGGAACCTCCGAGTGCTGCGAGGTGGGCCTCTAGCGCGCGGAGTTTGGGTTCGATGAGGTCGTGGTAATCGAGATTGAGGGCATAGGATGCCACTTTGCCTGGGGGGGAAATGGGCTCGCTCTGTCGATACACGGTCGCGAGCGCGATGACGGTTTGCGCGCCCGGGAGCACATTGCGAGGGTCAGTCCGCCGCTCTGGTGTGCGTTCCAGCCACTTCATCTCGCCGTGAAAGCCGTCAGCGATCCAGGTCTCGAACGCGTTGGCGTGCGGGGCTCGGTCGGCTTGGGTGAAGCCGATGGCTGCGAAGCCGAGTTCGCTGGCGGCGCGTCGGAAGGATTCCTTCCATCCGGAGTCCGCAGTGTGCGTGCCGAGATCTTGGGCGATGGAGTTCACGGACGCTGTCGATTCCAGCCGAAGGCGTCGCGAACGCGTGCTTCGATGTGCACTGCGACGTCTTCCAGCTCCATCTCCGAGGTGTCGAAGGTGGCGTCTGCGGTTTCGCGATAGAAAGGTTCGCGCTGGGACATGAGGTCGGACAGCGTCTGTCGCGGGTTTGGGGTTTGGAGGAGGGGGCGCCGGTTGTTCCGGGAGACGCGTTCGAAGAGGGTATCGAGAGAGGCGGTGAGCCAGATGACGAAGCCGGTCTTTTTCAGGGCTTCACGGTTCTCGGGTCGGAGTACGGCGCCGCCGCCGGTTGCGATGATGCAGCGGGTCATGTGAGCGATGGATTCGATGGTGATGGATTCGATGCGTCGGAACGCCTCCTCCCCGTCGGTCCGGAAGATCTCTCGGATTTCTCGTCCGGTGCGCGATTCGATGAGTTCGTCGATATCGACGATCTGGAACCGTATGCGTTTGGCGAGGATACGCCCCACGGTGGATTTCCCGCAGCCCATGAGACCGATGAGGATGATGTTTTGCGGGCGTGGTGGGTCTTCGAGCATGCGGGGCGTTGGGATGAGGTGGGTGATTCGGTGCAGGATATGGGCCGAGGAGTGTTTTGTATACTCGCGGTGCGGTTGCAACGGGGTTGAGTCTGGTTCGCGGGGTGCTTGATTGGAGGGCGATGAGGTGCCTTTCCGCAGCGTTTTTCGTTGATGTGATGTCGGGGCTCGGTTTTTTCCGATGGGGAGGTGATTTACATGGGTGAGCATCGAGGCCGGGTGCATGGCGTGCGGGTGATTTCGTTGAAGGATGGGATGGTTTCGGAGCGGGCCGACCTTGTGGCAGAGGAGGAGCCTTTGTTGATCCGGTTGGGGTACGGACCGATGGATGCTCGGGAGGAGCGTGATTTGGCGGTGACGATGCGGACGCCGGGGAATGATGCGGAGTTGGCGGCGGGATTCATTCTTTCTGAGGGGGTGGTCACGGCTCGCGGCGATGTGCTTTCGATCCGGACGTGTGATCGTTCTGAGGCTGGCAATGTGGTGCGGGTGGAGTTGTCCGCTGGGGTCGTTTGGGATGCGTCTCGGGTGGCCCGACATTTTTACGCATCATCGAGTTGTGGGATCTGTGGAAAGGCGAGTGTGGATGCGGTGATGACGGTTTGCGGGCGCGATCGGATCACGTCGGGTGGACGTGTTGGTGGTGAAGCGTTGAGGAAGATCCCGCGGGCGCTGCGGGAGGCTCAAGGGGTGTTCGAGCGAACCGGCGGTCTGCATGGTGCAGCGGTGTTTGATGCGGTTGGGGCGCTCCGTTGGTTGCGGGAAGATGTTGGACGACACAACGCGGTCGACAAGGTGTTGGGGTATCGATGGATGTCGGGAGAGGGTTTGGAGGATGATTGGTTGGTTTTGAGTGGAAGGATCAGTTTTGAGTTGGTCCAGAAGGCGGTGGTTTCGGGGATTGGGGTGGTGATTGCGCTGGGAGCTCCCTCGGGTGCTGCGGTGCGACTGGCGGAGGCGTTTGGTGTCACTTTGGTGGGTTTTTTGCGTGAGGACCGGTGGAACGTGTATTGTGGCGGTGACCGAATGGATCTTGCGGGCTTTTGAAGTTGAGGAGATTGCGTTGGCGGGTGGTCGGGTTGCTTTGAAAAAGGAAAAAAAGGGATTGCACGCGGAGCGGTCCCCCCGTACAAAAGTCGCCCCTTCAAGGGAGCCGTAGCTCAATCGGTTAGAGCGCCGCCCTGTCACGGCGGAGGTTGCGGGTTCGAGCCCCGTCGGCTCCGCCATCACTTCGATAAATCGATGTGATGGCGAGGCTTCCAATGTGTCTTCGAAGCCGCCCACTCTGATGCTTCAGTCTTTGAGTGGTATGTTGCCTCAAAGAGCAGTTGCTCCGATCACGGCCCCGATTGCTCGGCTTCGCAGACTGGCTTCGAAACGATCCGTGAGAGGCTTTCGGGACGTTGTCCTTTTGTGACTTTTTGTGTTGGGCGAGGCCCGTGTCTTGAGATCAGCGGACGGGGAGGATGATGCGGGAGAGTGCGTTGGGTCGGTGATGGACGGACTCGGTTGCGACGGCGGTTTTGGCGCTGCGTATTCCCTCTTGGGTGTTGGGGTTGCGATCGTAGAGCGGGAAATCTG
>CAZAZT010000016.1:28375-40250 GCA_964489645.1 uncultured Chthoniobacteraceae bacterium | reverse complement strand
GTTGGCTTTGATCGCCCCGAATTTTTTTGCCAAACGAGTGTTTGAGTCAGGCTATCAAAAAAGAAAGGAGGAAGGAAAACTCCTTGGGGTCGTGCATGAAAATGCGACGGCCCAGGCGGTGGTACGTGCTTTTGATATGGCTCCTCGCCAGCGGATCCGTTTCGCAACCGCAGTAGGGCTCTGGTCGCGGACTGCATTTCGATTCAACTTCTCTGGTTCTCTCGTGGAGCGCACCTCCACCATTGGCAACTATCTTCTACACTTGATTATCTTCTCGCTGGGAGCGGTATGGGTGTGGAACGGCAAGATCTCGCTGGGCACGCTTGTGGCGTTTGAAAGTCTGTTCCTCTACATGGGGGAAGCGGTGAGCTATGTCACCCATGCCGTCCCAGAGTTAGCTCAGGCTCACGGCAGTATGCGGCACCTCGAGGAAATCCTGTGTGAGCGATCGGAAACGCCGGACCCTGTTCTGTCGGAAGAACTCCCCCGACTGAGTTCCGAAATCGAAATCCGCAACGTCACTGCGTCTTATTCAGGATCGCGATTTTCAGTGAAGAACCTCAGTTTCAAAATCCCGTGTGGCGGAAACTACGCGATTGTGGGTCAAAGCGGTTCAGGAAAGAGCACGGTGCTTAGTCTGCTGCTGCGCATGATGGAACCCAAAAAAGGTGCTATTTTTTTCGACGGGAGAGACATTTCGAAATTCACTCGTTCCTCCCTGAGAAGTCAGTGTGCCATCGTTTTTCAAGACAGCTTTCTCTTCAACGCGACAATAGGAGAAAATATTGCGATGGGGCGCGAAGGGGCCACCCAAGAGGAAGTCGAGAACGCCGCCAAGGGTGCTGAGTTGCATGATTTTGTCCTAGGCCTTCCGAGCGGGTACAACACGCGAGTCGGGGAACGCGGCGGACGCCTTTCTGGAGGCCAGAGGCAAAGAGTAGCGATTGCACGCGCCTTGGTTCGCAATCCTTGTGTTCTGATCCTTGACGAAGCGACCAGTGCGCTCGATGCGCAAACGGAAGCCTCTTTGCATGGCACACTCGCGAACATCAGCCGTGAGCGAACGGTTATCTCAGTGACCAATCGGCTCACCAGAATGAATCGTTATGATCAGATTCTGCTGATGCAAAACGGAAGGATACACGAATCAGGCAGCCACGATGAGTTGATCGCTAAGGGCGGCTTGTATGCCCATCTGTGGACAAGCAAAGAGAGCTCCGCAGCCTAGCAGCCATTCAGCGACTCTGGGCGCGGCAAATATTTTTCTGGAAAAGTGGCTGATGGTTTTACGGAAGGGGGGGCGACGCTTTTTTCATCCCAGCAGATTCGTGAACAAACGTGGAATCCGGATGCGGCCGAGATATCTCCATGAAACACTTCCGTATCGCGCCAAGGAATCCTTTGAGGTCGAATCTACCTTTCTCTAGACGCTGATGAAAAATATCTTTGGTCACTCTGGCTGTTGCAGAGGGTGGGCGATCTGGGCGCCTCTCATGACAGTGTTCTGGTTTTCGGCCATCCAATCTGCGGATGAAACTGTTCGAGCAGAACCGAAAATCGCGTTGCTGATCGCGAATGGAAAATACCAGAACTGCAGTCAGTTGCAGAGTCCGATTCCTGACATGGAACTCTTGAGCAACTCGCTCAAACGGATGGGATTCTCTGTCCAAACGTTGAGGGATGCTTCCAAGGAGCAAATGCTAGACAGTTTGTCTGAGTTCGAGAGGCGACTTCGGGCAAATCGGGGAATTGCCTTTTTCCATTACGGAGGACACGGCGTTCAGGTGGGTGGGCGCAACTACCTCCTTCCTGTAGATGCGAACATACCTGATGAGAGTCGTGTCGCCACGCGAGCAGTGGACGCTGAGGAGGTTGTGGCTGCCATGGAACAATCTGATGCGCGAGTGAGTGTTGTGATTCTGGATGCCTGTCGTGATAATCCGCTCCCGAAGACATCGACACGCAGTGCCACTCGGGGGTTGGCTCCCTTTGCGAGGAAGCCCAAGAACTCGGTGATCGTGTTTTCGGCTGAGGCGGGCAACAAGGCGCAAGACGGCTTGTTCACTCCAACCTTGGTGAAGCATCTTGAAACTCCCGGGCAGAGCTTGTCCCAGACACTCATGCGGGTTCGACGGGAGGTGGTCACTGTCACGAATCACTCGCAGACGCCCGGAGAGTACAACCAGCTACTCGATGAAGTTTACTTATTTGGCGGTGCAACGGCGGTAGGTGCTAGTGGCGATCTTCCGGCGAGGGCGCAGGTCCCTCAGCAGAAGGTGGTAGGCAATCCAGTGGAAGCTCTCGGCATGGTTCCAAAACCGGCGCGCATCGCTCCTCCGGCATTTGGTCGAGACGTTTCGGACATGGAGACGGTGATCCGTGATTACTACCGTGCGGTTGTTGCACGTGACGAGGCGGTGGTGCAGAACTCTTTTGCGGAGAAGGTGAACTACCTTTCCTACGGCACTCTTCCTCGAGCCAAAGTGATCGCTGATCACCGAGGAGATTGGAAACGCTACAGTAAATCGCAGTTTGAGGTGTCAAACTTCGTGTCGACTAGTGCTGTAAGTTGCCGATTTATAGTCGATTACTCCCTGATGCAGGGCGACCGGCCGCGGTTCGGGAGGCTGGAGATGAAAGCGACATTGACTGCAGCGCCGCCTCAAAAAATCACAACCCTGGAGGCAAAAGTGATTTCTGCGAGATAGGTGGGAAGTCGTCCTCAGTGCTCGTTACCGATGGGATGGGTCTGCACCGCCAATGAATCCGAATGGCGCCAGAGAGTAGCGCCAACGAGAGCGATAAACCGAGGGAAATGGGCTCTCGTGCAGGGATATCTGATTGCCGATTAGAGGCGGACAATCTTGACCCGGCCGGTGCTTCCGGAGACGGCGATGATGGCGGAGGCATCGGGGCGGTAGAGGGGGGTTGCGTTGCCAACGGACTGGGTGATTCCAACCACAATTTGGGAGGGGGTGTCTGGGCGCGTCACAGCATCCCAACTTTCGAACAAACACTCGCCGCGAGGCGTAAAACACAGCGCAGAGGCGAAGGTGATCTTCTTGGTTCCGGAACCAGTGCGAAGATCTGTCGTAAAACTTAGCGCGGCCTGTGGCGCATCCGCGGTGACTTCAAAAAAATCGTTCTTTGCCGAGGAGCTGTACTGTTGGAGGAAGTTTGGCAACCCGGTCGCGTTTCCATCCCCGATGTACTTCGCCAGAGCGTCCACCAGAGGCTGCGTGCTGCCACTGGCAAATCCGCTCATCCCGCTAAGGACGATGCCATCGACGGATTTGGGGCTCGAGAGGAGTCTGGGAAAGGTTTTCACCGATACAGCCCCATCGACCGGTCGGGTGCCGTCGGGATGGATACGCCAAGTGGACATCCAGACTTCGTCGTTGCCGCTTTCAGATTCGCTCGACTTGAGTTGGGCGAATGCGACCCAGACGAAGGCCCCTTTTGCACGGGCTTCCGACCGGGCAAGCTCGAGTGTTGATGAGACCAGATTGATTGCCTGATCGATCTTTTTCCCTTTCATCACGCTGGTGATGCTGGGAGCAGCGATTGAAAGAAGCGCGACAATCGCGAAGATGACGAACACAAGTTCGGTCAGCGAGAATCCGGAGGAACGGATGGAGGTTGCGGGCCTGAGAAGCCCGTGGGTGGGGGTGGGGGGGCGCATCGGGAATCGAGAGTTTACACTTGAGAATGGACGCTCGCAAGGAACGTCAAGGGATTCGCTATTTGCCACAGGAACCGTTTCGGTGGAGCGTGGAGGGTTTCAAGGATGGATGCTTTTAGACTGACAAATCTGACGGGTGTGAACGAGATCGGCGCGAACTGTTACCTGTTCGAGTGGGGAGATGTCCGCGTGGTGGTGGATTGCGGGGCTCACCCTAAGCGGGAGGGGCGGGCCGCATTGCCGAGGCTCGATCGGTTGGATGGCCTCAAGATTTCCGCAATCTTTTTGACGCATGCGCACCAGGATCACTTGGGGTCGTTGCCGGTTCTTACCCGCATGTTTCCCGATGTACCCGTTTTCATGACGGAGGCGACTCGCCAGTTGGCAGATGCGATGTTGCGTAATTCGGTGAACGTGATGTTCCGTCGGAAGGAAGAGGCGGGCATCTTGGATTATCCGCTTTTCACGCATCGTGATGTAACCGCGGGATGTAAGGCGTGGCGAGCGATGCCGTTGCATCACTGGTACGATTTGGATGGAGAGCGTGTTCTGGAGTCGGACGAGGATGGGGAGCGCGACGTCGTATTCCGTTTCCATGATGCGGGACACATCCTTGGTTCGGTTGCGGTCGAGTTCATTGCGGGGGGGCAACGCATTTTGTACACGGGGGACATCAACCTTGAGGATCAGACGATGATGTCGGCGGGGCGATTGCCGACGAATGGCATCGATGTGTTGGTGATCGAGACCACGCGAGGATTGGTGCCGACTCCGCAGGGATTCACGCGACGCTCTGAGGAGGCGCGTTTCTTAGAGGCAGTGAAACAGGTGTTTGCGGCGGGGGGATCTGTCCTGGTTCCCGTTTTTGCGCTTGGAAAAACGCAGGAGCTTTTGCTGATGCTCCATCGTGCATTTCAGTCAGGAGATCTCCAACGGTGTCCTGTTTACATCGGTGGACTGAGCACGAAGCTCACGGAAATCCATGACGATCTCGCGGATGCTGCACCTCGGCAGGCGCCCGGTTTGGAGCTGATGGAAGAGGTGGACCCGTTCACGATCCGCGGCTCAGAGCTCAGCAACCTCGGGGTGAAGGCTCGGCGGATCTATGCGTTGTCCAGCGGGATGATGTCTGAGAACACCTTGTCGAACGTTGTGGCGGAGAGATTTTTGTCCCATCCGCAGAACGGGGTATTCTTTGTTGGATACGCGGATCCCGAGACCCCGGGGGGCGCCTTGAAGCGCATCGGGCGTGGCGGAGAGGTCCAACTCAGGAAAGATTCCCCACCGGTGCAGGTTCAGTGTCGGGTAGAGGATTTCCAGTTCTCGGCACATAGCAGTCGCGAAACGATCTTGGATCACATCCGGCGTACGGCGCCTTCACAACTGTATCTGGTGCATGGTGATGGTGGTGCGTTGCGTTGGTTTGCTGAGAATGCGGTTCGCGATCTTCCGAAAACGGAGGTGTTTGTGGGCGACACGTTCTACATGCCGGATGAGGTTGGATCAGAGGGGACGGTGGCGAGGGAAAGTGGCGACACGCTGCCTTCCATGGCGTGATATCATGCTGAAGTGTATGGAGATGCCATTCGATTTCATCGGGAACGACGATCCTTCCATCTTTGATGTCCGGACCAAGGGTGCGGGGCCGGCGGGGCGGCTCCCTTTGACGGAATCCATGCTTTTGGAGTCGCCGAGTGGCGACCTGTTCGGGATGACCCAAAATGCGGGGATGGGATGGGATCCGGCTGAGCTTTTGCGGAGTCAGTTCCTGATATTGAGCACGCAAGGCGGCTTACGAGCTCCGGATGGGACTCCGATCGCCTTGGGGTTCCATACGGGCCACTGGGAGATCGGATTGATGGTTGAGGCGGCAGCGAGGGCTTTCAAGCGGGTAGGAACCATCCCGTTTGCTGCTTCGTGTTCTGACCCGTGTGACGGACGGACTCAGGGAACGACGGGAATGTTCGATAGTCTTCCCTACCGGAATGATGCGGCGACCGTTTTTCGGAGATTGGCGCGTTCATTGCCGAGGCGCGAGGGGGTTCTTGGGATTGCCACTTGCGACAAAGGATTGCCCGCCATGATGATGGCACTAGCTGGAATGACGGATCTTCCCACCGTGATCGTGCCGGGAGGGGTGACTTTGCCGCCGGAGGTGGGGGAGGATGCGGGAGCGGTACAAACCATTGGGGCGCGCTTTGCTCACGGTCGGTTGACTTTGTCTGAGGCGGCGGATCTTGGGTGTCGTGCTTGTGGTTCTCCGGGAGGTGGATGCCAGTTTTTGGGCACTGCGGCAACCGCTCAAGCTGTGGGAGAGGCATTGGGATTGAGTTTGCCGCACTCTGCTTTGGCTCCGTCGGGACAGTCGGTCTGGCTGGACTTGGCCAAGCGGTCGGCGGAAGCGCTGGTCCATTTGGCGAAGGGGAAAATCTGCACCCGCAACATCCTCACCGCGGCTTCGATACGCAATGCGATGACGGTCCATGCGGCATTCGGGGGTTCCACGAATTTGCTGCTGCACATCCCTGCGATCGCTCACGCTGCGCGACTCGATCGTCCCTCGGTTCAGGATTGGATCGATGTGAATCGACGGACTCCGCGCTTGGTCAGCGTTCTTCCGAATGGTCCGGTCCATCACCCGACGGTACGTGTGTTCTTGGCGGGAGGAGTGCCTGAAGTGATGCTACATCTTGCGCGATTGGGTTTGCTTGAGTTGGATGCGATGACGGTTGCGGGGAGGACGTTGGGAGAGAATCTTGAGGCTTGGGAGGGTTCGGAACGGCGGCGGAGATTTCGGGAGATTCTTGTGGAACGGGATGGGGTTGCGCCGGAGGAGGTCATTTTTTCTGCGGAGCGGTCTGCGGAGCTGGGGCTGACGGGGACATTGGTGTTTCCGCGGGGAAACCTTGCGCCGGAGGGGGCGGTGGTGAAGGCGACTGCGATTGATGCGTCGGTGCTGGACTCGGACGGCGTGTATCGTAAGACGGGGCCGGCGAAGGTGTTTGTGCGAGAGAAGGAGGCGATGGCTGCGATCAAGGACGGGCGGATCCGTGCTGGGGATGTGATCGTTTTGGTCGGGGTGGGCCCGATGGGCACGGGCATGGAGGAGACCTATCAATTGACTGGGGCGCTCAAGCATCTTCCTTTTGGAAAGGAGGTTGCTCTCATCACGGACGCGCGCTTTTCGGGTGTTTCGACGGGGGCGTGCATCGGGCACGTGGGGCCCGAAGGCTTGGCTGGTGGACCAATTGGGCGAGTGCGGGATCACGATGTGATCCGGATCGAGATTGATGGGCGGACGGGTGCGGGGCGCTTGGACTTGATTGGGGAGGGTGGCGTCGATTGCGGGGGGAGCGAGGCTGGGTCAGCGATTCTTGCGAGCCGTGGACCGGATTCGCGGATGTCCCCGGATGAGCGATTGCCACTGGACACCCGGTTGTGGGCGATGTTGCAGAACGCGAGCGGAGGCACTTGGGGGGGATGTGTTTACGATGTGGATCGGATCGGGGAACGGCTTGGGGTGGGGAAGAGTGAGGGGTGAGGTGTGATTGATTGATGAGCTTGCTCGCGAGGGTTGAGCAAGGCATGGATGTGCAATCAAAGAAAACGATATGAAGCAGCCTCAGACCATTGCGGAAGAGTTGGGATTGAAGTTCACGAAGAACGAGCCCGGCTACTTGAACTTGTGCGTTCGTTCGGGCCATCAGTTGCTCACGTCGGGGCACGTGAGTGATTTGAAGGGAAAGTTGGGGGCAGGATTGAGCACGGAGGAGGGATATCGGGCTGCGCGCAACTGTGCGGAGAAGGTGTTGAATTCGGTGTGGAATACCCATGGGACGTTGAATGGTCTTCGAGTCCTGAAGGTTTTGGGCTGTGTGAATTCTTCCTTGGAGTACACGGACCAGCATCTGGTCATCAATGGGTGTTCTGATCTGCTGCACGAGATTTTCGGTAAGAGCGGTGACGGCTACCATGCGAGGAGTGCGCTCGGTTTCGCCCAGTTGCCGACGGGTGCAGCGGTCGAGGTTGAGGCGATTTTCGAGGTGATTGGCTAGTGGGCAGAGGGGGATTGGCGGTTGACTCCGGAGGCCGGCGGGGTCAGCCTCAATCCCTCGCAAAGCTCAAGCGTTTGAGCGGTGTGTGTAAGTGACGGGCTGTGGCTCAGCTTGGTAGAGCGCTTCGTTCGGGACGAAGAGGCCGCGGGTTCGAATCCCGCCAGCCCGACCACTTCAGTGCAGATGCGCTCGGACCAATTCGGTCTGGTGGACTACGGGTCTAGGTGACGGAGGCGAGGAGAGATTGTGGGGTGTGGGCGGCGTTGGCGATCGACTCGCCGTTGCGGGTGTTGGATCTGTGGATGGGACGGCGGTCTATGCTGACGCAGGGAAGTTTTTTTGGCGAAGCGTTGTCGGCAAAGAAAGCTGGGCGGCTATGGGTTGTCTCAGGTGAGAGAGCGGGTGGCCCATCCGCTGCTATTAGAACTCTATCACCCCATGATCACCATTCCGAGCAGTCATTCAGGCCGTTTGTGTGACGGCATCCTTCGTCGAGATTTCCTGCGCATCGGAGGGTTAGCGCTTGGTGGAGCAAGTCTGCCTCAAGTGCTTGCAGCACAGGGAGGTGATGGTGGTGCTTCGGTGAGCGGCGCCAAATCGGTCATCATGATTTTCCTGCCGGGTGGGCCGAGTCATCAGGACATGTTCGACTTGAAGATGGATGCGCCGTCGGAGGTGCGTGGAGAGTTCAAGCCGATTGGCACGAATGTGGATGGGCTGCAAATCACGGAGCACCTTCCGTTGATGGCGAAGCGGATGGATCGCTGCACGGTGATACGGTCCATGGCTGATTGCGATTCTCGGCATGACGCGTTTCAGTGTTTGACGGGGCGTCCGTTCGCGAATCAGCCGCCTGGCGGATGGCCGGCGTTTGGTTCGGTGGTTTCGAGTCTACAGGGGCAGCGTGATGAGGCTGTTCCTGCGTTTGTCGGGCTTGCGCCCAAGATGGGACATATGCCTTGGGCACGCTGTGGCGAACCCGGTTTCCTTGGGGTTCGTCATGCGCCGTTCCAGCCCAACAAGGGTGGGGCGGGAGACGACATGGTGCTGAACGGGTTGACATTGGAGCGGTTGTCCGACCGCCGCGCGCTGTTGGAATCGTTCGATCGATTTCGCAGGGATGTGGATTCGTCGGGGCTGATGGGCGGGCTGGATGCGTTCAATCAACAAGCCTTCGGGGTGCTGACATCGAGCAAGTTGGTTGAGGCGTTGGACGTGAGCAAAGAGAAAGCGGCGCTGTTGGAGCGTTACGGCAAAGGGGACGCAAAGAATCGGGATGATGGGGGGCCCAAGTTGATGACTCATTTCTTGGCAGCGAGGCGACTGGTTGAAGCGGGTGCGCGGGTGGTGACGGTTGCTTTCAGTCGGTGGGATCATCACGGGGACAACTTTGGAGCTTTACGCCAGGATCTGCCGTTGTTGGACCAAGGGCTCTCTGCGCTTCTGGATGATTTGCGGGATCGAGGTTTGGAGAAGGATGTTGCGGTGGTTGTGTGGGGCGAGTTCGGGCGTACTCCGATCATCAACAAGAACGGTGGCCGCGATCATTGGCCACGGGTTTCGTGCGCTCTGATGGCGGGTGGAAGCATGCGTCACGGGCAAGTGATTGGATCGACGGATCGCCTCGGCGGTGAGCCTGTGGATCGGCCGGTGAAGTTCGGTGAGGTTTTCTCAACGTTGTACCATCACCTTGGCATCGATCCGTTGAAGTCCACCGTGAATGATTTTGCGGGGCGTCCGCAGTATCTTGTGGAACCGGGTTCGATGCCGCTGCGCGAGCTGGTGTGATTGGATCCAACTGATTTCAGGCATGATCACGATACCGGGAGCATCTGGAGGCGCTTTGTGTGATGGGGTTTCCCGACGCGATTTCCTTCGCTTGGGCGGGCTTGGGATGGGTGGGTTGGGATTGTCTCAGATCCTTCAGGCAGAAGCGCTCTCTGGGGTGGGGCGGTCCGCGAAGTCGATCATCATGATTTACATGGCAGGGGCACCCCCGCATCAGGATCTATTCGACCTGAAGATGGACGCTCCGCTCGAGTATCGCGGGCCGTACAAACCGATCGCCACGAAGGTTCCGGGAATCCAGATCTCGGAGCATATGCCCTATTCAGCGAGGATCATGGACAAGTTGGTGCCAATCCGATCGATGTGGGGTTCGGTGACGGGAGATCACGATTCGCACATCTGCTACACCGGTCGGAGTGCGCGCGGCGTGCCGATGCCTCCAGGAGGGTGGCCGTCATTGGGGGCGGTGATGTCCCGTGTGATTGAGCGAGAGAATGGGCAGGTTCCTCCGTTCGTCGGGTTGGCGCCGAAGGCGGGACATCCTCCGTATGGTTCTCCGGGACATCCGGGTTTTCTCGGGCCATCGTGCTCGGCGTTCCGTCCGAACGGCGACGGCATGGGTGATTTGCGTTTGAACGGGATAACGAGTGATCGTCTGGATGATCGGCGTTCGTTATTGACGGCCTTTGATCGTTTGCGCCGGGACATGGATCGGAGTGGTTTGATGGAAGGCTTGGATGTGTTCAACCAACAGGCCTTCGACGTTCTGACGTCGAGCAAACTTCTCGAGGCGTTGGATTTGTCCAAGGAGAGCGCGGCCAAAAGGGAGCGTTATGGCAAGGGCGACACGAAGAACTACGGCGATGGTGCGCCGAGGAACAACGAGCATTTTTTGGTGGCGCGGCGTTTGGTTGAGGCGGGGGCGCGTGTGGTGACGATGAATTACGGGCGATGGGATTTCCATGATCGCAACCACTCCGAGTTGCTGACGCATCTCCCGTGGTTTGACCAGGGGCTTTCGGCATTGGTGGAGGATTTGCACGAACGAGGATTGGACAAGGATGTGGCGGTGGTGGCGTGGGGCGAGTTTGGGAGGACGCCGTTGATCAATGCCACGGGCGGGCGCGACCACTGGCCTCGGGTGGGATGTGCGGTGCTGGCAGGTGGGGGCTTCAAGACGGGGCAGGTGATTGGATCGACGGATCGCTTGGGGGGCGAGCCAGTGGATCGGCCTGTGCATTTTGGCGAGGTTTTTGCGACGCTGTACACTTGGTTGGGCATCGATCTGACGCACACGACGCTGCCGGATCTTTCTGGGAGGCCCCAGTATTTGGTGGATGGCTGGCAACCGATGAAAGAGATCCTTTGAGCACTGTAAGTGATTGAAAAGTTAATGTTAAAAAAATGAAAACGACCCTTGGAACCCTTGGAGCGCCGGTGCGAACCGGTCTCGTCGCGTTTGTGTTGTCGGCCTCGTCGGTGTGTGCGGGTTTGATGATGGGGGATGCGCTCGCTGCGGGCGCTCCGGAGGCGCTGATGTTCGAGTTCGGTGGGATGGGAAAGGTTGCCGACGGGACACTGCGGTTGACCGGTGCGGATGCGGTGCGCCAGTTGAACGTGGCTTTAAAGTTCTCGCAAGGGGACCCTGTGGATGTGACCCGATCGGTGGAGTTGACAGCGCAACCGGAGGGGGTGGTTGCCATTGACGGAACGGGGCGTGTGTCGGTGAAGGCAGACGGTTCAGCAACGATCCGAGCCAAGGAGGCGAAGCACGGACTGCAAGCGGAGCTAAAGGTGGTGGTGGAGAAGGCGAAGGAAGCTGCGGCAATCAACTTCACCAACCGTATCGTTCCGGTGTTCACGAAGGGCTCGTGCAATTCGGGAGGGTGTCATGGTAAATCGGGTGGACAGAACGGGTTCCGTCTTTCGCTTTTGGGATTTGAGCCTGAGGAGGATTACGAGCATTTGGTGAAGGAGGCACGCGGACGGCGCCTGTTTCCAGCTTCCCCTGAGAACAGTCTTCTTCTGACGAAAGGGGTTGGCAGTTCACCTCATGGAGGCGGTAAGAGGATGAGTGTGGATTCGGATGATTACCGATTGGTGGTTCGGTGGATCCAGCAGGGGATGCCTTTTGGGAGTCCGACAGATCCGAAGTTGGCGGAGATTGAGGTTTTCCCTAAGGCACGGGTGATGGGGATGAAGGCCAGTCAGCAGTTGTCTGTGTTGGCAAAATACTCGGATGGAAGCGTGGAGGACGTGACGCGCAGCGCGTTGTATGAGGCCAACGAGAAAGCGATGGCGAATGTGGACGACGATGGTCAGGTGGTGTTGTCGGACTTGCCTGGCGATG
>CAZAZT010000016.1:23956-28365 GCA_964489645.1 uncultured Chthoniobacteraceae bacterium | reverse complement strand
TCAGGGGAAGGCCACGGTGTTTCGTGCGACGATTCCGTTGGGGGCTCCTGTGGAGAAGCTTCCAGAGCCGAGGAACGATGTGGATCGTGCGGTGTTTGCGAAGTTGAAGGCGATGGGAGTGCCTCCATCGGACCGAGCGGACGATGCGACGTTCATGCGGCGGTTGAGTTTGGATATCGCGGGGAGGTTGCCGGATGCGGATGAGGTGAAGGCGTTTGTTGCGGACACGAACCCGTCAAAGCGCGATGTTCTGATCGATCGGTTGTTGGAGAGTGACGAGTTCGCGGAGTATTTCGCGGGCAAGTGGAGTGCTTTGCTCCGTAACAAGCGGAACACACCGAAGGATGCGCCGGTGAACTTTGCGTTCCATGGATGGTTGGTGGATTCGTTCAAAGCGAACAAACCTTTCGATGTGATGGTCCGTGAGGTTTTGGCGGCGAGTGGAACGCCGTCCGATAATCCTCCAGTGGCTTGGTACAAGCAGGTGAAAGAACCGCAACAACAGTTGGAGGATGTTGCGCAGCTGTTCTTGGGGACGCGGCTCCAGTGCGCTCAATGTCACCATCATCCGTTCGAGAAGTGGAGTCAGGCGGATTATTACAGTTTCTCCGCGTTCTTCACGCAGGTCGGGAGGAAGGGAACGGATCTTGTGATGCATCGTCGCGGTGAAGCTGCGGCGGTGAACAAAAAAACGAAGCAGGCGGTGAAGCCCGCGGCTTTGGGTTCTGGGGAGATGAAAATTGCTCCGGAGATGGATCCCCGTTTGGTGTTGGCGGACTGGATGAGTTCGCCGGAAAATCCCTTCTTTGCTCGGACCTTGGCAAATCGTTACTGGAAGCACTTCTTTAATCGGGGGATTGTTGAACCTGAGGATGACATGCGGGACACGAATCCTCCTTCAAACCCCGAGTTGTTGGATTTGCTGGCGAAGAAGTTTGTCACGAGCGGTTTCGATCAGAAGGCATTGATCCGTGAGATGGTGCGTTCGGAGACGTATCAACGGAGTGCGATCCCGAATGCGCATAACGCAACAGATCGGCAGGGCTTCTCTCGCTATTATCCGAAGCGACTGCCTGCGGAGGTTTTGTATGACGCGATCGGTAAGGTGACAAAGGTGTCGGGTTCTTTCACGGGAATGCCCGTAGGGACCCGCGCGATTGCGTTGCCGGACAACAGCTACAACGCATCGAGCTATTTCTTGACCGTGTTCGGAAGGCCCGAATCATCAAGTGCTTGTGAATGTGAGCGGACGCAGGATGCCAGCTTGGCTCAGGCGTTGCATCTAATCAATGCGAAGGATTTACAGGAGCGTTTGTCTGCGGATGCGGGGGCAGCTGCAAAGTTCGCTCAACATCAACAGGGTGATGCGAAAGCGGTTGAGGAGATGTACCTCACATCGCTTTCACGGGCTCCGCAGAAGAACGAGGTGGAACTTGCTTTGAAGCACATCACGAAGCCGAGGCCTGAAGCTGACGGACAACCTACGGAGGTCGGCAAGGTGAAGCGTCAAGCGTACGAAGACCTGTTGTGGACTTTGCTGAATTCCAAGGAGTTCTTGTTCAACCACTGATCATGCGATCCATTTCCCCCCGGAGCCCTCTGGGTGCTCCCCGCGTTGGGGCCGCTGTCTCAGCGGTCGTATTGGGTACTTTGCTAACGGCGATCTCTGTTTGCGCGGTGGATCTTCCTCTGACGCGGTTGGATTCCGTGTTTCCTGCGGGCGGGAAGCCTGGGGCGGAGGTTGAGGTGGTTCTGGCCGGTTCGGATCTTGAAGGTGTGGAAACGGTTTGGGCGTCGCATCCCGGCATCACTGGGAAGTCGGTGAAGGACAAAGTGTTCTCCATCAAGGTGGACGCCGGTGTGCCCGAGGGGATCTATGACGTACGAGTTCCGGGGAACTATGGAATCTCCAATCCGAAGGGGTTCGTGGTGGATCGTCATGAGGTGATCCGGAAGGCTGGTGAATGCAGTTTGGCTAAGCCCATGGATCTGCCGGTTGGTTCGGCGGTGTTTGGGACGGTCGCAGCCGCTGCGCGGGACCATTACCGTGTCGAGTTGAAGAAAGGAAAACGATTCACGGTGAAGTGTTTGGCCCGAGAGCTGGATTCCAAGCTGACGCCCGTGTTTTCCATCTTGGACGAAGCAGGGCGAAAAATCGTTTCGAACGGGCGGCGGACGGCCGTGGACTTTGAGGCGCCGGCGGACGGCAAGTACCTCGTGGCGGTTCACGACCTCGTTTTTGGGGGAGGGGCGGATTTTGGATACAGATTATCCGTCGACGAGTCCCCGAATGTGGAGGCGGTGGTGCCGGCGGCGGTTGCGGCATCGGGAAAGTCGAAAGTCACGT
The DNA here is from genome assembly GCA_964489645.1 of uncultured Chthoniobacteraceae bacterium. GTDB lineage: Bacteria > Verrucomicrobiota > Verrucomicrobiia > Chthoniobacterales > Chthoniobacteraceae > JBEEPE01. The sequence goes on along the minus strand of CAZAZT010000016.1, from coordinate 26,018 downwards.
TGTACGGCCGAGGGTTGCCTGGGTCCAAGTCTTCGAGCCTTAAAAGTTTGGATGGAAAGCCTTTAGAGCAACTCGATACGGAAATCGAGGTTCCTGCAGTCTCCAAAGGCTCGGATGCTGCGGGGGCACCAGCGAGCGCGTCTTCCCCGGTTTATGCGTACCGTTTCCGTGGGGCGTCTGGTGTCGCGAACTCGGTTCCGGTGGTTCCTGTGGAGGGCGAGGTTTTGACTGTGAGTTCGGACTCCGCTGGGGAGGCTCCGATCGCGAAAGTGCCTGGGGCGGTTTCAGGATTGTTCGCCAAGGGCTACGGTGGGAATGCTTTCTCGCTTGAGATGAAGAAGGGCGAGGTGGTGGTTGCGGAGGTTTTTGCGCATCGATTGGGCGTGGCTGAACCGAATCCATATTTGCGTGTGGAGAAGGGGGGCGCGCACGTCGCGGAGGCATACGGTCCAGACCTCAATGCGGGAGGGGCGAAGTTAAGCACACTGCACAATGATCCTTCTTTGAAGATCGAGGCCAAAGAAGATGGACGATACACTGTTCGCGTGACGGATTTGAGCGGGGCGGCTCGCCCCGGAATGGGGGCGCCATTCGTTGTGGTGTTGAGGCGTGAGAGGGCTGATTTTTCGCTCATCGCAGTGACGGAGCCTCCGCCAGAGAACCCAAATGATCGCGCGGTGGCTCCGCGTGGAGTATCGATTCGCCCTGGGGGCGTGACGGCGTTGCGGGTTGTTGCCTTGAGATCCGGCGGGATGAATGAAGCGATAGAGCTGACTGCGACGGATCTTCCGTCGGGTGTGAGCGCTGAGGCAACGGTCATCCCTGCGGGAAAGAATGATGGTTACCTCTTGCTGAAGGCTGCGCCTGAAGCGGCGAAGTCGGTTGCCCTCGCGAAGGTCTTGGGGAAGGCAGCTTCGATGGAGCGACAAGCGCGTGCGGCGACGGTGAGTTGGGCGGTGGCGGATACGAACAACGACACACCCTCCTCGCGATTGGCGCGTGGTGAAGGTATTCCGGTGGCGGTGTCCACGTTGGCGGCTCCGTTGAAGCTGTCCGCGGAGGTGTCGGGTCCTTTGGAGGCGATGGTGGGAGCGAAGTTGGAGGTGCCGGTGAAAATCGAGCGTGCTCCAGAGTTCAAAGAGGTATTGAAGGTCAAGGTGGGAGGTTTCGCTGGGTCGGAGACGTTCAAGGAGGTGGATGCGGATGTGAAAACGACGACGCTGAAGGTGGTGCTGGATCTGGCGGCGTTGAAGGTCGGCGCGGGGCGTCACGTCGCCTATTTCACTGCTCAAGGGAAAGGGAAGGTCGCTGGGAAAGACGTGATTCCGACCGCCTATTCACCTGCGGTTTCCTTTGAGGTGAAGGCACCTGCCAAGCCGGAGGCGAAACCAGCTGCGAAGTGAGAAGGTGGAAGTGATTGATTGAACGGAAGAAGAACGGAGCGAAAGAAAGCGATGAGACGATATCTGATCCCTGCGATGGCGTTCGTGCTGCCTTATGGCGCGATGGGTGCGACAATCCCCGTAAAGGATTTGCCGGCCGGAAAATCCGTTGATTTCAATGCGGATGTCCTTCCGTTTTTGAGCGACAACTGCATCTCATGTCATTCGAAGAGCACGCGAAAGGCTGGTCTCAATCTGGAGACGCCGAAGGACATCTTGAAGGGGGGAGATTCTGGGGCATCGGTGGTGCCGGGGAAGGGGGGTGAGAGCCTGCTGCTGAAAGTCTCGACCCACGAGGAGGAAGACACTGCGATGCCTCCGAAGGACAACAAAGTGAAGGCGAAAAATCTTACTTCCGAGCAGTTGGGGGTGCTGAAGCGCTGGATTGATGAGGGGGCTAAGGAAGGAAAGGCATTCGTTCGTGAGCTGAAGTGGCAGCCTTTGCCTGCGCATTTGCGAGCGATCTTGGCGGTAGCGACCACGCAAGATGGGCGCTTTGTCGCTTGTTCGCGAGGCAATCAGGTTTTCGTCTACGACACCGCGACGGGACAGCAAGTCTTCCGCGGAGAAGCTCATGCGGACCAAGTGCAATCGTTGGCTTTTTCACCGGATGGTAAGTT
>CAZAZT010000016.1:8889-23856 GCA_964489645.1 uncultured Chthoniobacteraceae bacterium | reverse complement strand
ATTGGCGATTGCGGGGGCTGACAAGAAGATGGTTGTTTGGAGTCGGGGAGAAGGGAAGGTGCTGGCGAGCATTGAGTTGCCGCATGTGCCTGCGGCGCTGGTGTGGAGCGCGGATAACAAGGCGGTTTTGGTGGCGGGAGGAGATGCGGTTGTGCGCCAGTTTGATGCGACAACAGGAGCGGCGGGTCTGGAGAGGAAAGGGCATCCGGCGGAGGTTGTTGCATTGAACCGTTCGGGGGACCGGGTGGTTGCGGGATGCAAGGACGGAACGGTTTGGGTCTGGCAGGGGGCCTCGGAGCAACCGAGTGTCAAAGCGAAGGTTGCGGCTTCCGCGGTTGCGGTGGCGGTCTCAAGTGAGGGGGGGCGTTTGGCTGCGGGATTGGCGGATGGAAGCTTTGTTCTCATGGACGGCGCGGGCAAGGTGGTTGGAGGGAGCAAAGGGGACCCAGATGCAGTGGCGACATGGGAGGCGGGCGTGAGGCGGCAGGAGATCTCGGATTTCGATGTGGCGTTTCGTAAGGAGCAGTTGGCGGAGGCAGATAAACTGGCTGCAGCAGCCAAGGAGCGGGTGAAGAAGGCGACTGAGGCGGTTCCGAACCGGGTCAAGGAGTTGGAGGCCAAGGTGAAAGCGTTGGCGGATGCGGAGCCCACGGTTGCCCCAGCAGAGAAGGCTCTTTCCGATGCGGACGCCGCTTTCAAAGAAGCAGAGAAGGCTTCGCAGAAGGTGGAGGCTGACCACAAAGGGATTGAAGAGGCTGCGACAAAGCTCAAGGCCGACGCTGCGGCAGCGAAGGAAGCGGTGGATGAATCTGCAAAGAAGTTGGCGGAGTCCACCAAGGGGCTCGAAGCTTCAAAAGCAGCGCTCAAGGCCAAGGAGACGGCTTTGAAAGCTGCAACGGATGCTTTGGAGGCTGCGAAAAAGAAGGTGATGACGGCCAAAACCGATGTTGAGCGGGCAGAGAATGCGAAAAAGCTGGCGGAGAGTGAGATCGAACTTGCGAAGACCGAGGAAAAAACGACAGCGGATGCCGCGGTGAAAGCCAAGGCGGATCTGGCCTCTGAGGAAGCGGTGAAAGCGAAGGTGGTTGCGGAGGTTGCTGAACTTAAAAAAGCCTCGGAGGTCTCGTCGCCTGTGACCGCGATTGGAGTATCAGGTGACCAAGGAGTTGTGGTTGTTGGGCATGCGAATGGGCTGACGCAAATCAGAGGGTCGGTATCAGGCGGGTTGGTGGTCGCATTTGGCGTGCGGAAGGAGAAGGCGAGCATCCACGGGGTTGCAGTTAGGGAGGGCAAGGTGATTGCCTCTGGCGATGATGGTTCGGTGTGGACATACGCGTCTGGAAGCAAGTGGGCATTGGCGAAGACGATAGGCAGTGTGAAAGCCATTGAGCCGTTTAAGGATCGAGTCCTTGCGTCGGCGTTCAGCCGTGACGGAGCGTTGTTGGCGGTGGGTGGTGGGGATCCTTCGCGCGACGGAGATGTGTTGATCTGGAAGACATCGGCGCTTGATGCGGCTCCACGGCGGGCGGCGGCGGTGCATTCTGACACGGTTCTTTCGTTGGCGTTCTCGCCTGACGGCAAAAAGTTGGTTACGGGGGGGGCGGATAAGACTGCTCGCGTGGTGGACGTGGCGAGTTTGAAAGTGGAGAAGACGCTGGAGGGGCACACGCATCACGTGCTGGGTGTTGCGTGGAGTCCGGATGGTCGGGGGATTGTCACTGGCGGGGGGGACAATGCGGTCAAGATATGGGATGCTGTGACAGGAGTTCGGAAGAAGAATGTGGATGGTGTTGATAAGGAAATTACTTCCGTTCAGTACCTTGGGTCGGGGGGGCAGTTTGTTGCGGCCTCTGGGGATGGGAAGGTGCGCGTGATTGGGGCAGCGAACGGAACTGCGGCGAAGACAATGGCGGAGGGGACGGACTTCGTTCACGCATTGGCTGCGCCGGCACATGGACGCAGTGTTTTTGCGGGTGGGCAAGATGGAGTGTTGCGAGTGTGGAACCCCGCTGACGGGGTGAAGATGGCTGAGTTCCGCGAGATGCCTTGAAGCCTGTGCATCCTGTCTGCTGACCGACAGCTAACGATTCGAGGTTGGTTGGCTTTCCTTCCCATGAGGTATGGAGACGCCGTATGGTATTAGGCGTCGATCATCCGTAGCGCGGGTCGTGTTGGGGGACTTACCTGATGCGTCGGGAGACGGTGATGGCGAACAGTTCTCTCCCATGGAATCTTCAATAGCGAATCTTGCTTCAGTGATCGAGGCGCACGCGAGTGTGCCGGGTGGATTGTTGCCGGCTTTGCATGCAATCCAGCATGCAGCTGGGTATGTGGATCGGGGGTTGATCCCTCGATTGGCGGAGGCGTTCAATCAGAGCGAGGCGGAGATCCATGGGGTGATCAGCTATTACAAGGATTTTCGGATCGATCCTCCTAATGGGCCTGTTGTTCAGGTATGCCGTGCGGAGGCGTGTCAGGCTCGCGGTGGGGTGGCGGTTTGGGAAGCGGCTCGTTCGGCGGCGGAGGGTGCTCGGGTGGCTGTCGAGGAAGTGTTCTGTTTGGGGAACTGTGCGCTCGGGCCGGCTGCGATGTGTGCTGGGAGGTTGTATGGTGGACTCGATGGCGATCGAGTTCGCGATCTCATCAAGGGGTGTGGGTCTGCAAGGAGCGCGGTGGATCAAGGACTGGGAGGTGGCGGTGTGCTGTCCTCAGGTTCGGTGAGGGTGTATGTACCGAGGGATGCGGCTGCGCGCTCTGCTGGTGCGGATGAGATTGCTGCGGCTCTGGAGCGGGCCGGTGCTGAGGTTATCCGGAACGGTTCACGTGGTCTTCTCTGGTTGGAGCCTTTGGTTGAGGTGGTCACTTCGGGCGGACGGGTGGGCTACGGGCCGGTGCGGCTGGACGATGTTCCAGAACTTTTGTCGGCGGGGATGTTTGAGGGGAACGATCATCCGTTGAGGCTTGGGGACGTTGAGCAGTTGGATTGGATGCGGCGACAGAGGCGGGTCACGTTTGTGCGGGTGGGCGTTGTGGATCCTCGGAGTGCCAAGGATTACGAGAATCACGGAGGCTTGGCGGGATTGCGACGGGCGTTGGATATGTCGCCGGAGGCGGTGGTTCGAGAGGTGACGGACAGTGGACTTCGCGGACGCGGTGGAGCCGCGTTTCCGACGGGGGTGAAATGGAAGACGGTTTTGGAGGCGACGGGCGCGCGAAAGTACATTGTGTGCAATGCGGACGAGGGGGACAGCGGCACGTTTGCGGATCGCATGTTGATGGAGGGGGATCCGTATTCGCTTTTGGAGGGAATGGTGATTGCGGGTCGGGCGGTCGGGGCGGACGAGGGGTATATCTATGTGCGGAGCGAGTATCCGGATGCGGTGTTGGCGTTGCAGCGGGCGATTGATGGGGCGAGGGAAGCGGGTTGGTTAGGGAACGGGATTTTGGGAAGCTCGATGCGGTTCGATATCCATGTTCGCGTGGGAGCTGGGTCGTATGTTTGCGGTGAGGAGACGGCACTTTTGGAGAGCTTGGAGGGCAAGCGAGGGGTGGTGCGCGCGAAGCCCCCGTTGCCAGCGCATGAGGGGTTGTTCGGGATGCCGACGGTCGTGAACAACGTGTTGAGCCTCGCGACGGTGCCGATGATTTTGGCGGACGGCGCCGCGGCGTATGCTGCACTGGGAATGGGGCGGAGCCGTGGGACTCAGGTCTTACAGATTGCTGGAAATGTGCGTCGTGGTGGGATTTTTGAGACGGAGTTCGGGATGACGTTGGGGGAGGTCGTGGAGGGGCTTGCTGGTGGGACGGCATCGGGGCTTCCGGTGAGAGCGGTTCAAGTGGGTGGGCCACTGGGTTCGTATTTGCCTCCTAGCCAGTTTGATGTGCCGATCGATTATGAGTCCTTCGCTGCGATTGATGCGATTGTGGGGCACGGTGGGGTTGTGGTTTTTGATGAGACCGTGGACATGGCTAAGCAGGCCCGTTTTGCGATGGAGTTCTGTGCAGCGGAGAGTTGCGGAAAATGCACGCCGTGCCGGATCGGGAGCACTCGAGGGGTGGAGGTGATGGATCGGATCATCCAAGGCGAGGATTGTGTGCGGAACCTGGAGCTATTGAATGATCTTTGTGAGGTGATGGCGGATGCATCGCTTTGTGCGATGGGAGGACTGACTCCATTGCCAGTACGGAGTGCTTTGAAGCATTATCGCGCGGACTTTGAGAAGCGCTGATTTCAGGAGGACGCATCGATATGTTTGTTGATCAAGATCTTGGCACGCCGGCTCCACGTGGAGAGACGCGGGATTCGAAGCCGCTGATGGTGGGAGTGGTGGTTGATGGGGTGCGAGTGGAGGTCGAGGCTGGTACTTCGGTGATGCGGGCTGCTGGGTTGGCTGGGGTAGACATCCCGAAGCTGTGTGCGACAGATCGCTTGGATGCGTTCGGGTCATGTCGGTTGTGCGTTGTCGAGATTGATGGGCGGCGGGGAACGCCGGCTTCATGCACCACCCTGGTGGCTGATGGCATGTCCGTTCGGACGCAGACGCCGAAGTTGGAACGGCTGAGACGTGGCGTGATGGAATTGTACATCAGTGATCATCCGCTGGATTGTTTGACGTGCGCTGCCAATGGCGATTGCGAGCTACAGGATATGGCGGGTGCCGTGGGATTGCGCGATGTGCGGTACGGGTACGAGGGGTCGAATCACCTTGGTCTTGAGAAGGATACATCCAACCCTTATTTCACCTTCGATTCGTCCAAGTGCATTGTGTGTTCGCGCTGTGTGCGGGCTTGTGAGGAAGTGCAAGGAACGTTTGCGCTGACGATTGAAGGGCGCGGCTTCGGGTCGCGGGTGGCGGCTGGCGCGAATGGAAACTTTCTTGATTCCCCATGTGTCTCTTGCGGGGCGTGTGTCCAGGTTTGCCCGACGGCAACGCTCACGGAGAACTCTGTGATCGAGAAGGGCCAACCTCGGCGCTCGGTGTTGACGACCTGCGCGTACTGTGGGGTCGGGTGCTCATTCAGGGCTGAGATGCAGGGTGAGGAGGTTGTGAGGATGGTTCCGCACAAGGACGGTGGCGCGAATGAGGGCCATTCTTGCGTGAAGGGACGGTTTGCGTGGGGGTACGCGACGCATCGTGAGCGGGTGTTGAAGCCGATGGTGCGCGAGTCGATTGATGCGGAGTGGCGGGAGGTATCGTGGGAGGCGGCGATTGGCTTTGCGGCAGAGCGGTTCAAGGCCATCCAATCGAAGCACGGGAAAGGCTCGATCGGGGGCATCACTTCATCGAGGTGCACCAATGAGGAAGTGTACGTGGTGCAGAAGATGATCCGCTCCGCTTTCGGGAACAACAACGTCGACACTTGCGCTCGGGTCTGCCATTCGCCGACGGGTTTTGGGTTGAAGAATGCCTTCGGCACGTCGGCAGGAACGCAGGATTTCAAGTCGGTCGAGTACTCGGATGTGATCTTGGTGATCGGTGCGAATCCGACGGATGCGCATCCTGTGTTCGCTTCGCGGATGAAGCGCCGATTACGGGACGGTGCGCGCTTGATCGTGATCGATCCGCGACGGATCGACTTGGTGCGGTCTCCGCACATCACGGCCGACCATTTTTTGCAACTGCGACCGGGCAGCAATGTTGCGGTGATCAATGCCATGGCGCATGTGATTGTTCGGGAGAATCTTGTTGATGAGGGGTTTGTCGCTTCGCGGTGTGAGGCTGATTCATTCGCGGTCTGGCGTGAGTTCGTTTCGCGTGACGAGAACAGTCCGGAGGCGATGGAGGTGCATACGGGAGTGGCTGCTGAGGCGGTGCGCGCTGCTGCGCGTCTGTACGCTACGGGGGGGAATGGGGCGATCTATTACGGGTTGGGTGTGACCGAGCACAGTCAGGGGTCGACGATGGTGATGGGCATGGCGAATCTCGCGATGGCGACGGGGAACATCGGTCGGGATGGGGTTGGGGTGAACCCTCTGCGCGGGCAGAACAATGTCCAAGGTTCGTGTGATATGGGGTCGTTTCCCCATGAGTTTTCCGGTTACCGGCATGTGGGGGATGACGCGACGCGTTCGATGTTCGAGTCGATGTGGGGCGTGACATTGCATGACGAGCCGGGATTGCGGATACCGAACATGTTCGATTCGGCGGTGGAGGGGACTTTTCGTGGATTGTTTGTGCAGGGGGAGGACATTGCGCAATCGGATCCGAACACGGCGCATGTGGAGGCGGCGTTGCGTTCGATGGAGTTGTTGGTGGTGCAGGACCTTTTCTTGAACGAGACGGCGCGGTTTGCGCATGTGTTCTTTCCGGGGACGTCGTTTTTGGAGAAGGACGGTACGTTCACGAATGCGGAGCGACGGATCAATCGGGTGCGTCCTGCGATGCGATCTCGAACGGGGCGACAGGAATGGGAGGTGGTCGGGGAGTTGGCGACTGCGATGGGGTACGCGATGCGGTACGGGTCTGCCTCCGAGATCATGGATGAGATCGCGCGATTGACCCCAACGTTTGCGGGCGTCTCGTTCCGGAAGCTGGATGAGCGAGGGAGCGTGCAGTGGCCGTGTAACGAGGCTTATCCGGAGGGCACTCCCATCATGCATCAGGAGGGGTTTGTTCGAGGGTTAGGGCATTTCGCTTTGACGCCTTACGTGCCGACTGAGGAGCGCGCTTCTCGCCGGTATCCCTTGTTGCTGACGACGGGTCGGATTTTGAGTCAGTACAATGTTGGGGCGCAGACGCGGCGCACGATGAACACGGTGTGGCATGAGGAGGACGTTTTGGAGATCCACCCGATGGATGCGGAGGAGCGCGGCATCCGGGATGGAGAGGAAGTGACGGTAGCGAGTCGGGTGGGGGCGACGGTTTTGCGTGCGCGGATTTCGGACCGGATGGCGCAGGGGGTGGTTTACACGACGTTCCATTACCCGGTGAGTGGGGCAAACGTTGTGACGACGGACAACTCGGATTGGGCTACGAACTGTCCGGAGTACAAGGTGACGGCCGTCCAAGTTTCTCCGGGGCGTTCTGCTGCGCGGGCTGAGGTGGAGCACTCTGCGCACCGGCTGGGAGCGTTGGTGCGGATGGCGGATCAGATTGCGCGGCAATGGGAGTTGGATCCATCGGCGGATGCGGTTGGCGCGGTGAGCCGGCATCTGGATACGTTTTGGGAACCGGAGATGCGGCGGGATCTGTTGAATGCTCTGGAGGCGGGAACGGTCACCTTGAGTGGGGTTGCGGCGGAGGCGATTCGTCGTACGGCTCGGATCAACTAGTTTGGAAAAACTTGGACAAAGGCGATTTGGTTTCTTGGAATCGTGGGATGCAGTGGTTTGTGGTTAGTAATGGAGGTTATACGAGGAGCCTTTTATCGATGCTCCTGAGCCTGCTCTTGTTCACGGGGCAGACCTTCGGACAGGGGGGCAAGGATGGCGTCAAAGGGGAGGATTCGAATGATCCAGTCGAGTTGGCTGCGCAGAGTGGGTTGCGGTTCGAGGGAAACATTGGTTACGCATCGGGTCCTGTGGTGTTGGCACAGGGTGAGACGCGTGTTTTTGCGGACCATGCGGAGTTCGATCGTGAGACCAGAGACTTCATCCTGACGGGTGGCGTGCGTATCTACCGTGGAGATCGGGTTTTCATGGCGGAACGTGCTGTGTACAACATTGAGAGCAAGCAGCTTGTGGCTGGTGATTTTCGGACGGCAGCAATGCCGCTCTTCGCGGAGGGTGGGGAGTTCACGGCGTGGGGGCAGGAACGATTCGAGGTGCGGCAGGGATCGTTCACGACGAGTGATTCGAGCGCGCCAGGATACTCGATTCGAGCTGGCTCTGTCTCGGTGGTGAAGGACAAGTCGATCACTTATCGGAATGTGAGACTGTACCTTGGAAACGTCCCAGTCTTTTGGCTGCCGATTCTCTACCAACCCTTGAACCGAGATGAAAGTTTCTCGCTGACGCCAGGGTATCGAGGGATTTGGGGGGCATTTTTGCAGTCCACTTTTTCGTTTCCGATTGGCCAGGAGTTTCGTGGTGGGTTTCGCGTGGACACGATGACCAAAAGAGGTGTGGGGATTGGCTTCAATTTGGATTCGGTGAATCCGCAACCGCTCGATCGGAGAGATTTGGATGTGTTTGTGTTGCGGGATCGGCAGCGGATGACGGATTTTTCTGGGGAGCGTGCTGATGCGAAGTATCCGAAGCCCTCTCAGGATCGTTTCCGATTCTCGCTCAAGGACAAATCCGTCTTGTCCGAAGGCGTGTATGTCACGATGGACGTCAATCGGATCAGTGATCGATATTTTTTGGAAGATTTCGCTCCGCAGGATTTCCGGAGGGATCCCAATCCGCAGAGCATATTCTCGATGAGTCGGATTGGCGAACATGAGGCGCTTTCATTGAACATTGGGGCTCAGCTCAACCGTTCGTTCGCGTCTGGGACTGAGCGTCTGCCGGAGATCCTGTACGAGAGGTTGGCACAGCCGTTGAGGATTGGTGGAATGGTTTATCAGGGGCAGACCGGTGCTGCTTGGATGAGGCGGAACTACCCTGGAGCGAACTTTGATTCGTTGGCTTCGGGAGGTCTTGGGGCTGGGTTGAGGGATTACGATGCGTTTCGATTCGACTCCCTCCACCAGTGGACGATGCCGAAGACGTTTTTTGGGTGGTTGCATTCGGTGCCGTTGGCAGCGGTTAGAGGCACTTACTATTCGGATTCGGTTGCGAAGGGGGATACGCCGGGGATGATTCCGCAAGGGGGAGGATTGGCTCGGTTGAGCGTACAGTTAGGGTTGGAGCTTTCTGTGAAATTCTCGCGCACTTGGGATGAGTTTGAGGCGCGCCGAATCGGCTTGGATGGGTTGAAGCATGTGATCCAGCCTTTGATTGCGTGGGAGTTGGTCCGGTCGAGCTCGCCGGCGTTGCGCGTTCTACCTTTTGATCGGGTGGGTTATTCGTCACAGCTTCAGCCGATACGCCTTGGAGATTTTTCCTCTGTTGATTCGATCACCGATTGGAATGTTGTGCGCATGGGGGTCCGACATGCGTTCAAGACGCGGCGGGATGATGATACGATCGACTGGTTGGTTTTGGAGAGCACGGTGGATGGGTATGTCCAGCGTCCGGCATATCCGATTTATCGCGAGAGCGACGACAGTTGGAGGCAGCGGACGTTCGGGCGTGGCGCGTATTCAAACTTCTATCAGCGGGTGTCGTGGACACCTTTGCCATGGTTGGAGTGGGATGTGGATGGTCAGGTGCCAATCTCGGAAAAAGGGGGGCGTCAACTGAACTCGAGGTTGAGAGTCCAAGCGGCGCGAGATGTGAAAGTTTCCTTTGGGAACCGCTATTTCACGGGATTTGAAGGTCTTCCTGAGACCAATTTGCTGACCACGGGTGCGACGGTGAGGCTTGGGGATGATTGGACGTTCTCGGTTGATGAGCAGTTCCATGTTGCGAGTGGCCGATTGGAGTACCAGCGGTACGAGTTGCATCGCGATCTCTCATCGTGGATCGGCTCGCTGGGATGGGGCGTGTGGGATCGTGGCGTTCGGCGAGATGTCAGCTTCTACTTGATGTTCTCGCTCAAGGATTTTCCGCGAGCGCAGATCCCGTTGAAAGTGCAGCCGAGTTCAGGATCTTCGAATCAACCGATGACGCGCTGATCCAAGCGAGGAGAGTGAGGGTGGTCTCATCCACGCCTTCGATGGGCCCACGGTATGAGACCATCTTCGCGAGAGAGGGTCTTTCACAAATGAAACCTTGATGAGCGTCGGGTGTTCGTTGGAATGACGGATCAGCCTTTGAACTGGAATGACAAGCACGAGATACCCTTTTTCGATCGCGCGCGTGGCCTTGAGGCGACCGGTGACGGTTCTCGTTGCTGTGATCGGTTTGATGCTTGCGGCATGGATGGCGATGGTGCGTATCCCGAAAGACGTTTTCCCGACGTTGGGCATACCGACCATTTATGTGGCGCAACCTTATGGGGGGATGGATCCGCTGCAGATGGAGGGATACCTGACGTATTACTACGAGTACCACTTCCTCTACATCACGGGCATTGAGCATGTTGAATCGAAATCGATCCAAGGCGCATCGATCATGAAGCTCCAGTTCCATCCCGGCACGGACATGAGCAACGCGATGGCGGAGACGGTCGCGTACGTGAACCGAGCGAGAGCCTTCATGCCACCGGGAACACCGGGTCCCTTCGTCACGAGGTTCGATGCGGGGAGTGTTCCTGTGGGCAATCTGGTTTTCTCCTCGGAGAATCCTTCCCGCACGGTTGGGCAGATGCAGGACGCTGCGTTGAACATGGTTCGTCCGCTATTCGCTACGTTGCCAGGGGTTTCTGCGCCGCCTCCATTTGGCGGGAGTGCCCGAACAGTCGTTGTCTCATTGAAACCGGATCGTCTGAAGGCATACGGCATCTCTCCTGACGAGGTGGTCTCTGCGATGACCGCGGCGAATACGGTCAGTCCGAGTGGCAATCTGATCACGGGGCAGATGTATGCGATGGTCCCGACGAATGCGGTTGCTCGAAACATCCAAGAGTTGGCGATGGTGCCACTGAGACAAACGGCTGAGGGGGTGGTCCAGGTGCGGGATTTGGCGGAGATCTCGGATGGAAGTGACTTGGTGACGAGTGTGGCTTTGGTGAACGGACGGCGGACGGTTTACATGCCGGTCACCAAGCGAAGTGATGCATCGACGCTGTCGGTCGTTTCTTTGGTGAAAGCGAATTTGAAGCGGTTCAAGGAGGCTTGTCCGGAAGACATCCAGGTGACGTTCGAGTTCGATCAAAGTCCGTGGATTGAGCGGGCGATCATGGATCTGGTGAAGGAGGCGCTGTTGGGTGCGGTGCTGACGGGGTTGATGGTGCTCCTGTTCCTTCGGGATGCACGTGGAGCGATGGCTGTGGTGGTGAACATCCCGATCAGCCTTGGGGTGGCGCTTTTCGGGTTGTGGATGAGTGGGAACACGCTGAACCTGATGACCTTGGGCGGATTGGCTCTGGCGGTTGGAATCTTGGTGGATGAGGCGACGGTGGAGATTGAGAACTTCCATCGACAGCGGGCGGAGGGGCACTCCGTTGCGCGGGCTGCATTGATTTCCACTTCGCAGACCCAAGGGGCACGTTTTCTTTCGATGTTGTGTGTGGTTGCGGTCTTCTTGCCGGCCTTTTTCATGGAGGGTGCTGCAAGAGCGCTTTTTCTGCCGTTATCGCTAGCCGTTGCTTTCAGCATGGTGGCTTCGTACGTGATGTCGTCCACGCTTCTACCGGTCCTGAGCGTGTGGTTGGGCGTGGGCGTGCGCGTGCCGCATTCTGCGGTGCGTGGTGGGGGGTGGTTTGAGAGGGTGATCGGGACGATGTTGCGAATGAGGTGGTTGTTGGTTCCGGTCTACCTGTTCGGGACGGTTTGGTTCGTACGAGATTATGGAGGCAGGATCGGGCGCGAGATTTTTCCTGCGGTGGATGCGGGACAGATTCAGTTGCGGTTTCGGGCAGCGACTGGGACGCGAGTTGAGGTGTCTGAACAGATTGCACAGAAGATTCTTACGATGGTCGGAGAGGAGGCGGGGGAGGGCAGCGTGGCGATGACGATGGGGTTAGTGGGGGTGCATGCGCCGAACTACCCTGTGAACTTGATTCACCAATGGAACAGCGGACCAGAGGAGGGCACCTTGCAGATCCAAATGCGAGCTGGGGCGGGTCCGGTCGCGGGGATTCGTGAACGATTGCGCCGGCGGTTTGCTACGGAGCTGCCGGATGTGCGGGTGTCCTTTGAGCCTGCGGACATTGTGAGCAAGGTGATGGCCTTGGGGGCGTCCGCACCGATCGAGGTGGTTGTCAGCGGCAAGGATTTTGGAGCGGCGCGTGCGTTTGCGCAGCGGGTGCGGGATGCGCTCGAGGGTTTGCCCGCGCTGCGGGATGTGCAGATCACGCAGAGCCTGGATTATCCGAGCGTTGACGTGAGTGTGGATCGCGAGCGTGCTGGGTTGCTGGGGGTTCGCATGGTGGACACGACTCGCAGCCTGGTTGCGGCGACGGCCAGCAGTCGATTCATGGTCCCGAACTATTGGGCGGATGCGAAGACAGGGGTGAGTTACAGTTTGCAAGTGCAGATCCCGTCGGCGGGTCTTGAGGGCAAGGATTCGCTGTTGAATCTACCGGTATCTGCTTTGGGTGGGCGTTCCGTTCCGCTGCGCAGTTTTGCTCAGATTTCGGAGGGTACCGTGGTCGGTCAGTATGATCGGTACAACATGGCGAGGATCGTCTCTGTTGGGGCGAACATCGAGGGGGCTGATCTCGGAGCGGCGACGGATGCGGTTGAGGCGAAAGTGGGTAAGTTGGAGAAGCCTGCGGGAGTGAGTGTTGTGGTTCGAGGTCAATCGGTGCCTCTGCGTGGATTGACGGATGGACTGTTACGCGGGTTGGGTGCGGCTGTGATGGTGATTCTTCTCCTGTTGACGGCGAGTTTTCAGAGTTTTCGGCGCGCGCTTGTGGTGGTTGGTTGTGTTCCGGCGACCTTGTCGGGGGTTGTTTGTGCGATGCACGTTTCGGGGGACACGTTCAATCTCCAGAGCTTCATCGGGGCGATCATGGCGGTTGGGGTTTCTGTATCGAACGCGATCCTTTTCGTGACGTTTGCTGTGCGGGAGCAGCGGGAGCGTGGTGCGGGCCCAGCGGAGGCGGCGTTGGCAGGATTGAGGGGTCGGGTGCGGCCGGTGCTGATGACTGCGGTCGCGATGTTGGCGGGGATGGTGCCGATGGCTTTTGGAGGTGGAACTTCTGCGCCCTTGGCGCGGTCTGTGATGGGCGGGGTAGTTTTTTCGACGATCGCGACCTTGCTCCTTGTGCCTGCACTTTATGCGCTGTTGATCGGAAAAAATGTGCGTGGCGCGTCGCTGGATCCCGACGATGCGGATTCACGGTTGTATGAGAAGGTGTGAAGTGTGTGATACCGAGAGCTGACTTTATGCGAAGATCCCTGTTGGCAGTTGTTTGCTTGGTGGGCGTTCGGGTGATTGGAGCGCCGGCGCCGGTGGTGGAGGTTGTTTCCCCGAGTCGTGCGACAATCCATCGGTGGGTGTCCTTTCCGGGGACGCTGGCTGCGAATCGGCAGGTTCATTTGACGGCGCGTGTGACTGGACACGTGAAGGAGGTGCTGGTGGATCGAGGGGATTCGGTCCAGAGCGGGCAGTTGTTGGCGAAGGTTGAAGTGCCTGACCTTGAGGTTGATTTGGTGAAGATGCAGTCGGAGATGGATGCTGCGGGTGTTGATTTTCGGAGATTGAAGGAGGCTCGACAGAAGTCGCCGGATTTGGTGTTGCCGCAGAGCGTGGATGATGCGGAGGCTCGATTTGCGGCGGCCAAGGCGGGTGTTGAGCGTTGTCGGACTCTGATCGGCTTTGCGGAGATCCGCGCGCCATTTGACGGGATCATCACGGAGCGGTTGGTGGACGAGGGGGCATTTGTTGCTCCGGGCGGGGGAGGATTATTTCGGTTGAGTGATGTGTCGGTGTTGCGGTGTCGGGTGGCGGTGACCGAGTTAGAGGTCCCGCTTGTGGAGTTGGGAAAACCAGTTCGCATCCAAGCAGATGCATTTGTCGGCAAGGTGTTTGAGGCGAAGGTGAACCGTTCGGCTGGGGTTTTGGATGCGGCGACGCGCACGCTTTTGGTTGAGGCGGACGTGCAGGCGGGTGGAACGGGTTTGCGTGCGGGGATGAGTGCAACGGTTCGGATTGGGGTGGAGCGTCACGATGAGGTGTGGGCTCTGCCGGTTGGCGCGTTAGTGATGGAGAAGACGGCTGCCTTCATTTTCAAGTGGGTTGATGGAGTTGCGAGGAAGACGGCGGTGAAGCTGGGATTCAATGATGGGGTTCGGGTGGAGGTCGTCGGATTGGCGGACACGGATTCGGTGATTCTTCCGAAGGGCGTTGTTCTATCTGATGGACAGTTGGTGCAGCGAAGTGTTCCGGTTCAGCAACAGCAGCTTACGAAGTGAAGGTATGAGGACGTTTGTGATTTCTTTGGTATTGTCCATTTTGAGTTCGGCGACGGTTTTCGGAGGAGTGCTGCACGTTGATCTTCGGACGGTGTTGCGTTTGGCCGGTGAGAGGAACGAGGAGGTGGAGGTCGCACGAAAGCGTCATGCCGAGGCGTTGGTGGAGAACCGGCAGGCGTGGCAGCGATATTGGCCAACGCTCTCGGTTGGGGGAATGTATCGCGGACATGAGGGGCGATTGCAGGACATTGTTGGGGCCGTGTTTGATGCTTCAAAGCAGCAGTATCTGGCAGGGGGTGCGGTTGTTGTGGATTGGACGCCGGGTGAGACGCATTACGCGAATCTGGTGATGAAACAACGGGCCATTGCTGCGGGCAAAGGGGTGGATCGGGCGCGTTTGGAGACGGTGCGTGAGGCGGCGGAGCGATACTACGATCTTCTGGGTGCGGAGGCGGGTGTGTCCGTTGTGCGGGATGACGTATTAGTTACGGAGCGGTACGCGGAACAATTGGATGGGGCGGTGAAGGTTGGGACGGCATTCCGAGCGGATCTGCTGAGGGTTCGGACGCAGTTGGGAAGGTTGCGATTGCAGGTCCGCCAGTTGGAGGAGGGTGTGGAGGTGGCGGCTGCCCGATTGGCTGAGACTTTAAGGTTGCCGGCGGAAACCTCGTTGCGAGGGGCTAAGGCGGACATGGTTCCTGTGGTTGTGGTTCGGGAGGAGCGGGTGAGTGCGTTGGTCTCCAGGGCATTGACATCGCGGCCGGAGGCATTGTCGCTGAGCGCATTGCGTGAGGCAGCCCGGATGGAGGAGGAGCGAGCGAAGAGGGCACCGTGGGTGCCTTCTGTTCAGGCGGGATACAGTGCGGGAGGTTTTGGGGGAGGGATGGATGGGACGCTTGGGCGATTTGGGGGACAACAGGATTTCTTTGTGGGCTTTGGGTGGAAGTTTGGAGCTGGTGG
>CAZAZT010000016.1:3059-8789 GCA_964489645.1 uncultured Chthoniobacteraceae bacterium | reverse complement strand
ATCACGGCTCGGGAGGAGTTGACGCGCTCTCGTTTGGCTGAGGTGCGGGCGGTGGTGGATCATAATCGTGCGCAGCAGGCATTAAGGGCGGCGGTTGGGGCGTTGTGATCGGCGTTGCGGAGGGGGGCTTCGGGGCGTAAGTTGGAGGACTTATGCAGAAGATCTCGACGTCGTCGGTCGCCGCGTTTTTCGCGGTCCTGTTTTCCTTCAGCGTGTTGGAGGCCGGTCCAGGTTCGATCACCTACGAACCGACGGGAGGGGCCGCGGGTGCAAAGCATGTGGTGTTGTTGGCGGGCGATGAGGAGTATCGATCGGAAGAGGCGTTACCGATGTTGGGGAAGATCCTGAGCCAGAGGCACGGATTGAAATGCACGGTGCTTTTCTCGGTGGATGCGGATGGGACAATCAATCCGGACAACGGCGCGAGTTTGGGGGACAGTGAGGTTTTGGAGACGGCGGATCTTTTCCTGATGTCGTTACGTTTTCGCAAGTGGGATGAGACGGCGGTTGCGCGTTTTGAGAAGCGGTTTTTGGAGGGAACTCCGGTGGTTGGATTGCGTACGAGCACGCATGCCTTCCAGGGCAATCGATTGGGCAGTTTCGGGAAGAAGGTCTTGGGGGAGCAATGGGTCAGCCATTGGGGACGCCACAAATCCGAGGCGACGCGCGGGGTGATTGAGGCGGGTGCTGCGGGCGATGCTCTTTTGAGGGGGGTGCGTGACGTATTCGGCACGACGGATGTTTATGAGGCGTATCCTCCTGCGGATGCGCGCATCCTCATGAGGGGGATGGTGTTGGCGGGGATGTTGCCGGACGCTTCGGCGGCGGCGTACACGAAGAAGCGGGCGAACGACAAGATGGAACAGGGGGTGAACGAGCCGATGATGCCGATTGCTTGGACTCGCCAGCACACGAACGAGTCTGGAAAAACGAACCGGGTTTTTTGTACGACGATGGGGGCTGCTTCCGAGTTTGTGAACGAGGGGCTGCGGCGGTTGGTGGTGAATGCGGTGTATTGGGGTCTCGGTAAAGAGGTGCCTGCGGAGGCGGATGTGCGATTTGTTGATGAGTACGATCCGAGTTTTTACGGGTTCAAAGGGTATCGGAAAGGGTTGAAGGTGTCGGATTTTGCGATTGGAGCGAAGGTTCCGGGAGAGCCCTTGCCGCCGCCAGCCTCTGCGATTCCGGCGAAGAAGTAGCCGTCGGAAGTTGATGACTCTGGCTGATTTCGAGTTGAGGGTTGGTTCGGAGGCGGTGGTTGTTTTCACTGGCTCGCGATTTCTGGGGGACGCGGAGGGCGCAAAGATCGTCAGGTTGGGCGCTGGTTTGGCTCGTCGGTTCCCTCGGATGCGATTTCGTGTGGGCTCGGCTCGTGGTGCGAACGAGGCGTTTGGTGCGGGGGTTTGTCTGGTGGACGGGGAGCGGTTGGAGGTTGTTTTTGGGGTGCCGCGTTTCCGTCGGGATCACATGCCGGAGGACGGTGAATCTATGGCGGTGGATGCGGTGGCTCGCGGGGGAGCGTTGCTGGGGGGCATGGAGGTGCCTTTCTCGCCGAAATACATCCGGATCGCGATGGAATATACGGGGCGTCGAGAGATCTCCGCTCATCCTCGGACTCGGCTGTTACCGAGGGAGGGGATCCAGGTACTTGGTGCACCTCGGGTTCCGGCGGCGTCTGTGGTTCTGGCTTGGGTGACTCCGGGACACACGGAGGATGTTTCAACGCACAACTTGAGAATGGCGAGCGTGTCGGGCAGAATTTCTTTTTTCGTTCAGGACCAGTGGGAAGGGTGGTTTCACTGAGGGATTGAAGAGGGGGTTGTTCTGGATTGAAGCGATTTGATTGAGGAGTTGCTGCTTGTCGCTTGACTTGTCGACGAGTGCGGGCGACCGTTCCCGACCATTTTAAAAAAGGAGGTTACCATGAGTAGAGTGTGTTCCATCACGAAAGCGAAGCCATCCACAGGGTCGGTGATTCACCGGCGCGGTTTGGCGAAGAAAAAAGGCGGTATCGGTCAGCACGTCACGAAAGTTGTGAAGCGCACGTTCCTTCCGAATCTGCAGACCAAGAAGATTTGGGTGCCTGAAGTCAAAAAGTTTGTGACGGTGAAACTCACCGCCCGAGCTTTGAAGACCGTCACGAAGAACGGTGCATACGCAACCTTGAAGGAAGCCGGTCTGCTGTAGGGTTTTGCAGGACGGCCGTTCTGCGAACGCTCTGTAGATAACGAAAGAGGGGCTGCCTGTTTCACGGGCAGCCCTTCCTTTTTTTTGCAGGGCTCCGGTTGAAACTCCGAAAAGGTAAGGGCTTTTTACTAAGAAAAAGCTGACTTTCTGGTTTTAGTACCGAAGCGAGGCTCCAAGAGATCTTCGTCCTCCAGGCTTTCGAACATCAGTTGATTGTTGGTGAGAGGAGGGAGAAGGGCTCCATGGACTGTCACATTCATCCACCCAATAATCCAATCCAACTATATGGCCTTCAGTGTTAAGAGTAAGAAATCAGGCAAGACGTATATCCTCCATTCCCGTTTGCAGACCCTCAAGGGTGGGCAGCAGGTGACCCTTTACTTTTTCGCTGGCGAAGCGAAGGACGGGGCGATTGATGCGTTGCCGGCGGGCTACGAGGTGTCCGAGAACGAGAAGACCGGCCTCCCTCTCCTCAAAAAGAAGAAGGCATAGTTTTGCGAGTATCGGTGAGCGCTGGGATTGCCCGTGCGCTCTCCAGACAAAAAGCCCGGCTTCGGCCGGGCTTTTTCGTGGGTGGAGGGAAACGCGTGGCGGGGCGCTGAATTGACCGGCGGGTCGCTCGGTGTATCGTGGCGATTTATGGATTCGGAGATTCGTCAGAGAGTGTTGTCCTTTTTACAGGAGCGTGGGCTTCGGCGGACTTCGCAGCGGGAGGCGATCATTGAGGCGGCTCTGGACACGACGGATCATTACACCGCTGAGGAGTTGCTTGCTCGGGTGAAGCGGGTTGAGCCGAGCGTTTCGCGTGCGACGGTATACCGGACATTGCCGTTGTTGGTGGAGTGTGGGGTCTTGAGAGAGTTGGAGTTGGGGATGGGGCAGATGATCTATGACCCGAATTACAACGATCATCCGTCGCACAACCATTTGATCTGTATGGATTGCAATCGGATCGTTGAGTTCGAGGATGCGCATCTTGAGTTAATCGAGAACTGTTTGACGAAGCGGTTGGGCTTTTCGCCGTCGACCAAGATGGTTCGGATCGAGGCTCGGTGTGATCAGTTGAAGCGGGAGGGTATCTGTGGGCATCGGAAGAACGGTTGAACCAACGGAGGGAGAGATGGGCGACGCGGTGGTGACGGAGATGCTTGATCGCAGTCGGTTGCGTGTGAGGGAGTTCTCTGCGCTGCTGGATGCATTATGTCGTGGTGGTACGAGTGACATCTCGGCTGCGGCAGCTCGGGCGACGGCGCTGACGAGGCAGCATTTCGGCAAGGCGATCCGCCTTTTCGCACCGCTTTACCTCTCAAATGAGTGCATCAACAACTGCGCTTACTGCGGTTTCTCGAGGGACAATGACATTTTGCGGGTGACGTTGACCCCAGAGCAGGTCGAGGCGGAAGCGGCTTTTTTGTTGGGACAGGGATTTCGTAACATCCTTCTTGTGGCGGGCGAGCACCCGCGGTTTGTCTCGAATGGGTACCTTGAGGAGGTTTTGGCGCGATTGAGTCGGACGGTTCCGGCCTTGGCGATTGAAGTCGCTCCGATGGAGGAGCCTGATTATCGGAGGATGGTCGAGGCCGGAGCTGAGGGGGTTGTGGTTTATCAGGAGACTTATGATCCGGGGATTTATGCGGAACTGCACACGGCGGGGCCGAAGAGGGATTATGCGTGGCGTCTGGCTTGTCCGGATCGCGCTTACCTTGCGGGGGTCCGAAGAATTGGGGTTGGTGCGCTGATGGGGTTACGGTCTTGGCGGGAGGAGGCGGTTGATCTGGCCGCGCATCTTGATGGCCTGTTGCGTCGGTGTTGGAAGGCGCAGTTCACGGTCAGTTTACCGAGGCTACGCCCGTGTGCTGGGGGGTATCAGGCGAGGGAGGTGGTTTCCGACCGAGATCTGCTGGTTTTGATGATCGCGTTTCGATTGGTTTTCCCGCAAGTGGGACTGGTGCTGAGCACGCGAGAGCCAAAATCGTTGCGGGATCTTCTCCTGCCGTTGGGGGTGACGATGGCCAGTGCGGGGAGCCATACCGAGCCTGGGGGGTACACGGGGCAGGCGCGGGACGATCTCCATTTGACGGTTCGCGGGCGGCGGGTGGACTTGGATTTGGCGGGAGGAGAGGAGGCGACGGGCCAGTTCGACATCTCGGATGATCGGTCTCCTGCGGAAATGGCGCAGGTTTTGGCGGATTTAGGCTTGGAGGCAGTCTGGAAGGATTGGGATGCCGCAATCCTCAGCAGATGAGAATCGCCTTTGAGGGGTGGTGGATAAGAGCCTGACGGTTTGATGTTTGGGCTTTTCGACCTGACAGGAAGCTCTTCCGGTCGGGGTTGGCACCTTTCAACAGGTCGGGAAAAAAGTTTCCGAAGGCCCTTTTGGTGACATAGGGTACTCGTTCACTTCACGAAAACTTTTCCCCCCACGAGTTGTATGGCCACTCAGATTCCGCACCGAGCGAACGCAGACGTCATTGAGGAAGCATATCAGAGATGGAAGGCAGATCCGGCCTCGGTGGAGGCGAGTTGGTCAGCGTTTTTCGAGGGATTTGAACTTGGTGCGGCGGCGATTGAGCGGGCTGCTACGGCGGGTGGCGACACGGCTTTGCAGAGCAAGGTGGACGCGATGGTGAATGCTTATCGTGCGATTGGGCACTCGCAAGCGGACGTGGATCCCCTTTCAGAATCGGCACCAGTGAACGTAGATCTCTCGTTTGAGGCGTTGGGTTTTTCTGAGAGCGAAAGGGATACGACGGTTTCGTCTCCTTTGTTCCGAGGTGGGTCGGCGATGACGGTCAGGGAGCTACGGGGCACATTAGAGCGAGTTTATTGCGGGCGGATTGGGGCGGAGTTTGTTCACATCCAGAACCCCAAAGTGCGGGAGTGGGTGTGTTCTCGGTTTGAATCAATCGAATCAACCTATCCGGTTGACGGACCAACTCAGGTACGGATGCTGGAACAGGTTTTGTCGGTCGAGAGTTTTGAGAAGTTCTTGCACACGCGGTACGTTGGGCAAAAGCGGTTCTCCATTGAGGGCGGGGAGTCCTTGATGGTGGCGCTGTACGGATTGCTTGAGAACTCGAAGCGGCATCAGGTTGAGGAGTTGGTGATGGGGATGGCGCATCGGGGCCGGTTGAGCGTGATCAATGACTTCCTTGGTAAGTCGTTGTCGGTCATGTTCGCAGCGTTTTCAGAGAACTACATGCCTGACACGGTGGGTGGGGATGGGGATGTGAAGTACCATTTGGGGTACGTTAACAAGCGGACATTGCCGGATGGGCATGAGGTGGAAGTGCGTTTGGCATCGAATCCGAGTCATTTGGAAGCGGTGAATCCGGTGGTTCAGGGGATGACTCGGGCGCGTCAGCGTGTCCGCGGGGACACGGAGACACGTTCACGGGTGATGGCGATCTTGATCCATGGGGATGCGGCTTTTGCGGGTCAGGGTGTTGTGACGGAGACATTGAACATGTCCCAGTTGCAGGGGTATCGCACGGGGGGCACGGTGCATTTGGTGGTGAACAACCAGATCGGGTTCACGACTTC
>CAZAZT010000016.1:0-2959 GCA_964489645.1 uncultured Chthoniobacteraceae bacterium | reverse complement strand
CGGGAGATTGCGGCTCACCCGACGTTGGGGGTTTCCTATCGCCAACAGTTGCTTGGTGCGGGCGTTTTGAGCGAGGCCGAAGCGGGGGCGATCGATCGGAAGTTTGAAGAGAAGTACGAAGCGGCTTTTGCTGAGGTCAAAGCGGCGGAGCAGGACAAGAACCTGACGAAGTACTCGCATTCGACGGCGGTTTTCCAGCCGAAGTTCTCGTTTGAGCCAGCGGAAACTGCGATTTCGAAAAAGACTTTGGATGTGGTTTGTCGGGGGCTTACGACGTTGCCGGAGGGGTTCCAGATGGTGTCCCGTTTGAAGAAGTTTTTCATCGAGAAGCGTGAGCAGGTTTGGAAAGCGGGGACGGGGTACGATTGGGCTTACGGGGAGGCACTGGCATTTGGATCACTGCTGTTGGAGGGGACTCCGGTGCGGTTGTCGGGGCAGGATTGTCGACGGGGTACGTTCTCTCATCGGCATGCGTATTTGTACGATGAGCGGACCCGTGAGCGTTACAATCCGCTGGCGCATCTGTCCAAGGAGCAGGCACGCATCTGTGTTTACAACTCGCTTTTGAGTGAAGCAGCGGTGCTAGGGTTCGACTACGGGTATGCTCTGAATTATCCGCAGATGCTTTGCCTGTGGGAGGCTCAGTTCGGTGATTTTTCGAACGGGGCGCAGATCATCATCGACCAGTTCATCGCGGCGGGAGAGAGCAAGTGGCAGACTCCCAATGGTGTGGTTTTGCTGCTACCGCACGGGTATGAGGGACAAGGTCCTGAGCATTCGAGTGCACGGTTGGAGCGCTTCCTTCAGCTGTGTGCTGAGAGCAACATGCAGGTCTGTAACCTGACGACACCTGCGCAGTATTTCCACGTTTTGAGGCGTCAGACGAAGCGGAAGTTCCTGAAGCCTTTGGTGATCATGACGCCCAAGAGCCTGTTGCGGGCTCCGGATTGTGTTTCCGAGGAGTCGGATTTCACGAAGGGCACGTTTGAGGAGATCTTGCCGGGTGCGAACCTTGGCGCGGCGACGAAGGTCACGCGGGTGGTGATGTGTTCGGGCAAGGTGTATTACGATTTGATGAAGGCTCGGGCGGAGGCACAGCGCGAAGATGTGGCGATTGTTCGGATTGAACAGATCTATCCGTTGCATGTTGAGAAGCTGAAGGGGGTCTTGAAGAAGTACCCGAAGGCCAAGACGTTCGTGTGGTGTCAGGAGGAGT
Organism: uncultured Chthoniobacteraceae bacterium; assembly: GCA_964489645.1. GTDB lineage: Bacteria > Verrucomicrobiota > Verrucomicrobiia > Chthoniobacterales > Chthoniobacteraceae > JBEEPE01. The sequence goes on along the minus strand of CAZAZT010000016.1, from coordinate 1,743 downwards.
CTGAGAACATGGGAGCATGGAGTTTCCTGCGCAATCAACTCGACGAGGTAACGGGCGCGAAGGTGCTTTACGCGGGTCGGGATGCGAGTTCTAGCCCTGCGGTGGGCGCCTTGGCGGTGCACAAAGTGGAGCAAAAGAAGGTCTTGGATGACGCGTTCAACATGACGGATGTGGCTTGAGCGAACGGCATCGACTGAAACAACATTTCGAAACTGAGAAGTCTTATGAGTCTTGAAGTCAAAATACCGGCGGTGGGTGAATCAATCAGCAGTGGGCAGATTTCCCGCTGGCACAAGACGGATGGGGAGGCGGTGAGTGCGGGAGAGGTGATACTCACTTTGGACACGGACAAGGTGTCGACGGATTTGACCGCTGAGGGCTCTGGCATCCTGAGGATTCGGGCGGCAGAGGGCACGGAAGTGAAAATTGGCGAGGTGGTGGCGGTGATCGAGGAAGGAGCAGGGGGGGCAAAGGTCGCGGAGGCGAAGTCTGCTGAGCCAGTTAAGGAAGAGAAGCCGGCGAAAGCGGAGCGGAAAGCGAAGGCGGCTCCTGTTGCAGAAGTGCCAGCGGCTGCGGCAGTGGTAGCGGTGCCAGTGGTGGCTCCGGCAGCGGCGGTAATCCCCTCGATCCGCGCAGCGGTTTCTGCGGCGAACTCGGCATTAGGCGTGCCGGTGGAATCCGCGGTGGTCGTCTCGGAAGGGCGTTTCACTCGCAAGCGGATGACACCACTACGTCGGAAAATCGCGGCGCAGTTGGTTTCGGCGCAGCATCAGGCGGCCATCCTGACGACGTTCAACGAGTGCGATTTGAGTGCGGTGATGCGATTGCGTTCCGAGATGCAGGATTCGTTCGTGAAAGAGCACGGTGTGAAGCTGGGCTTCATGAGTTTCTTCATCAAGGCGGTGGTGTCTGCCCTGCAGGCGGTGCCCCAGATCAACTCGAGGATTGAAGGGGACGACCTGATCCAGAACCACTTTTATGATGTGGGTGTCGCGGTGGGTACGGAGCGGGGTTTGGTGGTTCCGGTGGTACGTGATGCGGATCAGAAATCGTTTGCGCAGTTGGAGAAGGAGTTGGTGGAGTTCGCGGTGAAGGCGCGGGAAGGAAAGATCAAGATTGAGGACCTTCAAGGAGGGGTTTTCACCATCTCTAACGGGGGGGTGTACGGATCGTTGTTGTCCACACCAATCTTGAATCCGCCTCAGAGCGGGATTCTCGGGATGCATAAAATCCAGGAGAGGCCGGTCGCGGTGAAAGGCGAGGTGGTGGTTCGTCCCATGATGTACCTTGCCCTGTCGTATGATCACCGGGTGGTGGATGGTAAGGAGGCGGTGTCTTTCTTGATCCGCATCAAGGACTGTATCGAGAATCCTGTGCGTTTGATGTTGGGAATTTGATGTTGATGCGCGGGTGATTGGCCGGCTGGGTCACGGGGTTCTTTTGGTTCCATGCTTCGTGGAACCCGCTCCCGGCAAGGTTATGGCGTATCATCTGCTCAAGTGAGTGGTGAGTTTTGAACCGCTTGACGGTTCACGTTTCGGGGCCAAAAGCCTCGTCGTTCTCCCCCCGAGATGAGTTCTGTTCCCTCCAACACTAGCTTTCCTGAGACGCAGCCTGAGCAAGGGAGGTTGAGGCATCTTTCTGCTCTATTGGCGGCCTTTCTTGTGGTGGGGTCTGCCTGTTGGGGTGGGTATGAATGGACTCGGAGTTTGCAGGATCGCTATCTGCATAGTGTGGTGGCTC
>CAZAZT010000015.1:28214-40521 GCA_964489645.1 uncultured Chthoniobacteraceae bacterium | reverse complement strand
ATCTTCGTAATCAGGCTCCAAATAGTCTCCCTTGGTTGGAACCCCAGATTGCTCGGGCGTCATCGGACAAGCGATGATTTTTTCACACAATCCAGGATGATAAAAATCGTCCGTAGCTCCGCCTCCAGTCATCAAAACGCGAGTCCGACAACTCATCGACTCTAACACCGGAAGGTTGAACCCCTCCGCACGGTACGGCGAAACGTAGAGGTCCGCGGCTCCATAGAGAAGTCGAAGCTGCTCCATCCCCATCGCCGTCGGCAGCATCGTGATCCCAGCGAGCACCTCCGCCGTGAACAAACCCGGATGCCGCCCCTCGAGATCGGCAACCATCTCGTCCGTGGTCCGCCCGTACAGCGTCCTGTTATCCTTGATGACCAATCTCAAGTGGCCAAACTCCTTCCGGAGCTCTGCGAACGCCCGCAGCAAAAGATCGCCCCCTTTGTTCCAGAAAGCCCCCCCGATGTTCAGCAAAACAAAGTCGCCCGGCTCGCAGCTCAGTTGCTTGCGCACCAAGGCCCGCTCATCCGGAACCAGCGGCCTAAAAATCTCGCAGTCAACCCCGTGTGGCACCACCACAACCTTCGCTGGATCCATCCCAGCAGAGACAAGTTTGCTCTTGGACCAGTTAGAGGGCGTGACAACCCAGTTTCTTCCCTCCGTAAATGCGGCCGGCGGCGGGCTCCCGGGAACAAAACTCCCCGAATCCACCCCAAACTCGGTCACCATGAAAGTCACCACTCTCGAGGCACTTCCCGTGAACAAAGAGAATGGCGATGAAATGCTCAACACCGCATCCAGTTCCTCCCCTCGATACGGAGGAATAGCGGCAATCCTATCCGCCACCTCCCGCGGAAAACCCGATCCATTCTGCGCAGGCGACCACGCCGTCGACGCATAGGGAAGATCCTCGTGGAACAACTGGATATCCTCACGCTTGATCAGCTCAATCAGCTGGAACTGGTTCACCAAGGAAAACGAGTGATTGATGTCCCGCCACCCCCGCACCAATAAGCTCTTCCGCCCATCACGCTTTTTCGGCACCGCGACGCCAACGCCCACCGAGGGTTGAAGTGCGTACCCCGCAACCTTTGCTAAGCCCTCCTCAAGCCCCTCGGCAAATCGCTTCGCCGCAGTCGGTCGCGACGTCCGATTGTGCTCGTCCAACCGCGCACGAATCCCAGCCAACTCACCGCCCGTCGCCAGCGAAACCGCTCGCTCTTCATACTCCCCGTGATGGAAGGTGATCAGCTCCGGGAAACCCATCGCCGTGAGGACACTCCCTCCCATCCGCGAGACAAATGTACGCCCACTCAACGTCAATAGCGGCAGTCCAACCATCAATACATCGTTCGCCGTTGAACCCGCGTTGTAGGGATGGTTGTCCAAGAAGAGGTCCGCCAACTTCAGCCGCGCCAAGTGGTCCGGCGGCATCACGCGACCCGCGAAAATCAACCGCTTCGGATCCACCCCACACGATTCGGCGAAGGCACGCAAATGAGCAGTCGCCCAAGGGTTATCGTCCAAAAGCCACAACACACTCCCCGGCACGCGATTCAGGATTTTCATCCACGTGCCAAACATCGTCGGGTTTATTTTATAAATATTATTGAATGAAGCGAAAACAAACGCCCCTTCAGGCAACCCATGCTTCGCTCGCGTCGTTTGCGCCCCGATCTCACGTTTGTTGTCTCGAGGTAAAAAGCTTCCACTGAGATAAAGAGGTTTCTCGCGATAGAACTTGGCCAGCTCCTCAGGAATCGCGAACCGATCCGTGATCACATAGTCCACATAAGGCAGCGATGTCGGCCCGATAAAACCTAACCACGTCGCTTGGACTGGTGCAGGTCGATACGACAGCACGCCAATCCGAGTGCCCAGGCTCATTCCGTTCAGGTCCACCAGAACGTCAATCTCGCACTCAAGAATCCGCCGCGCGATGGCCTCATCGGATAGATGCCCCACCTTTTCAAAGTGCTCCAACCCCGCAATCAATCGCGCCCGTTGGACCGAGCCGTCCTCTTTCGAAACACAAAATCCGTAGGTTTCAACCCGAGTCCGATCATGGGACTCAAAGACCTCCGCCAGCAGCAAACCGACTGCATGGGTCAAAAAATCGGAGGAAAGGTACCCGATCCGCAAACGTCGGTGTGCGTATTTCCGCCCAGCACTCAGATTCCCACCGATCGTGTTGAACTTCCGTTGCGCAAACGCAATCGAGGTGAGCAACTGCATCCCCGGATCATCCGAATGCGCCAGCATCGCAAGAGGAGACAAGGAAAGAAGCGTCTCCCCGCCGGTGCCCCCCGGCACATCAACCTCTACCGGCCACCGACACTGCTTCTGGCGAAGGTGAAACCAATGCTGAAGGACATCCGTCTGTTTAGGATTAAGAAGAAGGCTCTGCCAGAGAATCTGCTCCGATGGTTCGTACTGATGCAGGATCTCGAGCAACCGTCCGATGTGATTGTGCGCGAGGCATCGGACTTCCAGACTCACCGTCGCGACCGCGACGGGATCATCGATCAGTTTTCGCCACTCGGCCACTGCCTCGTCCTTTCGTCCTAACACCTCATAGGCCAACCCGAGATTGATTCGCGCTTCGCCAAGATAGGGCTGGATTTCTAAGGCTTCTGAATAGACACGAATCGCCTCTTCGCGTTGTCCGCAAGCTGCCAAAATGACGCCCAAGTTGAAGAGGGCCGCAAAGCGCACCGGACTGTTTCCGTTGACCGCCAACCACTGCCGATACATCGAGATGCCTTCACTAGGAACTCGAGATGGGTCCAAAGACTGGACCTCAGACATCAATCGAACGATATCCCACGCCCCAACACCGGCCTCTGCCGCTAGCACGCGCGCGGGTTCCACCCTCTTTCCCGGCGACTTCGCTCGAAACTTACTTTTGTTGCTCATGATCAATCAGACAAATCTTCCAACATGGGGACGGCGCCTCCCCGCACGTCTAGCAAGAACCGTTCACCGTCCGATCAATCTTTTGCAAGGTGAAACGCTCCCAACACCGAGCAACCGCGCGGCAAGGTGGACATCACGCACCTGTCCGCTCAGTCGTTTTTCATTGAAGCTAGAGGTCTTCCGTTTCAACATGTCTCACGTGAATCGTCCCTCCCCCTCATGCGTGGCAGTGCTCGCGACTGCGTTGTTAGGATCGACTCTCTTGGCGGACATTCAGGAACCTCCTTTGCTGCGGTACACTGCGATCAGGAAACTCGCCCGAGGGATTGCGAACGTAGGTTTCGGTTGGACGGAGCTGATTGATACAGGCATCCATTCAGCGGATCAGGAACCCTTTCACAACGCAGTGACATTTGGCTCCCTCGAGGGCGCGAAGCGCACCGTCTTTCGCCTCGGGATGGGATTCTTCGAGATATTGACCTTCCCCACCACGTGGCCCGCCACCACTTACAAGGCGCAGTTGAAACCCTCCATTCCATGGGTATCGACAGGCTACGAAGAGTTCCCTCCCCACCTCGGCGTATTCGACCGTTACGACTACTCAAGGGTTCCCTCGCCTCACCACCGCACACCGTAATCGGTGAACCATCGGGCTCCTGCCAGTTGAGTAGACGCCCGCTCCATTGCTAGGGAACGAGGCGGCATTGAAAAACTCACTCTCGCAGCGTGCCTTCAGTCACCCCCAGCCGAGCGGTGACTTTCAGCTGCCCCCACAGATCCTCCCCGCCGATGCGCTGACGCAACAGATCATCGTACGCTTCAAGAATCCGGCGAGTCGCGGAGCGATTCTCATCCAACAACTCCACACGGAACAGTCCCAGCCCAGCGCAACAGAACTCAGACCAATGCTGAGCGCCCGTCTGAGCAACCGCATTGAAAAGGGTGTTCCGACACCCCGCATCCGCCCGCAAGGGATGGACCACCCCAACCCGATCACGCAACCGCACATCGTGCCGCTCACACGGGCGACCGCAGTCCAAGTAACTGCTGCCACTGGACAAGAAAGCGGCAAACACGCAGTGCTCCATATGAAACATCGGCATGTGCTGATGCAACGTCACCTCCATCCGCGCGGTCCACTCCCCTCCGGCCCCTGCCAAATCCAGAACTTGCCCCGCGTTCAGATCGTAAGAAATGCACACCGTCTCCAACCCTTGGTTGAGGAAATAGGCCGCAGACAGCGGATTGGCCACGTTCAGAGAAAAATCACCTGCCATCCGCAACGATCCCCCTCCGTTTTGCGCAGCGAAAAATGCGATGGCCCCCGGATTTCGCACGAGAACACCGTCGGGCTTCGCGTTCACGATCAACCGGAAAAAGCCCTGCTCTCCCGCTTTTTGGATCCGAGGAGTCGCGAGGAACAGGGACATCTCCGGAGCTGCAGAAGACCGGAACCACTCGACCGCCGCCGCATAACGTCGCACATCTTCAAAGTCCAACGCGATCCAGCGAACACCCTGTCGGACCGCTTCCTCAAGCTGTTCCATCGTACGACACAGGACGCGCAACCCTTGGCTGAACTCGAATCGCGACGCTTCGACCTTCTCTGACTGCAGCATCTCACGCCAACCCAAGCCCGAGCCATGGCGACGCGGCCACCGTGCCTGCTTCAACTCGGTAGCCACCCTTCGCCGCAATCGATTGAGGTCTCCCAACGCCATATAAGCATCCGCTCCGACCGCCCAATCCACCTCCGTGAACTCAAACGGAGCATCCGAGAACTTCAACACATGCTCAACAAATCGCTCAGGCCGCAAGGGCGCGTTCTGCGCCTTGTCCAAGCAAACATCCGATTTCACCTCCACGATTTGCGCTCCGTCTTCATGGACGGATATCGTCAGTGGCTCGCCAACCCGCCCAACGATGGTTGCCGATAAAGTCTCGCGATTTCGTACCGTTTGGCGTCCCGAGTAACTCTGCTTCAACTCCCGATCCAACTTCGGATCACTCGTCTTCCAAACACGATCACCCTGCTTGAGTTGAAGCCCCTCCAGTTGCCCCCTCTGGAACTCAACCCGATCTCCCGAAACCCGGTAAACCCTGCCCCCCACCTCCGCATTGGTATCCCCACCGGTGTCAAACACCACCCCGTCGCCCGCAGCCAAACCATCGCTAGCCCCCTCAATCTCCACCCAGTCCCGACCAATCCCCTTCACCAACCCGACCAACGGGCCCCTCTTTTTGCCAAAACGCGCAGGCACCAACCGCTGATGGTCTACCCCGTGCATCCATCCCGTGAAAAATCCCCGGGAAAACGTCATCTCCATCCGGTACCACTCATCGGGATCCGCCTGAACCATCTCCCCCGCCAAAGCGCAATCCAGCGCCCGCCGATAAACCTGACACACCGCCGCAACGTACTCTGGACTCTTCAATCGCCCCTCAATTTTGAAGGACCGCACACCTAGCTCCAAGAGTCGGGGCAACTCCTCCACCGCTGCCAGATCCTGCGGAGACAGCAAATACCGCCGATCCCCCAAATCCACCTCCCGTCCATCCACCACCATCGCATACGGCATCCGACAAGCCTGAGCACATTCCCCACGGTTCGCGCTCCGTCTACCCAAGGATTCACTCGTCAGGCATTGCCCGGAGTACGCAACACAAAGCGCCCCATGCACAAACATCTCCAACGGCACGGGCACGATACCGCCCTCCGCCGAGAACCGCTCCAACTCTCGCAACGAAACCTCTCGGCTCAAAACCACTCTTCGCACCCCCAAACCGCGAGCGAACTCGACCCCCTCAGGAGACGTCACCGTCATCTGCGTCGATGCATGTACCGCCATCTGAGGCACCCGACGCGCAGCCCACCGCGCAATCCCAACGTCCTGGACGATCACTGCATCCACCCCTGCCTCGTTGAGGCTGTCCAAAGCGTCTCCCGCAGCATCCAGTTCTCCGGTGAAAACCAACGTGTTGAACGCGACCAACGCGCGCACTCCCCGATCATGGCAATACCGGACCACCTCGGGGATCTCCTCATCTCGGAAGTTATCCGCTCGCATCCGCGCGTTGAAACGGGGTGTGCCAAAATAAACCGCATCCGCACCGTTTGCGACGGCCGCTTTCAAACAATCCCAGTTACCCGCCGGAGCCAACAACTCCGCCCGATCCTCATCCATTCGCCACCCAAAATCCGTCGCGTTGTTCGTATCCGTTGTGTTTTCCATCAGCCCCCCGCATGAAAACATCATTCCGTCTCACCCGCGAGTCCCGAAACCACCCGTGGCGCCGACCCGCCCCCCTCTCAACTCGCTGTCGCGTTCAAATCAGCCTTTTGTGTTGCACCCATGCCGGATGACGGTAGTCTTCCCATCCCTTTTTATGAAAGCAGACATTCATCCCCGCTACGAAACCACCACGATTTCCTGTGCTTGCGGGACCACCTACAGCATCGGTTCCACCCGCCGGGACTTGAGGATCGGGATTTGTGCCGCATGCCATCCTTTCTTCACCGGTGAACAGAAGTTCGTCGACACCGCAGGCCGGATCGAGAAGTTCGCAAAGCGCTTCGGTGCCACCACCCAGCGTCGCAAGAAAATCTGAGCTTCCTCTCAAACGAGGACAGCGCCCCGATCGGTTCCGTCATCGGAATCTCCTCGCATTCTTCCAGAACGGTGAAGGCCCATCCGCCTTCACCGTTTTACTTTTGCCCACCCGCCCTCTCTGACCCAAACTCCCCCGTCTTCCCCCTCACTCTCTCCCGTCACCCAATATGGACTTCGGCCCGCTGGTCTCGAAAAAACAGGATCGATTCAATGAACTCGACGCCATCGTATCCGAAGGGGACATCTTCAAGAATCCCACCCAGGCTCGCGACATTCTCCGAGAGCACAACCGCCTCAAGACCCTCCTCCAGTCTTGGTCCGTCCTCCAAAAGAAGCAGTCCGAACTCGCAGAGAATCGCGAACTGTCAACCGGACCCGACCCAGAGCTCGCCGAACTTGCAACCGCAGAACTCCCTGTCCTCCAGGAAACAATCACAACCCTTGAACAGGAGATCCAGTTCTCGCTCCTCCCCCCAGACCCCAACGAGGATCGTGATGCCATCGTGGAAATTCGCGCGGGAACAGGGGGCGATGAAGCAGGACTCTTCGCAGCGGACCTCTTCCGGATGTACTCACGCTACGCAGAGACCATCGGCTTGAAAATCGAGCCGCTCGAATCGTCCCCAAGCGAACTCGGTGGCGTCAAAGAGGTCATCTTCAAGGTGAGCGGCGAAGGGGTGTTCCGAAAACTTCGCTACGAAAGCGGTGTCCATCGCGTCCAGCGCGTGCCCGCCACGGAAGCCCAAGGGCGAATCCATACCTCCACGGCCACCGTGGCCGTCCTCCCCGAAGCAGAGGAGGTGGATCTGGAACTCAAACCCGACGAACTCCGGATCGAGGTTTGCCGCGCCGGAGGCCCAGGGGGCCAAGGGGTCAATACCACCGACTCCGCCGTCCAAGTCCTCCACATCCCCACCGGCATGATCGTCCGCTGCCAAGACGGCCGTTCCCAACAGAAAAACAAGGAAAAGGCACTCCAAATCCTTCGCTCCCGCCTCCTTGAACAGAAACAGCGTGAGGAAGCGGAAAAATACGCGGCCCAACGCAAAAGCCAGGTCGGCACCGGAGGCCGTGAGGAAAAGATCCGGACCTATAACTTCCCGCAGAACCGGGTGACCGATCACCGCATCGGGCTCACCCTCTACAGCCTCGACCGCTTCATGGAGGGAGAAATCGTCGAGATGATCACCAGCTTGCACTCAGCGGACATGGCGGATCGCTTAGCCAACGCTGACCTCGCGGCGAGTTGAATCGGAACTGAGTCATGAAATCAGTTCTCGAAGTCATCCAATCGACGACCAGCTACTTCGCGAAAAACGAGGTCGAAAGCCCGCGTCTCAACATCGAGCACCTCCTCGCACACACCCTCGGAAAAAAAAGTCGGATGGAGCTCTACACCGAGTTCGATCGTCCACTTGGTGAATACGTTCTCGCCCCGCTTCGCGATCTCGTCAAACGACGTGCGTCCGGAGAACCTCTTCAACACCTCCTCGGCTCCGTTGACTTCCTCGGCAAAACTTTCCGCTGCGATGCGCGCGCGCTGATCCCTCGTCCTGAAACGGAGGAACTCATCTGCCTCCTCCGCGATCATCCCGGATTTGTTGGAGCACCTCCACCACGCCTAGCCGATATCGGCACAGGTAGTGGAATCATCGCCCTCTCGCTCGCAAACCTTTGGCAAACCGCAGAAGTCCACGCAGTCGACATCTCCTCGGACGCTCTCTCGCTCGCAAAGGAGAACGCAGCCTCACTCAACCTCTCCGAGCGCATCCACTTCCATCAAGGATCCCTCTCAGCACCGCTCAACCCGACCTTCCAACTCATCGTCGCGAACCTACCCTACATCCCCACCAGCGACATCGCCTCCCTCTCGCGAGAAGTTCAACGCGACCCCCTTCTCGCCCTCGATGGCGGTCCCGATGGCCTGAGCCTCATCCGACAGCTCATCGCAGATATCGCCTCGCGTAACGCGCCCCCCCTTCTGCACGGCCTTCTCGCTCTCGAAATCGGCGAAGAACAATCCGACCAAGTCTGCGAACTGCTCAACTCAACGAACTTCACACAAATAACCCCCCTCCGCGATCTGCAAGGTCGCCAACGCTTCGTTCTCGCCTCGCATGGATAAAATCCTCGTCCACGGCGGTCACCGCCTCTCCGGCACCGTCCGCATCTCCGGTTCAAAAAATGCCGCGTTGCCCATCCTCGCAGCCACTTTGCTGACGCGCTCGCGTTGCGTGATCCATCAAGTGCCCGATCTCAGCGACATCCACTACATGCTCCAAATCCTCTCCCACCTCGGAGCGCATGTGGAACGTGCGAGCGGGACCGTGACCGTGCACGCCGAATCCGTGAAAACCACGGCCCCTTACGAAATCGTCCGGAAAATGCGAGCATCCGTCTGCATTCTCGGACCGCTCCTTGGCCGCGAACGCGAAGCGACCGTCTCGCTCCCCGGAGGATGCGTCATCGGTGATCGACCGATCGATCTGCACCTCAAAGGTTTCCGTTCACTGAATGCCGCCTGTCGAGTGGAGAACGGGAATGTCAAAGTGTTCGCGGATGGTCTCCGAGGCGCCACCGTCGACCTCGAAGGCAAGCAAGGTCCCACCGTCCTCGGAACGGACAACGTCATGATGGCAGCATGCCTCGCTGAAGGAACCACCGTCATCGAAGGAGCCGCAGCGGAACCGGAGGTGGTCGACCTCGCCAACTTCCTGAACAGCATGGGAGCGCGGATCGAAGGCGCAGGCACACGCCGCATCACCATCGAAGGCGTACCCGAACTCCATGGCGCAGAACACACCGTCATCCCCGACCGGATCGAGGCCGGCACTTTCCTCGCGGCAGGCGCCATCGCCGGAGGCACCATCACCCTTCGAAAAGTGAACCCGGATCACCTTCAATCCACCCTCAACGGATTGCGCGATGCCGGCTGCAAACTCGACATCCAACGCGACCAGATCTCGCTCTCCAGCGATGGCCACGCGCGCCCAGTGGACCTCATCACCGAACCCTATCCGGGCTACCCCACAGACATGCAGGCCCAGATGTGCGCGGTCCTCTGCATCGGCTCCGGAAGAAGCTCGATCACAGAAACCGTTTTCCCGCAACGCTTCATGCATATCTCCGAACTGAAACGCATGGGAGCGGACATCACCCTCGAAGGCGCTTCCGTCAAGATCAACGGCGTCGAGCGACTCAGCGGCGCACCCGTCATGGCGAGCGACCTTCGCGCAAGTGCTGCCCTCGTTCTTGCTGGCCTCGTTGCCGACGGAACCACGGAAGTCCACCGCGTTTATCACATCGACCGCGGCTACGAATCCATCGACGAAAAACTCAATGCCCTCGGCGCTCAGATCGAGCGCGTGAAGGAACGCTAACCCCATGTCATCCTCCACTCCCCAACCCACCCAGGGAGCATCCATCCAACCCGCGAGAACACCTCGCAAACCCTCCCTCCTCAGGAAGCTCAAGATCAGCCTCCTGCTCATCCTCCTCGCCGTCTCCTCACTCGCAGTCCCCGGCGTGTTCTGCACCACCCTGCGAGTTGCACTTCACCTCGTCGCATGGAACCTCCGGGCAGAGTTCCACTCCAAAGACATCACGGGGTCCCTCTGGAACCCCGTTGTCATCACCAAGCCAGTCTGGCTCCAAACGAACGGTTCCAACGGATCCGTTCACGCCGAAGCCGATCGCCTCGTCCTTCGTTTCTCCCCAAAGGCGCTCCTCCAAGGTCGATCCTACGGATTTCTCGAGCACGCATCCGCAGAAGGTCTCACCGCCAAGATCCGCCTCTCGCCCCTCTCCCAATCCCACTCCGCTTCGCAGAGCAGCGCCCCGCAAACAAATCTCTCGCCCGAGTTCCGCGCAGTCCTCGCATTTTTCACCCCAGCAAGGGTCTCCTTACAATCCCCTCAACTGATCATCCAAGGCTCCGGCCAAACCCTCTCCCTCGTGGATTTCAAGGCCAACATCAGCCCCCTAGAAAAAGGCGCACTCACCGCACAAACAGTATCCCTGTCGGTGAACAGTTGGACGAAGTCCTTCCGCAACGTCTCCGCAGATATCGCCCTCCAAGGGACAAAGATGCAGTTAGGCAAATTCTCGCCCGCACCTGATATCCACATCACCTCTTTCTCCACCGACCTCGCGAACCTGCTCAATGGACGAGCAAACCTCGAACTCGCCGCTGAAGCCTTCGATGGCACACTGCGCATCAAAGTGCTCTCCCCCGAAAAACATCCCGGCGCCATCGATGTCAGCCTGTCAGGCAACAAGATCTCCGCCGCCCCAGCCGCTGCATTCCTCGGGCTGACGGACGCCGCAGGCGGAACGCTCTCCGACATCCACTTCTCCTTCCTCGGAGACATCGCCGCACCCAGAAATGCCTCTGGATCACTCCGGCTCGAGATCGAGAACTTCCAGTGGGAATCACGCCAATGGAATCACCTCATCCTCGGCGGCACCTTCGTGAATGGACGTCTCACAATCCCTGAACTCAACCTCAAACAGGAGAACAACCTTCTCTCCGCCACCGGAGAAGTCTCTCTAGCCGAGGGGGTTGCTCAGTTCTGGAAAAACGATTTCTCCCTGAATGTCACCGCACGCATCGACGATCTCACGCAGTTGTCCGCCTTGCTTCTACCCGAATTCAAATACGCAGCAGGTAAGCTGACCGCAGACGGTGCCATCCGGAACAAAGCAGGGCTGATGTCTGGAACACTCATCCTGACCGGAAACCGCATCGTGTGGAGGCGCGCACCCATCGAACAGTTCCATGCGGCATTCAAGCTCGACGGCAAAAAGGTCTTGGTCAGTTATTTAGAAGCACTCAACGGAAGGGATCAACTCCGAGGCAAAGGGTCTTTCTCCCTCGGAAGCGAGCCAGATTACGCCGGGGAACTGCATCTCGACGTCGCCGAACTCTCGCGCTACGCGGACCTGCTGACGCCTCCTCTATCGCCCTTCCCACTCCGAGGAAGCGCATTCACCGATTGGAATGGCTCAGGCAGTAAAAGTGCGCACCAAGGGAAATTCGAGACGCACTTGTCCCATCTTGCCCCTCTCACAAAGGCGGGCGCTTGGACCCATCAACTCACCGGAAAGATCCTCGGAGAATACTCTCAACAGGGCATTCATCTGCAGGAACTTGAACTGACCGATGGGACCCAGACGCTTCACGCAAAAGCCGAGTTCTTGAAAGATCAGACCCGCATCACAGAGCTCTCCTACGGCTCACCGGAAGCCACCTTTGCGAAAGGGCATGCCGCATTCCCGATGGACCTCCAAGCAGCCTGGCCCTCTTTCCCGAAAGAAGCGTTCAGCGGCACAGGCGCGACAGACATCGATTTCCAGTTCAACAAGTTCCGCCTCGAGGAGATCTCACCTCTCTTCGGGTTGAACGCTCCCTCAAACCTTCTGGTGGATGGACACCTCAAGATGTCCGGAACCGACTCCAGTCGAGCAACGAAAGGACGCCTCTTGATTTCCGGGAACACGATCCCATGGACCGACGGTCACAACGTATCGGCGTCAGCGACCGTGGATATTGAAGGGCGCGCGGCACGCATCTCCGATGCGCAGATCGATTTCGGCCGCGGCATCGTCACCGCTTCGGGGACGTTCGAGTTCCCTGCCACAACGCCCGCTTCCATCGATATCGAAACAAAGCTCGATGGCGTCGCATTCCGCAATCTCGGAAGCCTTCGATTGCTCGCTTCGCCCGAATCCGTGCTGGATCCGGCGCGCAACACCGGGATCGATGCCACCCTGTCCGGATC
>CAZAZT010000015.1:2470-28114 GCA_964489645.1 uncultured Chthoniobacteraceae bacterium | reverse complement strand
AACCCCAACATCACCGGTTCCATCAACGCCACGCTCAAAGCCGCCATCGGTGGGTTGCCGGTGCAAATCGAGCGACTGCAACTCACCTTCGCGCCGCCGATTTCCACCAACCCGAAAATCGAGGCCTCCCTCATCGGCAGCATCCGCAAATCGGAGTTCAAGGCCAACGCATCCGGATACTGGAACTTCATGCTTCGCGACTACTCCTGCGACCCATCGGTCCCGCAAGACAAGCTCCGCCAGATCATCCAAGGTGACTTAGCGTGGCCGCTCGAGTGGTTGAAGAACTCCGCCGAATGACCGCAATGAGACCTCCCCGCGTCCTGATCGCTCCCGACAAATTCAAGGGCTCCCTGTCGGCCATCGAGATCGCGGAAGCCATCCGCGACGCTTGGCTCGAGGTGCTCCCCGGTTCACAGATTGTCCTAGCACCCATCGCGGACGGAGGAGAAGGATTCTCCTCCGCTCTAATGCACCCCTTGCGCGGTCGCTGGATCGAGCTGACGTCCGTCGATTGCTTGGGCCAGCAAATCCCCTCTCGATACGTCCTTTCCGGCGATCAAAAAACATCCGTCATCGAGATGTCCGATTGCTCAGGCTTGTTCCGGATCGAAAAGGGTTCAAGAAAACCGCTGGTGGCCAACACGTTCGGGACTGGCATCCAGATCCGGGATGCGATCGAGAAGGGCTCCACTCGGATCATCATCGGTCTCGGAGGAAGCGCGACAACCGATGCAGGGCTCGGCTTGGCCGCCGCACTGGGCTGGCAGTTCCTCGATGCCGCGGGTGCCGTGGTGCAACCGGAGCCGCATCTTTTCCCTCAGATCCGGCACATCATCCCCCCCACGCGCGACATGTCACACGTGTCATTCACGGCGGCATGTGACGTCACAAACCCACTCCTCGGCACCACCGGATGCGCCGCCGTGTTCGCCCCTCAAAAGGGCGCGACAGCAGATCAAGTCCAACAACTCGAACAAGCGCTCTTCCACATCAGCTCCCTCATGAAGGAGCAACTCGGCACGGATTTCACCGCCACTCCCGGTGCAGGTGCGGCCGGAGGGACCGCTTTCGGCCTCCTCACATTCTGCCGCGCACAGATCGTCTCAGGATTCGACCTCGTCTCCGATCTCCTCGAGTTGCCCGACCGCATCCGGGAATCGGATCTCGTCATCACCGGTGAAGGCCGCCTCGACGCACAAAGCCTCTCAGGAAAAGGGCCGTGCGGCATCGCGAAGACAGCCAAATCCCTCGGCATTCCCGTGATCGCCATCGCAGGCTCCGTGGAGAACCATGCGGAAATTGACGCCCTTTTTGACGCGACATTTCCCATCATCGACACCATCACGACTCTCGCTTCGGCGATTGAGGATGCGCGTCCAGCCCTTCGCAGAGCAACGCGTCGAGCCGCCGCCCTTCTCAAACTCGGAGGCAACCTCCGCAACCATTTATGAACACGAAAAAAATCGCGCTCCTGTTCGCCGGCCAAGGCGCCCAAACCGTAGGCATGGGCTCCGGCCTCCAAGAACTTTCCGCATCCATCGCAAAGCTCTACACCGATGCGGATCAGGCCCTCGGTTACAGTCTCTCCCACTTGATGACCAACGGCCCAGAGGCAGAGCTGACGCAGACAAAGCATTGCCAGCCAGCCCTCTACCTGCACGGGCTCGCATGTCTGCATGCCTTGAAAGAAAGGATCCCCAACCTGGCACCCGTCGCTGCGGCCGGATTGTCTCTCGGAGAGTTCACCGCTCACGCCGCCGCCGGCACCTTCGACTTCACGCAAGGATTGCGTCTCGTGGCACAACGCGGTGCGTTCATGCAAGTCGCCTGTGATGAAACGGAAGGCGGGATGTACGCCGCCATTGGCGCTGCAGACGATGTCGTGGAATCACTTGCGGCCGAATGTGATGTCGATGTGGCAAACTACAACTCTCCGGGGCAGATCGTCCTCAGCGGTCCAAAAGATCGGCTCGCCGATGCCGCGACCAAAGCAAAGGAAAAAGGCATCCGCCTTTTCAAACCCCTCAATGTCGCGGGGGCGTATCACTCCCGCCTGATGGCATCAGCTGCCGTTCGGCTCGCCGAGGTTCTGGGGGGCATTCCGCTCGCGCAACCCAAGCTGACCGTGGTGTCCAATGTCTCGGCGTCCCCCGTATCGTCTGCAGAACAGGTCCGTCAAACTCTCACGGAGCAGGTCACCGGCTCCGTCCGCTGGACCCAATCCATCCGATACCTGATCGATCAAACGAAGATCGACCTGTTCATCGAACTCGGACCCGGCGGTGTCTTGGCAGGGCTTCTTGGTCGCATCGAAAAAGGCTTCCCCATCGTCTCGATACATGACGCTCAATCGCTGGAATCTGCAATCCCGTTGATCTCCTCCTCCCTCTGAGTGGTCAAACAGCATGGCACGTTTCAGGCTAAGCACGCGTCTATGAACCCGCTCCTGATTGCCGGCGTTGGAACGCTCACAAATCGTCTCGTGGACCGCTTTTCACAGGACGGTCCCGCAGGAGCGATCCCCACTCAGGGGGTCAGCGATTCCACATTCAGCAAAACGCTCGCGAACGCGATGCAGCAAAGCGGGGGCACTCCTTCCGCCGACCTCCAGCAACGGCTCCTTTCCTGCCCCGAGGTCCGCGATGCTCTGAGCCACGTGGATCCAACCAAGGTGACCTCGCTCGAGCTTTCACCGAACGGCACCCTCGCCACGGTTTCCCCTCGTGGCCGCGTGGAGATACCGCTTTCTGAAGAGTCTCAGGCAATCGCTCGAAATCTGTTCACCCAAGAATCCATGAGCCGTTCCACACGGCTCGCCTCAGATTCGTCCACAGGAAACCCGCAATCGCCGATCTCGATCGCATTGCCCGTGAGCGCTCTGGCACCAAAGAAAAACGTCTGAATCGCAGGGATCAGTCTTCATTGATCGCTGAAGGCGCCCGCTTGCTGGGCACCGCCGCCGCAAGTGGCTCGACCACGACAAAGGTCCCTGTCGTGAACGCTCTTTCGAATCCGTGCGAAACCGTCACGTTCCGTCCACGTCGCAACATATGAATCGCCGAATCTTGACTGGGCAGATCAAACCTCAACCGGCGCACGTTACGCTCGAATCGGTCAGGAGCGTCACAGATGATCCATCGCACTCCGCGAGCGAATAACGCATCCCGCAACCCGGACGGATCGGGCGAAGAGTAAAATTTGACAGCGAATTCCAAACCCTCAGGGTTCATCAGCGTGAAGCTCGAGACGGCAGGTTGCATCGACCAGTAACAGACCGCTGGCGAAAGATACCACGGGGCCAAGAACGGCTGGACCTCCCCTCCGCGAAGCCCATGCGCCACTCGCCGCAACTGAGCCATCTCCTCGCGGTACTCCAAAGCCTCAGTCGCGCGATGGTCTGAGGGGTACAACCAACCGTCCCACCATCGCGCAATCGGCCAAAAAAAGAGCATTGCCGCTCCCACCGCGCACAACCGCCTGACCCCTCTGCCTTGCAGCAGCATGCGATATCTCACATCGCCAACAATCTTCTTTGATCCACGCACCGCCGCAGGCGCGCACATCAGCACCAAAACCACTGCCACCGGTGCCCAAACCGGCATCGCCCATGAGGCAACAATTGCCGCTAAGGCCACAACAGATCGGAACAGATTCAGTGCGCGCTCGGGGAACCCGCTCATTCCAAACGCCAACGCCAGACAAGGAATCAGCACCATTCCTCCAAACCACAACCACGGGGCACCGCCCTCTTCGACCCGTCGCCACAGACCCAACGTATCGTGCCAACGCCCCGCGCCCGAAGAGACCAGCGGTTGGCACCACGCCGCACCATCTAGCCAACACGCGCATCCTAGGACCAAGACCACTCCCACAGCCCACCATCCCAGCGAATCGACCACCCCCTTCCGTGATCCGGACCGCAACCCGCGAAGCGTCATGATCAGGAGGATTACCGGACCCGCAAAGCGCGGCGCGACCCAAAGCGACGCCCCAGCCATCGCGCCACCTACCACCGCTCGCCAACCCGAACTGCACCATCCAGTGTCCGCGAAAATCAACGCCCAACACAAAAAAAGGAGACCGAAAACCGATTCGTCCAGTGCCGCAAATCGGGTCGCAAACACCAGTGGGGGCAACGAGATGAAAATCAGCCAACCCACGAACCCGAACCTCCCGAACTCCTGCCGACGCACCCACCAAAGCATCGCACCCGCAACAGATAAGCCGACCAAGAGGGAGAACAGTCCTCCGCCGTAATCCAATGCTCCCGCACGGAGCACCACGCCCAATCGCTCATCAACCCGTTCGATTGCCATCCCGGTGCACCGAATGGCCCATGCCACCACCCAAAGCAGATGATCACTCAAAGTGCTACCCGCCCCGTCCACGCCCAAAGGCCATCCTTCATGGTCATTTCGCTTCAGCACCCACAGTCCCGTTCCGAAAAGCCTCGAAACACGACACATCCTCGCAAACCCCTCGACATCAAATAGCACTCCACCAGAAGCAACCAGCTGTCCGGCATAACGCATCCGAACCGCAATGATCCAACAAACCGTCAAAACCCATCCAATCGCTCGCCCCCACCACACGCCACACACCCTCCTCCAAACCTCAATCACGATTCAAAAAATACACCAACCCCTCCACAGAATAACCAGCCGCTCGCAAAGCAGCATGGCAACGCCCCCACTCATTCCGCGAAAGTCCTCCCGTCCGAGAAAGAACGCGCAGACCACCCGCATCAATCATCCCCATCCATCCAGCCCCCTTATCCCCAATCACACAATCTACAGCCGCCACAGCGTCCGCACCTCCGTTCCCCCGCATCCTCAACAAGTCCCACTTCGAGGCACCCGCCGAGAACCCAGGGGCTTTCAACTCCCGCCAAACCCCAGCCCCATTGTCCCATCCCTTGAATCGACACCGCATGGTGCCTGTACCTCCGGGAAAAAATTCCACCAAAACACGGGAACACCCCCGCTCAGCAACGACATCCTGACGAGCAACCTCCTGCCACGAACCCCGAAGGAGGTTCCCCTCCACGGGACGTCCCTGCGACGTGACAGATACCTGCTTTCCAGCGGATCGGTTGATCCCCACCGCAACGGCATCCGCAGCCCTTGAATCAATCGTAAAACCGAACGCTAGCGTCGCGATGCACGCGCAGATGACCTTACAGAGTGGTGACATGACAGATAGGAGAGGATTTTGTTCTGAACCAAAACGAAGCCTAGGAGTCATATCGACGCATCACCCGCACCAAGACCACCCTTTTTTTTCTGCTCTCCGCCAACGCCCCCATCGTGTTCGGGAACCGGGTCAAATCCGCACCCGCCCCATGGATTACACCGACAAATCCGTCTCAAGCCCAAGGCGGTGCCACGCGCTGCGCCATGGCGCCGCAACGCAATAAGCATGTAATCCGAACACGTCGGTTCAAATCGACAACCGGACCCTGGGCCCGTGATGAGATGCAACCCCCGGGCGATCACGAGTTGATAGAAACGGACCAATCCCACCAGCAACAAGACACCCACTCTCATCGCCCCCCCCGAACGCAATACATAGCCCGCGCCGTTCGAAGAAAGATCTCACCCCCACTCAATGCCGGTGACGCATAGACCATCTCTTTCATGTCGTTCTCCGCGATCACCTTGAACCCCGATGCGACATCCACCATGCGGCATACGCCGTTATCGTTGATGAAGAGGATCTTGCCGTCCGTGCTGCACAACGACGCATGCGTTCGCCCGAATCGCTCTTTCCACACGATCTCGCCGTTCTTCGCGTCAAATGCATGCGCAAAACCCTGATCATCATTGATCAACAGATACCCACCCTCGATGATCGGAGAAGGCACATACGCAACCCCCTGCTTGTTGTGGTGATGCCAGACCACATGCGTTGAGGAGACGTCCCCCTGACCATCAGGTCGGATCGCAAGGATGTGGTGATCTGGGAACCCTCCCGACACGTAAAACAACCCCGTCGCTTCGCTGAAGACAGGCGACGCGACGAACTGGTCCGTCGGCCCTGAAATGCTCCAGATCAACTTGCCCGTGTCTGGGTCATAGGACGAAACACACTTCGACCCGCTCATCACCATCTGCGATCGCCCCGCTGCCTGCCGGATGATCGGGGTGCAGTAACTCCGGGTCTTGTTGGGGCGATCGATACGCCACACCTCTCGCCCGTCTTTCTGGGATAACGCGACGACAAAACCATCCCCATCGTGATCGCAGTTAACGATCAGTAAGTCCTTGTGAAGGATGGGGGTGCTACAAAATCCGTGCACACTCGAAAAAATACCGGGCCGAACCTGCCAAAGCGGATCTCCGTCCAAGGAGCAGGCGAAAACAACAGCCTCTTTGCCGTCCAAGAAAGCCCCGAACACCCGCTCCCCCGCACACGCCGGCGTTGATGAAGCGTGGCTGTTCTCCCCATGCTTCCGCTCCAAGGGCGACGTGAAAATCGCTTTCCTCCACAACATCTTTCCATCCCGTCGATCCATCCCCATCAAAAGCCTCTCCCCCGACTCCCCATCGCAGGCAGTGAGATACACTCGCCCACGATAAACCACCGGGGAGGAGTGCCCACCCGGCACCTCAGTCCGCCAAGCAACGTTCTCCGAAGCCGACCATTTCAACGGAAAACCGCCCTCGTCGCTTCGACCATCCAATCCCGAGCCCCTCCACTGCGGCCAATCCGCACCGCACAACGTCCCCGCACAAAAAACTGCAAGAACGACCCCACCGAACAGCTTCGCTATCATGGCTGCAAAGAGACTGCAGCCTCCATACCACACACACGAAACGTCAACCCCCGACCAAAATCACTTTTGGCGAAGACCACACCAAGGCTCCTCCGCGGACCGGTCAACCGGATCAGGCCCCTCCGCATCCGACGGTGAGAGGATTGCCAGAAACACGAGCGGTTCATCAAAGATGTTGTAGGTGCCATGCACCGTGCCTTTCGGGATGAAAGCCATCTCACCTGGCCCAAGGATGCGGCGCTCATGTCCCACCCACTGCTCCGCTTTCCCCGAAAGCACATAGATCAGCTCCTCCCGCCTAGGATGCTCGTGGAAAGGATGTGAACGCCCAGGCTCCATCGTCGCACGGACCATCAAAAGCTCCTTGTTATCAACAATATCGCCGCGGCACATCCATTCCTCAACCGTCCAGGGCGAAACAACCGTGACTTTCTCGGAGTCGGTGACGAACCGCCTTCTCTCAATCTGCTCCGGATCAACACTCATGACTCAAAAAGGTTTTCGTTCGAATCCACCGCCCCTAGGTACCTTACCGGTGCCGGATCTTCTTGAACTGTTGCGTCAGATCGATCAGCGGCTGCTCCACCCCCAAACGTTCAAGGCTCGAAGCCCCCACAAATCCAACGCAATCCGTTCGACGACAAACCTCTTCAGCATCCGCTGGAGTCGCGATGGGTCCGCCGTGACAGAGAAAATACACATCATTTCGCACAGCCTTAGCGCCATCGATCACCGCCTGGGTCCGAGCAACCGCCTCGTCCATCGAACAGGTCGCACCAACCACTCCAATCGATCCACCCACCGTCGTTCCCACATGCGCGATGATCGCATCGGCACCGGCCTCCGCCATGGCCCGTGCTTCCTCCGGAGTCGCAACATATACGATCGAGAAAAGATCCATCTTTCGTGCAAGAGCGACCATCTCGATCTCTTTCTTCACGCTCATACCCGTCTCCTCCAGCACATTACGGAAGTGCCCGTCCACAATGGTGTGCGTCGGGAAATTGTTGACCCCTGAGAACCCCATGTCCCTCACCTTCAACAACCAATGCCACATCCGCCGCCGCGGATCCGTCGCATGAACCCCACAGATGACCGGTATCTCCTGGACAACCGGCAACACCTCGTACTCCCCGATCTCCATCGCCACCGCATTCGCATCACCGTACGCCATCAAACCGCACGTCGATCCATGTCCCGACATCCGGAACCGCCCCGAGTTGTAGATGATCAGAAGATCTGCTCCGCCTTTCTCGATGAACTTCGCCGAAATACCCGTTCCTGCCCCAGCCGCGATCAATGGCTCACCTCGATCCAAGGCGTTCTGCAAACGGTCTCTGACTTCCTGTCGCGTATAGGGGTTTCCTTTTCCAGTCCAAGGGTTCGGCATAATCGGTTTCGGTTTGACCGCGAAGTCCTACGCGGAGGGACGGACGGCGAAAAGGCAAAGTGGGTTTGAGATAGGGAAAAGTGCTCCGGTCACTCGGGAGCACGATGCCCGCATCCGTTCTGATGGGTTGCCGAACCCTCGCGAGCCTTCTATCCCTCTCGGCGTAACATTCAACTCATCTGTAACCATGGCTCTTCAACCCGGCAGCAAAGCACCCTTGTTCACCCTCAAAACGAAATCCGCCAACGGACTCGAGGACTTCCGTCTCGAAGACCACATCGGAAAAAGCAACGTCGTGCTGATCTTCGTGCCGCTCGCCTTCACGGGTGTTTGCACCAATGAACTGTGCTCCCTCTCATCAGGCATCGCAGCCTACGAAACCCTCAACGCAAAGGTTGTTGCGATCAGTGTCGACAGTCCCTTCGCCCAAGAGATCTGGGCCAAGAAGGAGAACATCACCATCCCCTTGATCAGCGACCTCAACAAGGAGGTCACCACCGCATACGACATCCTTTTCAAAGGATTGGCAGGGATCGGGGACACTTCCGCGCGCGCCGTCTTCGTCATCGACCGGAATGGGATCATCCAGCACTCACAGGTCACGCCAACCCCCGGCGATCTTCCAGATTTTGATGCAGTGAAGGCCTCCCTCTCCACCCTCGCCTGATCCCCCCCGTTAACGGCGCGCGGTGAAGAGACGGTCCATCACGCGCGCCGCTTCCCAAGAGAGTCTATCGAGGACGTCGGCACACGCTGCCGGCGCCTTCTGATTGCGTTCGCACTCGGCAGTGAGCTTCGTCGGATCGAACGGATGCTCATACAGCCCCTCGGGGATCTTCCCGGCAGATCGGAACCAGTAGTTGGCATTCCAGAAGTCGCCCTCCCTTCGATGCATCATCCCGTGGCAATAGGCCCCAAGAAAGCCTGACTCCGCTTGGAACACCTCGTGCGCCTCGTCCAACGCATCCACCGCGTACCACAAAACGCCCCGGATCAGAGAAGTCCCGTGAACCAGATCAGAGCCCCCAGAAACTTCGTGGTCGGACATCTTCCGTATCTCATCAGCCATCGCACGATTCAAGGGGCTCATCTCGGATTTTCCAAAAACGCACACCGAAAACCCTTCCGCCCGGCCTAAAACGTCATCCACCGCTGGCGACCATCGCGCGCGCCGTCGCTCGAACATCGAATGCATCAGCGAATGCTATGACGCACCAAGCGCCACATCTCAATCCCCAGAATCAGGATTGTTCAAAGCCTCGACCCGTCATGGTTGCCGGACCTGATCAGATTGACGCATAATCAGCGTAGCACCATGGAATCCACTGCCTCGTTAGACTCCCGCCGAGCCGCAGAACGCGTTCTCGCCGGCGAACGGATCACTCAAGAAGATGCCCTGGCCCTCTACCATCTGCCGATGCCGGAACTCGGAGCCCTCGCGACCGCACGCAGGAACCAATCGAAACGTGGCGCCTACGACGGAAAAGGTGAGTCAACCGTGACGTACATCGTCGACCGCAACGTCAACTACACCAACGTCTGCAACGTCTACTGCAAATTTTGCGCGTTCTATCGGACGGAAAAAGACGAAGACCACTACGTGCTCACCCATGAGCAAATCGGAGAAAAGCTTCGCGAACTCGACGACATCGGGGGAGTGCAGGTGCTCCTCCAAGGAGGACACCATCCCCGACTCAAGATTGAGCACTATCTCGAGATGCTCAGTTACATCCGGGCTCATTTTCCGCGCATCAACGTCCACGGATTCTCCCCTCCGGAGTTCCAACATTTCACCAAAGTGTTCGGCATGCCCCTGGCGGAGGTGCTCCGTGAGTTCAAGGCCGCGGGCCTCGGGTCGATCCCCGGCGGAGGAGGAGAGATCCTTGTCGACCGGGTCCGATCCAGGATCTCGCCGTTGAAGTGCAACTCGGATGAGTGGCTGGAGGTGATGGAAAAGGCCCACGAGATTGGGCTCAGCTCAAGCGCGACCATGATGTTCGGTCACGTGGAAACCGTAGAAGAGCGGTTCCAACACCTTCAACGCCTCAGGGACCTACAAGATCGAACACACGGATTCACCGCCTTTATCTGCTGGACCTTCCAAGCGGAGAACACCGTCCTCAAGGCCGAGCCCGTTGGATCCACAGAGTACCTCCGGATGCAGGCGCTCTCTCGCATATTTTTGGACAACATCGAGAACGTCCAAAGCTCATGGGTCACCCAAGGTCCAAAAATCGGCCAACTCGCCCTCCATTACGGGGCCAATGATTTTGGGTCCGTGATGATGGAAGAGAACGTCGTATCCAGTGCTGGCACCTCGTTCCGACTGCAAGCGGAGGAGATCGAACGCCTCGTTCAAGAAGCCGGATTTACCCCAAAACGCCGGAACACTTGGTACCAACTCCTTAACTAAGTTGATTCCATCAGCATTCGCTGCTTGACGCGGACACCGGAAAACCAACCTACTCTGTGACAGTCGGCCGCGCGACCGTTTGAGGCCCTCCGCAGCCTGCTGCCACCACCAACCTCCATGCGTTACCAAACCCCTATCGTTTGTGCCGTTAGCATTGCCGCGATTTTGCCCGCTGCAATCGCTCAAAACCCGGCCCAATCCGCCCCGCTGATCAAATCCATCCAAGTGCAGTTCGCAGGCGCTTCCACCGTCAGCGAAGACCGCATCTTGGCGAACATGCGCACCCGCGTCGGCCAACCCTACTCCGATACCGTCGTCGAAGAAGACATCCGGAACCTCTACGGGAGCGGAGTCGTGTCAAACGTCCGAATCTTCGGAGAACCCCAATCAGACGGGGTGCGCGTGATAGTGCTCGTCCAAGGGAAATCCGTGCTCAAAGAGATCGAGGTCAAAGGGGCCGAACAAGTCTCCGAAAAGCGCATCCGAAAGGAGATCAGCTCCAAACTCGGCTCGCCGCTGAGCGACGGAACCCTCGAATCAGATCGCCAGAAAATTCTGACCGTCTATCAGGACAAGGGTTTCGGGTCTGCCAAAGTCACCTACAAGGTCACCTCCAACGAAAAAACCGGCGCCAGCAAGGTGGTGTTCACCATCAACGAAGGTAAGAAAGTTCTCGTCAAAACGCTTCGCTTCGAAGGGAACGTCTCCCAAAAATCAGCAAAACTGACCGAGGTGATCAAAACCAAAAAAGCAGGGCTCGCCAGCTTCCTCACCAAGTCAGGTAGGCTTAACAGCGATCAACTAGAGGACGACATCAAAACCCTCCGGGAGTTCTATCAGAATCAGGGGTTCATCGACGTCAAAATATCGGTATCGCAAAAAGAGGTTGCCGGCGGCGTGGAGCTCTCCTTCCAAATCGCTGAAGGAAACCGGTACGAAATCGGCAACGTGATTATCCACGGCGCGAAGGTTTTCTCAGAAGCAGACATCCAAGCCGTCACAAAACTCCGCCCCGGCAGCGTGTACTCCCCCGCAGCAATCCGCGCGGACATCAAACAGATCCAAGACCTCTACGGAGCGAAGGGCTACGTGGATTTCCAATCGGGCGCTCGAACCAAGCCCGCAGGCGGGAACAAAGTCGACTTGGAATTCAACTTCGATGAAGGGCGAGTATCCACAGTGAATCGGGTGAATATCTCAGGGAACACAAAGACCAAGGACAAGGTCCTCCGCCGTGAACTTGCGCTGACACCAGGTGATACGTTCAACACCAAGAAAATGGACGCAAGCAGAGAGCGCCTCAACAACCTCAACTATTTCTCGAAAGTGGAGGTGTACCCGTCGGAAACCGGCAGGGATGGTTCGCGTGACCTAAACGTCTTGGTGGAAGAAAAACGCACCGGACAACTGAACTTCGGAGCCGGCTTCTCCTCGAACGATAACCTGCTCGGATTCGCGGAAGTTTCTCAGTCCAACTTCGACATCGGCAATTGGAACAACTTCACTGGTGGGGGGCAGAAGTTCCGCACTCGGGTCCAATACGGGGTGCTTCGAAAAGACGCATCCATCTCGCTGACAGAACCTTTCCTGTTCGATAAAAAGCTGTCGTTCACCCAAGAGATTTTTTACCGCTCCGCCTCGTTCGTATCGGATGCGTACTCGGAACAGCGTTTCGGTTTTGACTCAAGTCTCCAATGGCCAACCTCAGAGTTTTCACGCCTGCGCGCCGGATACCGAGTCGAAAGCATCGGCGTCGATATCACGGACTCCACGATTAGCGTTCCGGACCTAACGAATCTCAAAACTGCCGGGAATCTCCTCAAAAGCCAAGTGTACGGGTCTTGGATTCTCGACAGCCGTGACTCTCTGTTCCTCTCCCGCAAGGGACATCGCGTTGAGTTCGGAGGGTCCGTCTCCGGAGGACCACTCGGAGGGGACTTGGATATCTATACGGCCAACACTCAAGCCACCAAGTATTTCCTGTTGCCCTGGGACAGCATTTTGACCCTCGACGGCGAGTTAGCTATCGCTGATGCCTATTCGGGCGGAAAGTCCTATGGCGGCGTCCCGCTTTACGATCGATTGTTCCTAGGCGGCGTGAACAACTTGCGCGGTTTCAGATTCCGCCACGCCACACCCTTTTTCACTGGTACGAACGAGCCGCGCGGCGGCAAATCGCTCGCCAGAGCCACCGCGGAAATCACCGTGCCCGTCATGGAAAAGGTGCGCGCCGCAGTCTTTTACGACATCGGATCCATCAGCAGAAGCGTCTTCGACTTCGGAGGCGCCATGGCGTCCGATGCAGGATTCGGCTTACGGATCGAGCTACCAATCGGTCCCGTCCGGATCGATTACGCTGTCCCGCAAGAAAAACCGAACGCGCAAAGCAGTTCGAGCGGGCGCTTCAATTTCAACATGGGCTATCAATTTTAGCTCATTTTGGAACGTCGGTTGCTGAGGTTTTCAGCCGGCCGATTTTTATATCAAAGAAACTCGATCAAATCGAACAACCCCAGAAATAATACACACAACATGAAACTGAACAGAACCCTGGCAATCCTGACCGTCGCGCTTGGAATCGGCGCCTTCTCCAGCTCGGCTCAAGCCCAGTTGAAGGTGGGAACCGTGGATATGAAGTCCATCTTCGACAACTACGGAAAGACCAAGGAAGCCGAAGCGAAAATCAATGAAGCACGGAGTCAGGCGAAGAAAGAACTCGACGATCGTCTTGCTGAATTCAACAAGGTTCAAGAAGCCGCTCGCAAGCTCAACGACGACGCGAACAAACCTGAACTGAGCAAGGAAAAGAAAGAGAGCATGGTGAAAGATCTGAACGCAAAGATTCAGGAACTCGGCAATCTCCAGCGCGAAATCCAATCCTTCCAGCAAACCCGCGAACAGCAGCTCGCTGAGCAGTCCGTTCGCTCGAGGAACGCAATCGTTGAAGAAATCAACAAGGTCATCGACGCCAAGGTCAAGTCGGGCGGCTATGACATGGTGTTCGACAAAAGCGGCCAGAGCCTTAACGCAGTCAACGTGATCCTTCACTCCAAGGAATCCTTCGACATCACCAAGGAAATCTCGGACGAACTCACAAAACTGAAAGTAGCGGCTCCTGCAGCGCCCGCACCAGACAAAGACAAAAAGAAGTAGACCTTCACCAAGAAAACTCATTTCAAAACGCCGGCCTCACGGTCGGCGTTTTTTTTGTTTCCTTCAAAGAATGCAGTTTGAGTCGGTCAAGGTGGCAATCCTATGCTTCATCCGTGGAAACCTTGCCCCTTAGTCTCAGCCAGCTTCTTCACCTCACCGGAGGACGCACAATCCCCGCACTCTCCGAGGATCGCGCCGAATCGAATGACCCTTTAATCCAAGGCTTCGCTTCGCTGGACGAGGCGACCAGCGGCGACCTCTCCTTCTTCTCCAACCCTCGATACATCGATCAACTCCGGAACTCCAAGGCTTCCGTCATCCTGATCCCCGCCCCCGAAGCCGCCACCATCGCGCGTGCTGGGAGCATCTGCATTCTTGTCGATAACCCCTCCGCAACCTTCGCGTCCATCGCCGAACGATTCGCTCCAAAACCGCCGGAACGCCAAGCCGGTATCCATCCATCAGCTTCCATCCACCCCTCGGCAAAAATCTCCCCTTCAGCAAGCATCGGCCCGCTCTGTGTCGTCGAAGCGAATGCACGCGTCGGCGCACACTCCGTGGTGAATGCACACTGTTACGTGGGCGATCATGCCCACGTCGGCTCCCATTGCATCCTCCATCCGAGAACGACCATCCTCCACCGCTGCGAGGTCAAAGATCGCGTCATCATCCACTCCGGATGCGTCATCGGAAGTGACGGATTCGGTTTTGAGAAAGTCGATGGTAAACACACCAAAATTGCTCAACTCGGGATCGTCGTGGTTGAAAGCGATGTGGAAATTGGAGCCAATACCACCATCGACCGCGCCCGATTCGGACGCACCCTCATCGGTGAAGGCACAAAGATAGACAATCTTGTGCAAATCGCTCACAACGTCCAAATCGGTCGTCATTCCCTGATTGTCGCTCAAACCGGTATCTCAGGGAGCACCCGCATCGGAAATAATGTCATCCTCGCCGGGCAATCCGGCATCGTCGGCCACATCACTATCGGAGACGGCATCATCGTGAGTGCGCAGTCAGGCATCTCAAAAAGCCTGCCATCGCAAGACGGCGCACTCTACATGGGAACACCTGCTGTCCCCGCAAAAGACTACCGAGAACAAATGGCACTCCTCCGCCGATTACCAAAGCTTCAAGAACGCATCAAGGCACTGGAAAGTCTCCTCGTTGAAAGAGAACCGTAAATCGCCCCAGAGGACATGCCCGCCTCAGGCTGATGGAGCCCTAGAATCCGTTCTATACCTTGCCCTACCTCTCGCCGCCTCCTTGGGGAGCGTACTCGGACATCTCCCGATCCGTCGCAACAACCTCGTTTCGGTCGTTCAACACAATCACCCGAGGACGATGAACAATCGCTTCTTCCGCCGAATACGACGCAAAATTCATGATTGTCAACCGATCCCCGATTTTCCCAAGGTGCGCCGTCGCACCATTGAGCTGGATCGTACCGGTCCCAGGCTCTCCATAAATCACGTAAGTCTCAAACCGCGCCCCATTCGCCATGTTGCCCACCAAAATCTTTTCGTAGGCCATCAAACCGACCCTTTCCGCAAGACGGCAATCGATCGTCAAGCTCCCCTCATAATGCAAACTCGCACCAGTCACCGCCGCTCGGTGAATCTTTGATTTCAATAAGGTCAACTGCATCGAAAAACCTCCAGCATCTGTCACTTCACTTCGCTCCCTTTACCCCAAGCGTAAAGGACGTCATCAACCACTCTTTCCCAACTTTTTTCAGAACCAACTTCGGCCCCTGATAGCCAGAACCCATTGCCTCAACCGGCGCAACCAAATCTTCGCCAACCCGCGAAAACGGCGATTTCAACAGCCGATCCAACACCAACCACCCACCATTCCGATCCCAGTACTCGAAAGCCGTCTCCCCTTCTGGCGGCACACCAGAACGCCATGAGAAGTCCGCAGACGAAGCATCCGCAAAGGAGCTCGGGTCACGCGTAATCACTGCCTCCCTCAATCGAATCCTCGTCTCCTGAAACTCTTTGCCAGCGGCTAACGAGGCATCACCACTCCACTTGCCGCGGATTGTAGAACATCCTGAGAAGCCGCTCCACACAAAGACCCAGAGCAACACACCCAACCGAGCAAAACAACTGGCCTCCATCTGTTTTTTACCCAAGGTGCCTCTCTTCATGAGGTGACAGTAGCCGTTTTTGTCACCGCAATCTATCCCTAAGCATCTCAAGCGTCATTAACACCACCTCGCGAATGCTCGCACCGCTCACCGACTCCAACCGATCGTCTGCGGTGTGCCACGGCAAATAATCGAAATCGATCAGATCTATGGCAGGAATGCCCGCTATACGGTGCAGAGGCACATGATCATCGAGAATCGGACTCGCAAATCGCCCCACCCGTTGGGATAACCCAAGCCGACTCGCCGCTTCCTCCAAACCGCGTAAGAGCTCCGCCGGCGTGTCACTCGGAACCGTCAGCCCCAACTGCCGATCACCAATCATGTCCCATAAAATCGCGAACCCATACCCCGAAGCCTCCCCACTTCCCCTCAAATGCTGAGAAAAATATCGGCTCCCGTACAATCCATCGCTCTCAGAGAACTGCTGAACCGCTTCCTCCCCATCGAAGAACACCAGATCCGTTTTTGAAGCCAACCGCGGCTCTTTCGCCAACGCTCGCGCAAACTCAACCAACCCCGCCGTTCCCGATCCCCCATCATTCGCACCCAAAAACTCGATCGTCGAAAACTTCTTTGTGTCGTAATGCGTGCACAATATCGCGCGCGACCCTTTGCCCGCCGCACCTCCGCCGGAAACCCCACCAAACCTCGCCACCAAGTTCACGAACTCCACCTCCCCGTGCGGAGTTGCACACGAAAAACTCTGCAACTCGACAATCCAACCCGCATCCTCCAACGCCTTCACCAGCCACTCCCGCATCTTTTTCAACGCTTCCGAACCCGATGGCCGCGGGCCAAACGCAACAATCTCCCGCAATCGAGCATCAAGCGCTTCCTCCGTCAGAACCGCCTCCACCTTTTCCACAACCGCCCGACCATCAACCACATCCCCCCCTCGAGACTCCGGCACCCGAGAACAGCCCACCAACCAAAACCCCATCAACCCCACGCAGATCCATCGCCAAACGCACATCCTCATTCCTGCTCCAATCCCAGAAGATCCAACACCCGCTGCATATCGTCCCGCCCATAATACTCAATCTCGATTTTCCCACGTTTCTCCCCGTGGTGAATCTCCACATGCGTCGCAAAACGACGCTGAAGGCGACTCTGCACAGCCATCAGCGCCGGACCAAGCCCCGGCCTCGCACTCGCACGCCGCGTCCTCTTCGCAGGCACCGCCCTCTCCAGATGCGCTGCAACCAGCGTCTCCGCGCCTCGCACCGTCAATCCCTTGCGCAACACCGCATCCGCCAATACACGCTGTTCAGAGGCATCTTTGACCGCTAACAAAACCTTGGCGTGTCCCACCGACAATCGTCCCTGCGTCAGCCAACTTTGCACTTGGTCGTCCAGATCCAGCAACCTTATCGCATTGGCAACCGCCGCCCGACTCTTCCCAACCTTTTGCGCAATCTCATCCTGCTTCAAACTGAAGTCCTTCGCCAACCTCTGGAAAGCCTCCGCCTCCTCAACCGGATTCAGGTCCTCACGCTGCAAATTCTCAATCAAGGCCAGCTCAAGCACGTCTCGATCCGATGCCTCACGCACAATCACAGGCACCTCATCCAACCCCAACTTCCGCGCCGCTCTCCACCGACGCTCCCCAGCCACCAACTCATACTTCCCTCCCCGCTCCCGACATATCAACGGCTGCACTATACCATGCTCACGAATGCTCTCCTTCAACTCTTCAATCTGCTCGTCCTTGAAAACCGTCCTCGGCTGAAAAGGTGACGATACAATCTCCTCAACCCCAACCCTTCGAACACTCTCCCCAGCTTCCACTGATGGAACCGGATTCGCAACCGGCGTCGCTGGACGTTTCGAAATCAACGCACCCAATCCTTTTCCTAGAGCTGCTGGCTTGGCCATCTCACCACTCTAATCCACCCCTCCTCGTTGCCAAGACGCGAGAACCCGCCTTTTTGAAAGGCACAGTTCCTGTTCCTTCAACGGTCGTATGCCATCATCCCTCCAACGTCGTTCCTTCATCAAAACCCTTTCCTTCACCTCGGGCTCGCTGCTCTTCCCCTACGTGCGCTCGCAATCCCCGAAAAAACTCCAGTTCGGTGGAATCGGTGTCGGTGGAAAAGGGGCCAGCGATATCGCCAACACCGCCGCAGGTGCAGAAATCGTCGCACTCTGCGACGTGGACCGCCAACGCCTCGAAAAGGCCAAATCCCTCTACCCTAACGCACAGATCTTCGAGGATTTCCGCGAGATGTTCGCCACCATGGGCGACAAACTCGACGGCGTAACCATCTCCACCCCAGATCACTCTCACTTCCCCGCTGCCATGGAAGCCATTCGCCGCGGAAAGCACATCTGCGTGCAGAAACCTCTGGTCAACCGGGTCTGGGAAGCGAACCAGTTACACCAAGCCGCTAAGGCCAAGGGCGTTGTGACTAATATGGGCAATCAAGGACATCTCATCGAAGGCATCCGACTGCTCAAAGAATACCTCACGATGGGCATCATCGGTCGGGTCAAAGAGATTCACGTGTGGACAAACCGCCCCATCTGGCCTCAAGGCCAAAAGGCAAAAGACGCTCTCGTGCCAGAGCCCGCCCCCGCACACCTCAACTGGAAGGCATGGCTCGCCCAGTGTCCTGATGTTCCCTATACCCCGAAACTCCATCCTTTCGCTTGGCGCGGACACCGCGAATACGGTTCCGGCGCAATCGGTGACATGGGCTGTCATACCATGGACGGCCCGTTCTTCTCCTGTGACCTCGGCGACCCCTATCGCATCCAAGCAGAGGTTGACGACCAAGCCGACCTCACCTTCCCGTCCGCTGCTGCCATTTCCATGTTCCACAAGACCAAGCAGTTCGGCGAAATCAAAGTGGTCTGGTATGACGGAAAACGCAAACCGCAACGCCCCGCAGAACTGGATGCGGATCAAGATTGGGAAAAGATGTCGTCCGGCGCTCTCTACATAGGGGAAGAAGGCAAACTATTGACCTCCGGAGACCACGCCCATAACCCGAGGATTCTTCCGTTCTCCAAGCACGAGCAATGGCTCAAAACGGCCAACCACAAACCCTCCATCGAGCGGGCAAAGGCAAAAGACCCCCAAATCGAACTCGTGCAAGCCATCCTCGCAGGGACTCATTGCGGATCCAACTTCGACTACTCTGTGCCACTCACCCGCCACGGCGCCCTCGGGAACATCGGCGTCCTCTTACCAGGCGCGATGCTGGAATGGGATACGACCAAGCAGCAGTTCTCGAACAGTGCCGAGGCCAACAAACTCCTCAAACGGACTGCCGTGCGCGCAGGCTGGGAGTCATTCGCCTGAACCATTGATAAATCAGATCAGAAAACACCCGCCACCTGGCGGGTGTTTTTTTATCCTCGCGCTTCCCCATTCTCACTGCCGCTTGGCCTCGGCCACATCGCACACCACTCTCCGCTCTTTGCGCTCACGAACCACCTTCAACTCAGCCTTCGTTCCAGGCTCGCATTCCGTGATCATCCTGATCCATTCCGACGGTCCGGCCACAGACTTACCATTCACCGCTCGGATTACGTCCCCCACCTCGAACTGAGCCCGATCTGCGGGTGAGCCCCGCTGCACCGCAATCACCACCACACCCTTGGTGTCCGGTAAACCCAGAGCACGCGCCAACACGGGACTCAATGCAGCCGTGCTCACTCCAATCGCTCCACCTCGGCGAACCCTCCCAGACTGGACGATGCTCTCCATCGATCGCTTCGCCACATTCGATGGAACAGCAAATGAAATCCCCAACCATTCACCGCTTTTTGAGTAAATCGCCGTGTTGATACCGATGATCTCACCCCGAGCATTGATCAAGGGACCCCCAGAGTTTCCCGGGTTCACTGCCGCATCCGTCTGCAAAAACTGGACTCCACTGTCCGAAAAAGCCCTCCCTTTCGCACTGACAATCCCCCTCGTAACGGTCTCTTCAAACCCGAACGGATTCCCCACCGCCAAGACCATCTGACCAACCCGAACCTGGTCCGAATCAGCAAAGGTCAAAGCCTGCGCACTGCCCTCGATTTTTAACACGGCTATGTCCGTCTGCGGATCAGAGCCGACCAACTTCGCCGGCTCCATCCGACCATCATCCAACTGCACGATGATCTGCTCCATCCCGGAAATGACGTGGTGATTGGTCACCACGTGTCCCCTTGATGACACAATCACCCCTGAACCCATCCCCTTCGCCTTCTCCTCCACAATCCGCCCCCCACCGAAAAAGAACTCCAATGGATCCATCGGCGCAACACGCTTCCTCACGCGCTTTTCCGTCGTAATGCTCACCACAGAGGGCGTCACGGCCCGCACCAACCGCGTCAACTCCGAATCAATCATCTCAAGTGTGGGCGAACTGACCGCCACCCCAACCTTCGAACCGCCACCCGTCGGTGCCGCAGCAACCGCATCATCAACCGATGGAAGCTTAATCCCAATCCCCACAGCGCCTCCCACAAGCATCACTCCCAAGCCAATGAGAATCCTTCTCATCTCGCAAACATATCACACAACCTGACCCAAGCCAACCGCCCCCGTTCAAACCAATTTCCACCGAGCTAAATCTTGAGAATCAATCAGCCCGACCACGATTCCTGACTCATCCAGCACAATCAAATCATCAATCCTGCGCTCCTCCAAAGTCCTCACCGCCTCAACCGCGAGACAACCACTTTGAATCGTCACCGGAGTCGAAGTCATCACATCCACCACTCCCTTCTCTCCTATCAACCGATCCGACGCGTAACAACGAGCAAAATCACCGTGAGTGAAGATCCCTAACATCTCACGCCGATTTCCAGCAATGACCGCACAACCGCATCGCATGCGGCCCATCTGGATCACCGCATCCCCAACACTCGCATCCACCCCAACCAAAGCCATCCGGTCCACGCCACGCATCACCTGGTCCACCCGCAACAAAAGCGCTCGTCCCAAACTTCCGCCTGGATGGAACATCGCAAACCTTTCCCGCGTGAAGCCCCTCTGCTCGAGAAGCACCATCGCCAAAGCATCCCCCATCGCCAGCATCGCCGTCGTACTACACGTCGGCGCCAACTGCAAAGGACACGCCTCCTGCTCCACCCCAACATCCAAAACCACCTTGGACAAACGGGCCAATCTGCTCGTCGGGCAACCTGTCATCGAGATGACAGGAACCCCGTCACGGATCATCGCAGGCACAACCCGCAGGAGTTCCTCCGTTTCACCGCTGTTCGACAATGCGATGAACACGTCGCCCTCTGTGACGACACCCAGATCTCCGTGAAGCGCGTTACCAGCACTTAAAACCACCGCAGGCGCCCCCGTGCTGCTGAGCGTGGCTGCAATTTTCTCCCCAATACAACCGGATTTACCCACGCCACAAACGATAATCTTCCCCCTTCGCTCCAATGCCTGCAAGAGGATGTCCACAGCCAAAGGAAACCCATCATCCAGTCGACCCGCCATCCGAATCAGTTCCTGAGCCTCCATCCTCAACACCCGTCGCCCGCGTTCCGTTAAATCCTCCTTGTCGCAATCTCTCATCGAACTCGAACCGCTAAAAATTCCGCTCGTCACTCCCTACTTCCACCGCGCTGCTCCTGAACCGCGTATCTCCAAACGGGCATCTTGGTATACCGTCCTGCCCCCAAACTTGCTCTTCACCTCAAGTCGAACCGGGTAACTCGCAGAATTGAGCCGATCCGGCAATGTGACGTTGGATATCCTCAATGTGCTGCCTTTCGGCCCGCTCATCACATCCACCTGAGGCATCCCCAAACCGTCCACCCCAATGCACGGAGCAACCAAAGCCCCTGGGACTCGCACTCCCGCAACCCACCACTGATAAACAGGATCATCAGCGCCCGAGTAACTCACGCTGAACGAGGCCATCCCGCCCCTCGCCGCAACGACAGACTGAAGAGGCGTGACGGACGACTTCTTGATGACCGCGACCCTCGCCGGCTCAGAAGAAATCGTACGTGGCCCAGACCTGATTTTGGCGTAATAGCTGCCATCCCCATCGATGTCGGGCCTGACGTTACGGATGGTCAAAACCGATGTGATGGGATTCATCGAAGTGATTCTAGCGCCAGATTTTATTAATCGCTCGTTGCCATTATCCGGTTTGTAATACCACTCAAATGCCGCGTTCTCCCCTGTAACCGAGCAGGTCAATGTAAGAGATTCCCCCTCGGAAACTACCCTGCCCGTCGGTTGGGCAAGGACAGTCAACCGTTTCCCAAACGAAACCGCATCCACCCACCCTCGATCTCTCCCGAACTGTTCGCTCTCGTCTTTTTCGTAGGTCCATTCGATGACATTGCTCCCAGACGGCAGAAAGTAGTTCACCTCCTGCCATGCGCGATTACCCGAGATGCTTGCAATCCGCCGACCATTCACGTTGAAAGTCAAAAAATCCCCTCCCCGCTCACTGTCAACCTTCCAAGAAAAGGTCATCCACCCAGAACGATCCGTCTCCACCCGCATCGATGATACACCTCCGTGCGGCGTCTCATCACTCACCATCGACCGCTGAGTCTGCCCCTGCTCCGCCACCCATTCCGTCGAATCCACCGTCCATCCCGTCGCCGAAAATGACTTGAGCCCGCCTCCAGAATCGAGGACTTGGCGCGCGCTCAACCCCACCAACCGCAAGTTACCCTGCGCAACCAGACCATTCCCAGAGGCTTTGATGACCGCATCGTAGGTCTCACCCCCTGGGATGGTGCCAAACAAAACTCCCGTTCCCGTATCGAAGGTCAGTCCAAGGGGAGGCTCGGGCAGAATTTCGTAGGTGATAGCCAGATTGGTCACACCAAACTCCGCTTGATAAGTGCCAACCACCCCTTCCACCCATTCGACACTCGAGGGACTCAACATTTTCTGCCTCACCACAATTTCAACGGGGAAAGCATCGCTCTCACCCACAGCATTCCTCGCGATCAAAAGATACCGGTACACCCCAGAAACCCTTGGTACCCCCCGAATCTCTCCCGTTCGGGAATCAAAAAAGCACCCAGCAGGAACGTCCTCCGTGCCATAAACACCCGAAAGCTCGAACACCGAAGGAGCATTTTTGACTTGCGAAGGCTTCCACGAAACCGATTCGTTCATCATCCATTCCACTTTGCCTGCGGTCGCCGGATCCAAAATCTGAGGCTGTAACAACTTCACCGCCGGAAAGCGACCCATCATCCGATAAGCTCCAATCGAACCATACTGAGAATAACCCCCGTTCTTCGGATTACCACGCCCAGCAGGCGACACTCGAATCATGAAAGCCTTTTTTGACTCCACTAGGTCCTTACTCAAGACCTTGTGGCTCAAAGTGGCATCCAAAGAATCCTCTGGGCTCGATGTCAACGATGTCAACACCGTGCCCTTATCATCGAGCAACTCTAAACGGATATCCAAGTTCGGGTTAACTCCAATCGGAGAAGCAGTGACTAAAATCTCGCCATCGCGACAATCAATCAAATAGGTGTCTGAGTCTAGGGAGCTCGATATCGAACCAACTTGATCAATCACACCACCGTCATCATTGATTCTCTGAGCACTCACAATGTCCTCGTCCGTCAAAAAACCCACAATCTCATCCGATCTATTCGTCCTCGAAAAGTTTGACCTGATGATTTCCACATCATCTTCCTGATTGTTCGCGACAGAGTACTCCCCCTTGCTCCACTGAACCACCCTCTTCGAAAACGGGGCACCCATGATCGGTCCCCACGAGAAAATCCCTGACCCAAAGCCCGCATTATACTCCTGCGCGGGTGAAGAATCGCCGTCGTGCGTAAGTCCAAAAGTATGGCCAATCTCATGGCTGATGGTCATCGCACAGGAATCAAACCCCGCACTGCGATCCGTCCCGTTGAACGCCCAACACGGCGCCCCAAAAATCTCAGGGTCATCCGGATCCCCAGCAAAGGATTTCAACATCGCCACCCCACCCGCACCGGTTGCTGCGTCCGATGTCGGGGTAATGATACATCTCATCCCATTATAACCCAACTCTTTACACTTCGCAAAAAGGCTGATATCTGTCGTGACCATCAACCGGAAAGGCGAGAAGTCCGCCACCACCTCAGAAACAATCTGCCGGATGTCTCCCTCGTTCAGATTCGGCCGAGCAGCCACAATCTCCTTGCCCCCGTTCCACTTGGGATGTTTGACCACCTCGCCATCAAAATCCAAATACAACACCGGCATATCCACCTTCGGGGCGACGGTCTCCACATCTCGGACCTCGCCAGCCACACTATACACCCTCGGAACCTTGAAATCTGCCGTAGCCGCAGCTGCGGCCCCCCTGACAGCACCTCTCTTCGGTCCGGGATACCTGCGACACAACACTTCACTCAACCGCTTCTCAGACATAACAGGCCTCCCCGGCTTTTCATGGCGCACATCCAACGCAACCTCGATGGCGGGCATCATCACCATCCCAGAGAACTCGCTAGCCGAACGCTTCCAATAAAACGTGCCATCACGCCCAGTCAAATCACCCGCCAGCCAAATCACCCCTCGCTCCGTCGTCTTCACATAGTTCAAAACCCCCGTCATCGGCTCTTCATCGAATGAGGGCATCTTAATCGTCATCCCCTCCTTCAAATCAACGAACTGGGAGACGGGCGGGACATGAAGCTGGACCACTCTTCCCTTCACGGAGTCCCCTCTTGGACTTCCCCTCAACGCGGTCCCGCGCACTGAATTCGCAGGATGCGCACCCAAATCTCGGGCCTCTAAAACCGAACTTTGCCCACCCCGTGAATCATCAAGAGAATCAGTCTGAAGGACACTCAAACGGTTCCCAACTCCCCTTTCAGGATGAGGCCCAAAACCAACGATCCAGAAAACCAGAGACGCACCAAGAGCCAATACGGCAACGCCGCCAACTCGCCTCAGGGTCTTTTGCCTTTGCTTTTTATCCGCCATGGTCTTCCACCAACATCCGTCCGCAACTAGTCCACGTCAACACCTCTGAGAATCACCCGCTCCTAACGATATCGCGGAATCAAAGATTCCACTCGCAGCGATACAGGTCCCCCAATCAACACGTCGCCGGCTGACGAACGTACCTCCACCGAAATCTGCCCCACCATCCCGCTCGGGAGCCGAGATAGCTCCAAAAATGATGTCCCACGAAAACTCACGCAACTCACCCGCGCACCTGCCAACTCCGAGGGCAAGCCCACTCCAGAAAAATCGATCGGGCTCCCGTTGACTAACCACCTGAAATCAACCCCTGAACCCTGCGAAACCTGTACCGAATACAACGCCCTCCCACCAACACGTGAAACCGTCGGTCGCAGAACATTCACAAATCTGAGCGGTCCCTGAACATCCACCCACACTGGCGACGAGGTGACCGTCCCAAACTCATTACTGCAAACCACCGAATAAAAACCTGAGTCCTCAACAGTAGCAGACTCAAGGCGATACTCAACGCTCTCCGCACCACCAATCTGCCGGCCATTCCGCATCCACTGATAGGCCGTGCACTTCTCCACATCCGCTCTCAAACTCAACGGCTTGCCAACCTTGAATGGCCCCCCGACAACCACACCTCGGAACACCGGCGGCGAACCAACTTTCACGGAATCAACCCACCCCGCATCCGAGCCCACCACCGTATCCGCATCCTTGGCGTACATCCACGCAACCTCGGTCCGAGGGCGCGGTACAAAAACCTGAACGGACTCCCCCCCCCCCCCCCCCCCAAAACCACCCCCCAAAACCCCCACCCACAGCCAGCGAAAAA
>CAZAZT010000015.1:0-2460 GCA_964489645.1 uncultured Chthoniobacteraceae bacterium | reverse complement strand
CACGCCCATCCAACGTCAGCGCAAGAATGTCCGCATTCCGCTCACTACTCACACTCCAGTTGAAAGAAACCCAAGTGGGACCATCCACAACCGTCTTCAAAACAGAACGCCCGCCATCTCCAATCACCCCAGACCTAAGACTCACCCCTCCCGTCACCGCCGTGGATGTGTCGGAGAACCACAGCGCATCGCCCACGCTCGAAAACGTCATGACAGGATTGTCGAGAGCCTCGCCAAAAGCGATCCCACCACCCGTGATGGAAATCGGCACTGCGGTCGAATCACTCCCGAAATCATTCACCGCAGTGACCGTCACTCTGTAACTTCCCGGAACAGAGGGAACACCCCGTATCACCCCACTCTGCCCATCAAACGAGAGCCCCGACGGCAATGCGCCGCTGACGGTCCAGGCCTTCACACTCCCCGATGCTGCCATCCGAACCTCCAAACTTTGCCCCACCAAACCCTTCACCTCCCCCACCGCCGTAACTACCGGTCTCTGACCAACCAATGCACCCACACCTCCCACCTGCCCCGTGACGTAATAGAGCCCCATAGAGCCGTAGCGACTGTACCCATCCGTTTCCGCGCTGCCTCTGCCCGAACCCGAAATCATGAGATGGAACCGACCCGCACCCAGGCGGCCAGAAACGCTCGACACAAGCGATGCTTCAGGACTCGCAGATGCCACAACTTTTCCGCCGTCATCGCGCAACTCCAACGCCACATCCAAGTTCGCACCGTCGGATACCGGTGCGACTTGCAAAGAAAACGCCCCTCCCTTTGAAGAGAAAGTGTACACATCCACATCCTGCCCTGTCCCAATCACCCCGCCGAACGAGACGACACCATCGCCTCCAACCTTCATCGACGCGCCTGAGGAGATACTGCCACCCGCCTCGTCCGGAGCCATCCCGAGGACCGATTGGATGATCGCCACTTGATCCTGCCGATTGTTCGCACCCCGATACTCGCCTTTGCTCCATTGCGTAACCCCGCGCGAGTAGGACACACCCATGATGGGCCCCCACGACAATGCGCCAGTGCCATGGCCCGAAAAATACTCAGCCGGTGGATTCGATTGGCCGCTGTGGAATAGACCCAAAGTGTGGCCGACCTCATGCGAAACACTCTCCGCAATCGCAGCCACAGAGCTGTTGAAAACCCAGCACGGAACGGTCGAAGAGAACGCTCTCCCCGCACCCGAAAAACTGTTCATCATCGCAACCCCTCCAGCTCCAGGCTCCGCAGTGGAGGTTGGTGTGATGATGCAACGCATCCGACTCCCCACAACCGCTTGCTGATAGCGCCTCACATCCGTCGTAACACTGACGGTGAACGGAGCGTAATCCTCAACCACCCGGTTAAAAACCTCTCGCATCTGCTCCGTCGTCAGCCGAGCAGGCGCCGCAACAATCTGCCGCCCCCCATTCCACGCAGGATCCGTCACCGTCTCACCATCAAAGTCCAGATAGATCACCTTCGACGCACTCGGCAAACTGTCCAAAATCGGAACGACCCCCGACGTACCCGCCGCCTGGTCCAGCGAGGCCACTGCAGCCTGATAGGTCCGCTCACAAATCATCACTGACAGAGGGCGCTCCGTTACCCGTCCCGTCCCCTCGCCCTCCGAAACCATCTCGAAACCCGTTCCCACGCCCGGCAACACCACTTGCCCAAAAATCTCGTCCCCCCGCCGACCCAAACTGAACCGCCCCCCTTCCACCTCTCCCCCAATTCGCACCCACCCCCCCTCATCCACCATCGACAAGTTCACCCGGCCCTCAATCTCTCCCCCAAAAGGAGCAGCCAACCTCACCAAATCCCCTGGCCTCAACCCGTTCCATTTGGATTCAGGCCCCACATCAAACAAACGGCTGCGACCCTTCTCCCCACCCAAACTGTCAAGAGCAACCGACCCCACCGCACGCAATCGCGTCCCTCGGATGTCACCCCTGCCGCGCAACTCCAAAATCGCCCCTCCCCCCTCGTGAATCCTGTCCGAGAAAGCCAACCCCCTGAACATCCGCACAATCCCCGCCAGAGGCCCATCCCCTTGCTGACGCTCGACACCAGAGCCGATGGAGTCCGTCCTTCTGCTGATCAGAACCCCAAAAAGGAAACAGCCCATAACAAGCACCCACGTAAGAGCTTTCGGAGCCCTCCGGATCAGTGCCCGCACTCGTTCTAGTAAGGTCATGTCCATATTCGTATTGGTCCCCTCCCTCTCTCCAGTCGCCATCTCGATGAAGCAACTAACACACCCACCAAACAGAACGACACAGAGGCTTCCGTTTGTCTGAAAAAACCGAACCTCACGACACCCAAAACCCCTCTCAACGAGACTCGGAAAAACCCTAACGTCACCCTCCCAGCAGATCTCGAGTCAATGAATGTCGGATAAGTGGCGGATGGGGAGGGATTCGAACCCTCGGTACCGATTAAAGTACACACGCTTTC
>CAZAZT010000014.1:3790-40906 GCA_964489645.1 uncultured Chthoniobacteraceae bacterium | reverse complement strand
GAACCCGCATAGCCAGCTTGGAAGGCTGGAGCTTTACCACTAAGCTATACCCGCGGCGCGCAGATGGAAAACGTAACGCAAACTCGATCAGGTTCGCAAGGCCAAAGCTCGTTTTGAATGGGTGTTCGAGGGCCGCTCTTTCGTGAATGAACTGTCAAAGAAGGAACTGAGCGACCGTGTCCGCAAGCATCTTTCCGCGCTCCGTCAGAAGGAGTTTGTTGCCCCGCATTTCCACGAGTCCGGCGTCGCACAACTCTGTGATCTCGGCAGTTCGATGCGCCAAGAGTTCCAGTGACACGCCTTCGCGGCAGCGGATGCCGAAGGCGATGATCTCCGACCGCCGCGTCTCGTGAGGAAGAGACTCTTCGGAGGAAACCCCAGATGTCCCTTCGCTCATGGCGGAAATGTATTCGGACGTGTCCGGAACCTTTTGCGTCCGCACGAGGCCGACTGTTGAGAACGCACTCGGCCCGAATCCGAGGTAGTCCTTACCACTCCAACAAGCGATGTTGTGGCGACTCTCGTGCCCTGGGCGCGCGTAGTTGGAGATCTCGTACTGGAAGAGGCCTTGTTCGGGCAGGAAATCCATGGCGGTTCGAAAAAAGCGTTCTTCGGTGGGTTCGTCTCGACGGAACTGGCCTGCCCCCAGCATGCGGAAGTATTCAGTGTCCTCTTCGTACGTCAGGCAGTATGCAGAGAGATGATCTGGCCCCTTTTTCACGCTCAACTCGAGGTCAGCCTCCCATTCCTCGGGGGTTTGGTTCGGTATGGCGAACATCAGGTCGAGATTGATTGAAGGGAAACCGGCTTTCCTGAGGATTTGAAGGCTCTCTTCGGCTTGGTCTGGGGTGTGTATCCGCCCCAACGTTTTAAGAGTCGTCGGGTTCCATGACTGGACGCCGAGACTGATCCGCGTGACACCCTTCTCGCGGAGCAGGAGGGCCTTGTCCGCTTTCAAGGTCGCTGGGTTTGCTTCAAACGTCCAGTCCTCGACATCTGAGAGATCGATCCGTTTTTTGAGTTCGCCGAGCAAATAGTCCAACTGTTCGACGCGAAGTGACGTTGGGGTGCCTCCGCCGAAGTACAGCGTCTTAGGTCGCATCTGGTGTCTGAGGGATGCGGCGTCAACATCGCGAAGAAGTGCGTCGAGGAATGCCGTGGTCTTGTTCTTTGATCCCTCCTCAAAGTAGAAGCAGCAGTAAGGACAGGCTTTTGGACAGAAGGGGATGTGAAAATAGAGATGCTCGATCACGGCGTTGTGGGCAGAAGCTGGTGGATGAGACTATCGACGAGAGTCTGATTTAGTCCGAGACAAACAAGAGGCTTGAGATGAGGTTTGTGTTTCGCCCGAAATCATCCATTGTTCCACACCAGCGACACACTGTTTTCTCCCTGAACTTATGGTCCGGATTTTTTTGATTGCTTCGATAGTTCTGTCGATTGGCTCGGCAGCGGTTGCCTTTCTGACGAAAGGCAGTCTGAGGGATTTGCAAAACCGCCAGGACGTGCTCGTTAAGCAGGCAAAGTCGACGGTGATCGATTTGGGTAAGACAACCGACGCTCTCGAGAAAACGAAGGAGGAGTTATCCGCATCCACAAAACTTGCTGATGACAGACAGACTGAAATCGGGGGACTCAACAAGCAGTTGGCCTCGGCGAAGGACGACCTTTCGAAGGCGAAGCAGGAGAAGGCTGACGCGGACAAGAAGTTTTCGGATGCGGAGGCAACGGTAGAAAAAGCGAAACAGGATCTCGAAAAGGTCGTAGGCCTTGAGAAGGAGCTGGCGGATTTGAAGGCTTCCTCTGTGGAGGCGGTTGCGGTCAAGGAGCGCGAGATTGAGCGGTTGAAGGGGGAGGTTGCGGCCGTGCAGAAAAAGCAGGATACGGGGAAAACGGCACGTCCGAGTGGAG
This sequence comes from uncultured Chthoniobacteraceae bacterium, assembly GCA_964489645.1. Taxonomy (GTDB): domain Bacteria; phylum Verrucomicrobiota; class Verrucomicrobiia; order Chthoniobacterales; family Chthoniobacteraceae; genus JBEEPE01. The sequence goes on along the minus strand of CAZAZT010000014.1, from coordinate 38,995 downwards.
GAGGTGCGGCGATGGATCTTGTTGGCGGCGGGGGTGGGGGTAAGACAGAGCGAAAGGTGGAGAGTCGACCTGCGCCAAGGTCTGGGACCGTTGTGAGTTACGATCCTTCGTGGAACTTCGCGGTCATTTCGATGGGAGATCGGAGTGGGGTGACTCCGGAAACAGTGTTGTACGCGATGAGGGGGGAGACGACGGTTTCAAAGCTGAAAGTGTCGAAGGTGTACGCAGATCAGGCGGTTGTTTTTCCCGAGGAGGTGACTCCCACGAAGGCTCCGGAAAAAAACCGATCCAAGGATCCAGAAAAAGGGACGATAAAGCTGAACCTGTTCGATCAGAAAGGTCGGGCAAGCTCTCTCCCGAATGCGGTTCGAGCTGGGGACAAGGTGGTGTTCGCTTCGGGACAGGACAAGAAGGACGAAAGAGCGGCGGCAGTTGCGGAAGCCAAAGCCAGTTCCGTCGCGGTGCCGCCGGCAGCACCGGCCAAGAAGGCTGAGGCAGCGGATCCTTTGCTCGCCATTCCGGGCTTGCCTGGTTTGCTAGGGGACGACAAGCCTGCGGAAAAGCCGGCTCCAGCTGATTCGAAGGATGCGGTGCCTGATCCGTTCAAGTTGAACTTCAACTGACTTCCCCCTTGGCTTTATGCGCTCGTTACGATCAATCCTCTTAAAGGTTTTGCTGGCCGCAGTTGTTGTTTCCGTCTTGTCCGGATGTGCGGTGGAGGAGAAAGAGGGCGTCTCGAACTTGCCATGGAATCGTCCGCAACGGTGGGAAGGGCAGGGGATGATGGGAACCATGCTGCAGAACCAGTGATGCGGCTGTAGGGCGCCTCGCGAAAAGGACATGGTGCGGGCTGCTAGCTCTTCGCTGCTCGTGATTCGGGGGGGGGCTTTGGGTGACTTCATCCTGACGCTCCCAGCGATTGGGGCTCTTCGGCAATCCTTTCCGGACAGCCGCCTAGAAATCTTGGGTTACCCGCGGATCGCAGGCTTGGTTGCCGACCGGTTTTATGCGCACGCGGTTCGCTCGATCGAGTATGGACCGATGGCCGGATTTTTCGCGAAAAACGGAACATTGGACGAGGGGTTGTCGGAGTATTTCGCGGGTTTCGGACAGGTGATCAGCTATCTCTTCGACCCTGATGGAATTTTTGAGGCGAACCTGAGACGGGCGGGAGTCAGGAACTACCTTGGAGCCTACCGACGTCCGGTTGACGGTGGGGCGCATGCTTCGGAGGTTTGGAGCGAGGCGTTGGCGCAGTTGGCGGTTTGGCCCGAGGATCATGTGCCGCGGATTCATCTTTTGGAGCGGGATCATGAGGCTGCCGAACGAAGTCTTTCTCTTTTAGAGGGGCGTGAATACTGGGCAATCCATCCGGGGAGCGGGTCACCTCGCAAGAACTGGGATCTGTCGAGATGGCGTGGATTCGTCGAGTTCTTGCGATCTCGGCATGGGGACATTGGCTTTGCGGTGACGGTTGGCGAGGCGGAGTGGGAGCACTTTGACCGGATCGCACCGATTTTCGAAGGAGGCAGGGTGGTTTGGCTCAGGGATGAAGATTTGCCGACGATTGCAGCGGTGTTGAAAGGGGCGCGGGGATTTGTCGGAAACGATTCGGGTATCACGCATCTTGCGGCTGCGACGGGGGTGGCAACGACGGTCCTGTTCGGGCCGACGGACCCATCGGTGTGGGCTCCGCGTGGCGGACATGTTCGTGTGGTTCGATCGAAGGATGGGACGATGGACGGGATCCGAGTGGAGGATGTGGTTGATGTCGTGATGTCGTGAGCTGTGAGAGCGGCGGTTCGGGTGGGGCGGCGTTCAGGAGCAACTGCAGGTCGAACAGCGTTTGGCTCGAGCGGAGGCAAGGCGATCTTCGATGGCGCGCGATGTGGGCGTTGCGGCGAGCCCGCCGAGGCTGGTGCATCGGTGTTCTCGAGGCATTCGCGACGAGACCTCTTTGGCGGCGTCGATGACTTCGTCGAGCGGGATCAGCGGGTCGAACCCTGCGAGGGCGATATTCGCGCTGGTGAGGGCATTGGAGGCCGCCATGAGATTTTTGCCGAGGCATGGAGCTTCGACGCGGTTGGCGATGGGGTCGCAGATGAGGCCGAGCATGTTTTGCAGGGCCATGGAGGCTGCAGCCACTGCTTGGTCCCGGGTGCCTCCGGCGAGTGTGACGAGCGCAGCGGCGGCCATTGCGGAAGCGGATCCGCCTTCCGCTTGGCACCCACCGACTTCCGCCGCGAATGTCCAGCGGGAGGCGATGAAGACCCCGATCAGTCCAGCTGCAAGAAGCGCGTCGACAACGGCTTCAGCATCCCGCTGCATATGGTTTGCCATGGCGAGCACGGCTCCGGGGAGTGCAGCGCATGCGCCTGCTGTTGGCGCAGCCACGATCACTCCCATGCTGCTCTTCACTTCCATGAGGGCTGTGACATCCCGAATGATGTGGTTCAGTGCGCCTCCATCCAAGAGGCGACCCTGCTCCAGTGCCGATTGGAAGAGAGGACTTTGTGCTCCGAGAACTCGGTCTTCGTGGTGCGTACCTTGCAGACCGGATTTCACGGAGTTCGCGAGGATCTCCGCGATCCGGTGCATTTTCTGGCGCACCTCGGAGGCGGAGATTCCGCCGCGCGCGCATTCGTAGTGCGTGGCGATTTCGTGCAACGGAGTCTGTTCCGTTCCATCCCACAGAAGCATCGATGAGCAGTCGTTGAATGGGAGGCGGATATCGGGGTGAGAGGGGATCGGGAGGACGGGAGCGATGTGACGGACCGCTCGAGGTTGCGGTGAGGTCACTTGATGGAAATGCTGGTCCTTCAGATTCACAAGCCATTGATCACCAATATCGTTGACGGATACGACCTGAGCGTTGAACGGGGGCAGTTCACCTTTTGGGAACCACAGCAAGGTCTCATGGTAACCACCGTCCATGGGTAGGGGTACGCCATCGATGGACAGCACCTCGATCATTCCGCCTCCTGTGGATACTGCGATGAGCGAGTGCTGGAACGTTTTGTTTTTCAGCGTGATGCGATAGGTGTTCGGGTGCGGGTCTCCTACATCAACGGTTTCGATGCGGAGACGGATCCCAGCTTGAGTGAGGGCCTCGTGCGAGTTGGGCAACCTGCTATCGTCTGCCTCCCAGCCGAGGAGACCGCCGAAGAGTCCCATGTCACTCCCTTGGCTTTCATGCGTGGCTGGTAAAGCGCCTTCCCGATCGAACTCGACCAGAACGTCGTCGATCGCGCCTTGCATGAGGTCACGGGCGATGCGGCCGATCCTGAGTGCTGCAGCGCAGTGGGAACTCGATGGTCCCCTCATGACGGGGCCGATGACATCGTTGAAGATGGAGACAGGGTTCATGCGGAGGAAGCGATTTACCCTTGGAGGATAGGGTGCAGCACATGGCCGTGTACATCGGTGAGGCGTCGTTTGATGCCGTTGTGATAGAAGCCGAGTTGCTCGTGATCGATGCCGAGGAGGTGGAGCGCCGTTGCGTGCAGATCGTAACTGTAAGCTGGGTTTTGCTCGGCTCGGTAACCAAGCGGGTCTGTGCTTCCGTAGGAGGTTCCCCCACGGATTCCGCCACCCGCGAGCCATGCGGTGAATGCACCCGCGTTGTGGTCGCGTCCCTTGCCTTGGGCTGCGGGTTGTCGTCCGAACTCGGTGGTGCAGATGACGAGGGTGCTTTCGAGTAGGCCTCGGTTTTGGAGGTCCCTGAGGAGCGCCGACGCGCCTGCATCGAGAACGGCACCCCAGTAACCGTGATCGCGCACGAGGTCCTCGTGACTGTCCCAGTTGGGGCGGATCTTGCGCGCGGTGGTGTTTTCGGCACCGCAAAAGATCTGGATGAATCGCACCCCACGTTCGACGAGTCGCCGGGCGAGGAGGCATTGGCGTCCAAAGGGGCCGGTTTCGGGATGGTCGAGGGAGTAAAGCCGCTTGGTGAGATCGGTCTCTCCTCGGAGTTCCGTGATTTCCGGTGCGCTCAGTTGCAGCCGCGCTGCGAGTTCGTAGGCGGCAATCCGTGCTTCCAGTTCGGAGTTCGTTGACCGAGATGCAGCGTGGGATCGGTTCATCGAACGGAGGAACTCGCGGCCCGCAGCATCGGACTCCTTCGACGAGGAGGAGATCGCGGGATCCGGAAAAAGGTCAGGAATTGGATTTTGCGTGGGATCCGTGTTGAGTGCGGTGCCTTGGTGCACCGCTGGGAGAAACCCTGCGCCCCAGTTGAGAACGCCTCCGGGCGGTAACCCACGAGGATCGGGCAGCACCACGAAAGCGGGCAAGTTGTCGGACTCACTGCCCAATCCGTAGGTGACCCATGCACCCATGCTCGGGAAGCCCGGAAGGGTGAACCCGCTGTTCGCCATGAACATTGCGGGGCCGTGCAGTGCGCTCTTGCTCTGCATCGAGTGGATGAATGCGATATCGTCAACGCATTGAGAGAGTTGTGGGAAAAGGTCGCTCATCCAGCGACCGGACTTTCCGTGTTGCCGGAACGGCCAGAGGCTTTGCTGGCAGTTCCCTGGCTTGGATGCGAAGAACTGTAACTTGCCATCGGGATCGAAGGGGGTGCCTTGGCGCTTCGCGAGCTCGGGTTTGTGGTCCCATGTATCGAGGTGACTTAGCCCGCCCGGACAGAAGATCTGGATCACGGAGGTCGCTTTGGCTCGGAGCGGAGAGGGACGCGGGCTCAGGGGCGATTGAGCGATCCTTTCGCCGCTGGATGAGAATGCGTGTGGTGTTGTGCGATCGAGGAGAGCGGCAAGGGCGATGGCTCCGAATCCGTCGCCTGCCTGTTGGAGAAGGCTACGACGTGAGAGTGTGGGGGAGGTGCGCATAGCGTAGGACTCGGGGTCAATCGATATGGATGAACTCATTGCTGTTGATCAACATCCGACACAGCCCAGTGAGATCGCTTCGCTCCAAAAGGGCGCGTCCGGCATCCGCTTCGTTCGGAGTGGGGGGGCGCTGAAGGGTCTGAAGGAAGGCAGCTCGGATCTGTTCTGGCGGCAAGGCGTGGGCTGTGGCGAGGCTGTTCGCCAAGCGTTGCGACTGTTTGAGAAAGAAGGGGTTGTTCGACATCACGAGCGCCTGCAGCGGCGTGGTCGTCTGGACACGGGCGGGGGTCAGGTTGGCTGGATCAGGGCAGTCGAGCGTCGTCATCAGTTGATGAGGCGTTGTCCTCACGATGAACCGATAGATGCTCCGACGGAAATGCTCTGGAGTTTCCGGAGTGATGTACTGGTAAATCGGTGCATAGGCCTCGGTGTATTTGAAATCCCTGAACCCTGGCCCACCCGTGGACAGGTTGAGATCCCCTGACACCGCGAGCACCGAATCCCGGATCGACTCCGCGTCCAAGCGCCTTGGATTCTGTCTCCAGAGCAGTCGGTTTTGAGTATCCATCGATTGCGCGGCGAGGTGTTGCTCATCCACGAGAGAACTCTGGCGGTAGGTTTGACTCAGGAGGATGAGACGATGAACGGCCTTGAGGCTCCAACGGTTTTGAATCAGTTGGTCGGCGAGCCAGTCCAAGAGCTCGGGATGGGACGGTTTGTCTCCACCGAGCCCGAAATCGCTTGGGGTCAAAACCATGCCGGATCCGAAGTGGTGATGCCATAGCCGGTTGACGATCACTCGCCGCGTCAGGGGGTTGTCGGGATGGGTGATCCATGCGGCGAGCGAACGGCGGCGCTCGCCCTCGGGCAGATCGTTGTCACCGATCTCCGGTTTTGTGTGTCGGAGCCAAGAAATGGTTGCGGGTATCACCTCTTGCGTTTCGTCCTCAGGATTCCCGCGACGCTGCATCTTGATGGCCTTGGGTTTTTGCTCCGTGACGATGGCGAACACTTTTGCAGGGTCGGGCAAATCCTTCAGCGAACGTTCGACGGATTGCGCCTGCGTTCGAAGGTCTTGAAGACGGCTCTCGTCGGAAGGGGATCGGGCGACGGTTGCTGCATCGGGTGCGATGCGTGGGTCTCCGATGAAGAGGAGATCGTTTCCGATCCCGTCGCCACCATCCGTGGCGATGATGCTGAATGTGGATGCATCCGTGGGGATGGAAATATCGAGCAGGCAGGTTTCATCCTTTCGGAGCCCGAGGCGTTGGAAGGCGACGTAGGAGTCGATGATGACTGTCATATCCGCCCGCGATTTCGATGCGGAAGCGTCTGCGCCAAAGCCGATAGTTCCCGAGAGACGCAGCGGCGCCGATCCGATCTGTGCTCGGATGGTTTTCAGGTTGAACGTTGCACCGATGTTGGCGTGCATTCCGAGGATCGAGTGGCCGGCAGTTGCGAAATCCGTTCCATCAAGGGTGGTGGAGCGTTGAGCGTTCAGGGGCCCGTTGCGGATCGCGTCCCACGCGTGCCCGCTGGTCTTGGGGATTCCCGTGATGGATTGATTGAGGCCGACCTTTACGTCACCGGAACCGTCGGGAACAAAGATCCATTCGAGCGCGTGGGAAAGTTTTTGTAGATCCGAGGGCCATGCGATGCGTTGAAGTCGGTTCGTTTGGATGTCCCTGTGATAACCTAGTTTGTCGCCAGTGGTGTTCCCGGTTCGTGGGTCCACTCCGAATCCTTTCCGACCGGTGCCTGTGCCGTCACCGCCGCCCACCATATCGGCGAGATCGAGTCCTTGTCCGCTGAGCTTCGCGATCTCGGAGCGGATCTTCCCGAGCTGTTCCTTGAGGCGGGACCGCTCTTTCTGTACCCGTTCGGATTGCGTTGGGTCCACATCGCGATCGGCGCGCTTTGTCCCCGAGAATATCGAGATGAGGCTGAAGTATTCGCGTTGCGAAATCGGGTCGAGTTTGTGGTCGTGACAGCGCGCACAGTTGATCGTGAGACCGACGGAGGCGGTGATGACTTGTGTGATCATGTCATCCAGGTCGGCGGCGCGGGCGGCACGGCGGAGCACTTCGCTGCGTGTCTCGACGTTCCCGACGAAGTCCCACGGCCCTGCGGCGAGAAACCCGGTGGCGATGATGGATTCGGGGTTGGTGGGACTGACGATGTCGCCCGCGATCTGTTCCCGAAGGAAGAGGTCGTAGGGTTTGTCCCGGTTCAGAGAATCGATCACGTAGTCGCGATAACGCCACGCGTTCGGGCGGAGTTGGTCGCGTTCAAATCCGTGCGTGTCGGCGTAGTGCGCGATATCCAGCCAGTGGCGAGCCCAGCGCTCTCCGTACCTGGGCGACGCAAGAAACGTATCGACCAGCTTTGCGTAAGCATTTTCGTCGGGGTCCTTGATGAAGGAGTCGACTTGTTCAGGGGACGGCGGAAGTCCGTGCAGGTCGAAGCTGAGTCGGCGGATGAGGGTTCTGCGGTCGGCCTCAGATGATGGAGATAACCCGTTTGCGCGCAGGGATTGGCCGATGAGTGAGTCGATGGTGGTTCCGGCGGGGAATCCGCCTCGTACGGGCTGGATTGCCCAGTGGTTGCGCGCGCGTTCGGTGCGTTCTTGTTCGGCGGCGGATTCTTGCCATGGTGCGCCTGCGGCGATCCACGCGCGGATGCGTTCGATGTCTGCCTTTGGAACGGAGGGACCTTCTGGAGGCATCCGGAGTTCGGGATCCGAAGCGGTCAGGCGAGTCAGCAGTGGGGAGCGATCGGGTTCATTGGGGACGAGAGCCGTTCCTTCGTCACCTCCTCGGAGGGCTGCCGCACGGGAGTCCAGACGCAAGTTGCCTTTCTGTTTCGTCGCGCCGTGACATTTGCCGCAGTGCGTTTCAAGCACGGACGCGATCGCGGGTTCTGCGATGGCAGAGGTTTCGAGGGACGTTGCGATCAGAACGATCGCGAAAGAGAGGAGATGGGACGTCTTCATCGCCGATTTTTTGTGCGACCCGCAGATTTTGTGGGTTTGAGAGAGGGGAGGTTGAGGTCATTGGCCGCTGACGCGAGGTGGTGGGTCATGGCGGCGTGGGCCGCTTGTCCGTCGCGCGCTTCGATTGCGGCGAGGATATGGCGATGCTGCTCGATGGCGCGTTGTGTCCCGACGTTTTGCAGGGTGATCTCGCGGCTTTCCTGTCCTAGTTCCGCGAGGGAATCGAGCAGGAGCAGCAGGATCTGATTTTGCGCGATGACAGCAAGTTGCCGGTGGAATGCGATGTCATGGAGGACCGCTTCGGCGGTGGTATCAGCCGACTCCAGATCGGCATGGATGATTTTGAGGGATCGGATATCCGATGGAGTTGCTTGTTGGGCTGCGCTTGCAGCGAGCGCGGGCTCGATCAGGGAGCGGGTGACTGTCAGTTGGTGCAGTCGCTGTTCGCGCTTTGGGAGGAGGAAGGAGACGGAGGCGCTGATGGGTTTGTGCAGTTTACGGATGGCGCGCATGCCGCTTCCGTGACGGATCTCGATGAGGCCCTGGAGTTCGAGGCGCTTTGCGGCTTCGCGGAAGACGGAACGACTCACTCCGAAGTCCTTTGCCATGACGCGTTCCGGAGGGAGGAGGGAAGGTGCATCTTTGGTCATCTGCTGGAGGTGGGTGGAGAGCTTTTCGCAAAGTTGGTCCACGAGAGATGCCGAAGATCTGAGCGGATGGATGGTCATGGCAGATTGGTAAGAGGTCAGACCAATCGAGGATGGGTTGTCAAGCGCACAACCGGAATGGTGCCGCGCGCTCACTTGCGTTGAAGGAGGCATGCGGGTTGCGTTCGGAGCAGATGTGAAACTGATGAAATCCGTTGTTTTTGGGATGTTGGTGCTGCTGTCGGTTGTTCGCGCAGCGGACTCGGCTGAGGAAGTGAATCCGACCCATGTGAATGTTCCGTACGGGAAGCATGCGCGTAACGTGATGGATGTGTGGCTTGCCAAGGGGGATGGGCCGAGGCCGTTGTTGGTCCACATCCACGGCGGAGGATGGACAACGGGTGACAAGAAGGTGCCTGCGCGTGGAGTGAAGGTCTTTTTGGACAGGGGAATATCGTATGCGTCGATCAACTATCGTCTGACGCCGGACAATCCGCTTCCGGCTCCCGTTCACGATGCGGCGAGGGCGATCCAGTTCCTGCGCTCGAAGGCGGGCGAGTGGAATCTTGATGGTTCACGTATCGCTCTGACGGGTGGGAGCGCGGGAGCCTGTTCGTCGATGTGGCTGTTATTCCATGATGACCTTGCAGATCCGAAGTCCGAGGACCCGGTTGCGCGCCAATCGACGCGTGTTGCCGCTGCGGCTGTGAGCGCTGGTCAGACGTCGATCGATCCGAAGGTCATTGAGGGGTGGCTGGGTCCTAACGTGTTGAAGCATAGGATGATCAACATGGCGGTTGGGGAGAAGACGATGGAGGAGGCACTGGCGAACTACGACAAGCACAAGCCGTTGTACGTTGAATTCTCCGCTTACAATCATGTGGACCGGCAGGATCCCCCGATTTTCATGTCGTACGGCTCGGACATGACCCTTCCGTCGAAGGATGCGGGACACGGTATCCATCACCCGGTCTACGGTCAGAAGTTGAAGGAGAAATGCGATGCGGTGGGGGTTGAGTGCCACCTGATGATCCCGGGCGTTTCCAAGTCGGATAAGTATGCCAACGCCAATGATTTCTTGATCGGGAAGCTGTTGTCGAGATGACGGGTCGGGGTCATCCAGCCCCGTTTGGCGGGCAGGCCAATCGGGGCGATCGGGATGATGGGTGTGGCGGTAAGGTCGGGGTCAGCGAGCCCGATTAGGGTAGGCGGGTTTTTGGATGGGTTCTTGCGGTTTGGTTGCGAGTTGAAGGTTGATCTCGATCAGTGCGCGCTCGAGTTGAGGGTCGATCCCTTTGGCGAGTGATGCAGGATCGTCGAGAACTTCGATATCCGGGGAGACGCCTTCACCTTCGATGATCCAGCCTTTCTCGGGTTCATAGATGCCGAAGGTCGGGACGGTGATCGTTCCTCCGTCGACGAGGGGTGGGCATCCGGTCATCCCGATGAGTCCGCCCCATGTCCGGGTGCCGATGACCTTGCCGAGGCCGTGTTTCCGGAACAGCCACGGGAAGCAATCGCCGCCGGAACCGCTCCAGCGGTTGGCGAGCATGACCTTCGGCCCTTGGGCCGCGACGAACGGGTTGCTCCAATCCGTTCCATCGCGAACGCCCCAGTAGTGGGTGACGGGACGGTTGAGGAGTTCGATGAAGCGATCGGGGATCTGGCCTCCGGCGTTCCAACGTTCATCGATGATGAAACCTTGTTTGTGGGTTTGTCCGCGCCACTGGCGGTACAGCTCGTTCTGGCCTTCCTCGCCTGTGTTGGCGACGTAGATGTAGGCGATCCGCCCGTTCGATTCTTTTTCGACGTGGCGCCGGTTTCGCTCTACCCACGCGAGGTGCCTGAGCTTTGATTCTGTGGCGAGCGGTTTGATGAGCACAGAACGGGCACCTTCGAGGGAGGGGCGGTCGTTGACGGAGATCAGGACGGTGCGGTCTGCGAGGCCTTGGAATGCGGCGTGGATCTCCTTCTTTGGGTCGATAGGTACGCCGTTCACGGCGAGGATCCAGTCGCCGGGGCGAACGTTCATGCCCTGCTCGAGGAGGGGGGATCTTATGCTGTCCCACGGGGCGGTGACGGGTACGCCGACGATGCGGTAGGCGTTCTGTTCGAAGCGGTAGTCGCAACCGAGGTAGCCAACGCTTCGGCGCGAGGCCTCTTCCAAGTCGCCGCCGCTCCGGTAGGTGTGGGATGAGTTGAGTTCGCCGAGAAGTTCGCCGAGGACGATGTTCACGTCGTTGCGGGTGGTGCAGGCTTCGATGAGTCGGCCGTAGCGCTCTTTCATCGCAGGCCAATCGACGCCGTGGAGGGAGGGGTCGTAGAAGAAGTCGCGTTCGATGCGCCAAGCGTCCGAGAAGATCTGTTTCCATTCCGTTTTGGGATGGATGGTTGCTTCGACGCCCTCGAGGGGGAGGTTGCGTTCGCCCTTTGCGCCGTCGGGAGTCAGGGCTGCGGTCATCCAAGTGCCATTGCGGGTGAAAAGGATGCGTTTTGACTCTGCGGAGATCTCGTATCCGCCGACGTCTTCGAGGATTTTCCGTTCAGCGCGGGCTTCGATCTCGTAGGCCCAGAGCACGGGATTTCCGCCGCTGCCGGATCTGGGCAGGTTGCGGAAATAGACGCGACCGGTGGTGGCGGCGAGTTGATCGATTTTTCCGCTCCCGACGGGAAGGACGATGCTGCGGGATTCGAAGCCTTCGATGTCGATGCGAAGGGGCTCCTTTTTCGGAGTTGGTTTCGACTCAGGTGATGGGGAGGGGGCTGGAGCTTGCGTGGTTGCAGGTTTTGTTTGGGGCTGAGGTGGGGTCGGAGAAGGATCGGCCACGGTGGGTGTTGGAGCGTTCTCGTTATCGAATCCGAGGGAGGTTTCGCTTTTCGGGTTGGGGTCGGCGGGCTTGGTGGATTTCACCGGTTCTTCGTCGTTCTTGGGGAGGTACGGGGAAGGGATGTCTCTGCGCAAAGGTACGGCGATGAGGGAGTGGCTGTTGGTGTAGGCCCAGCTGTTGTCGAACTCGCTTCGTGTTGCGCGGAACTGGCGTTTCGAACGGTAGTACAGGTACTTGCCATTCGGGTCGAAGACCGGGAGGTCGTCGTCGTGAAAGGCGGATGTCACCCGGTGGTGCTGATGCGCGAGCGTGTTGTAGAGGCAGATGGCATTCTGGCGGTTGGCCGTGTCCGTTGCGTAAGTGAACCACGCACTGTCGGGACTCCAAGAGACATCGAAGCGATCCAGCATGCCTTGGTAATGCCACATCAGGTGATCGACCTGGTGGAGGTGCTTTGAATCCAGTTCGTAAAGATGAACGGTCATGGATGCGTCGATGAAGACGATCTTCGAACTGTCGGGTGACCATTGGGGGCGGTAGCGCCAGCCGGGGCCGAGTTTTGTCACGATCTGTTCTTTGCCGGAACCGTCGGCGGGACGGATTGCCAGTTCGTATTCGCCGGAACGGTCGGTGAAGTAGGCAATGGATTTTCCATCGGGCGACCACGCGGGCATCCTGCATGCGGAGGGTGCGTCGTCGGGTGCGACGAATGCGCGCGGAATACCGGATTCGGTTGGTACGGTGAAGAGACGGCCTCGGGCTTCGACGACCACCCTTTTGCCGGATGGAGAGATGCTTGCGGAGCGCACCTGTTTTGCGAGGGGAACAGTTTGCGGTCGGGTTTGCCGTTCATCCGAAACGATCTGGATGGGCACGACGCGATGGCGGGCGGTCTTGAGATCGAGGAGGCAGATCTGCCCAGCGTATTCGAACGCGATCTCGTCTTTGAAGAGCGTGGGTGTGTGGAGATCGTAATCCTTGAAATGGGTGATCTGGGCGAATGTTTCTGAGGCGAAATCGTACGACCAGAGGTTCACGCGTTTGGCGTCATCACGGTCTGAGGTGAAGTAGAGCTTTCCGTTCTGGGACCAGAGCGGTTGGGAATCGTTCGCAGGATTGTCGGTGAGATTTGTGGCTGAACTGTTCTCCAGATCGAAGATCCAGACATCGGGTGCAAGGCCGCCGCGGTACCGTTTCCACGTTCCTGACGAGGTTGCGGGATCGGTGTTGGTCATGGTGTAGGCGATCTTTTTCCCGTCGGGCGAGGGGTAGGCCCATTCTCCGTAGGGGATGGGGAGACGGATTGCGGGCCCTCCGGTGGCTCCAATTTGGTGGAAGCGCGAGACACGTTCGGTGAAAGAGTCGCGTTTGGAGGCGAACAGGAGGGATCGACCATCGGGGAACCATTGGAGGAGACGGTCTGCTCCCCCGTGAAAAGTGATCCTGCGGGGGGCTCCGCCGTTGGCTGGGATGGTGTGGACATCCTCGCTACCGTCGTAGTTCGCCGTGAAGGCGATGGTGCGACCGTCGGGCGAAAACCGGGGGTTGGTTTCCTCGCCTTTTGCGGAGGTGAGATGGGTCGCGACACCACCTGCTTTGGGAACGGTCCAGAGATCACCGGCGTGTGTGAATACGATGTGCGTATCTGACAGCGCTGGGTGCCTGTACATGGCATGGCCGGGTGAGGGCGCGTCTGCTGCCGAGATGATCGATCGGAGGATTGAGGTGGAGACGAGGAGAGCCGTGAGCGTTTTGGGGCGTGAATGTGTCATGGAGAGGGGCGAGGAAAAGGAGGGAGGGCAGGTTTTCAGGCGGACCGATGGATGAAGCGGTCGAGCACGTTGCGGGTGATGGTTTGGATGCGATGATCCGGACCTTGGGGTGCGGTGTACACTTTCGGTCGCACGTACCCTGGGGGTGCACTGAGTCCATCGGCCCACCAGCAGGTGGCAGCGTTGAACACGACGTTGTTCTGAGGGCCGTAGTAAACGGTTCCTGTGTAGGTGCCTCCATTCGGGACACCGGGTGCGCTTTCCGTGGCGCCAGAGGCGACGATCTCGAGGCCGGGAATCGGGGCGGGGTCACCATGCCATTCCCATCCGATCATGCCCGGCACGCGATCGCCGAGTCCCATCCCGGTGTTCTTGTAGATCCAGTGGTTTGGCATTGAGCAGATCCAATCGGCGCCTCCAGTCACGGGGCCGGTGCTGTGCGCGCCGACGAGCGCGTTCGCGTAGGGAGGTTCGTGCTTCAGCGAGGACATCGCTTTGAACTCGCGGGTACCTCCTGGAGGTCCGAAAACGCCGATGCGTTGGAACCGCTTGGCATTCGCATCAAACTCGACCCGTCCGCAAACGGCGTTCCCCGAGAAAAATCCTACGCCCACGCCTGCGCGGATTGCGGCCTCGATGCGGCGGTACATCTCGAGTGACCAGTACTCGTCATGACCGACGCTCAGAAAGCCCTTTGCTCGAGTGGGTTCAGCGTAACCGGAATGCGTGTCAGTGTTGGACACGTAGGTGACGTCGTAGCCGAGGGATTCGAGCCAATGCGCGAAGGGGAACTCCCAGAGGAAGAACTCGCCGGAGCCGATTGAGAGGGGGGCGTCGAGGATTTGGCAGTACTTTCCGTAGGGCCGACGGTAGCTGACCTCGACGCCTCCGCCCCAGTACCAGGTTTCCTTGCCATCATCGTAGAGGGAGAACTGGGAGGGCCATCGGTTGTAGGCCTGCCAAGTGTTGTCGCTGGTCTGGAAGATGAGTTGTGCGGGGCGGTGGTCGCGCACTACGAAGATCACGTAGCTCTCAGTTCCGCACTGGAGGTTGGTGAGTTTTCCGAGGTAAACGCCGCTGGTCCAGTCATCAGGGATGACGAGATTAGCGCATGCGCTCCACTCGCATTCCCGGAGTCGGTTCGGCCCGGTCCCAGGATCGGGTTGTGTGGTTCCTTGGAAGATACCGAGATCGCGCATCAGCCGTCCGCCGAGGCCGCCGTAGTATCCCATGCGGAAGATCCTGATCTGGAAAGGGGCAGGGGGATTGGTGCTGACGTGGAAGGAGAGGGTGTCACCGGATCGGACGGAAGGTTGTGAGACGAATCCTTCGATCCACGGGCAACGGTACTTGGTGGTGGGGTCGACGCGTGTTTGGGTCAGGCGCCATTCGAGGGTTCCTGGGTTCTCGTTCTCGCGTTGGATCGGGTTGAGCTTTGGCTCGAGGGAACGCGCGATGAGTGGGGGCAATGCGAGGAGTGCGGGGGTTGAGCGGAGGAGGGCGCGACGGTTCAGCATGGGTTCACCGAGGGGGTTGAGCGGAAGATTTTTTCCCGCAGGATTCGAGGAATGCGACAAGATCCGAGAGCTCTTGGGGAGTGAGGATCCGGTCATATCCGGCGGGCATGAGGGAGGTGCTGTCTGGGAGGATGTCGAGCACGAGTTCCCGAGCGATACTGGTCTCCGCGTTGGGAGCGGTTGCGACCCGGATGTTCGCGTTCGACTCGGATCGGATGATGCCTTTGATGTCTCCTTGGTTGCGGGTGCGCAAGGTGACGGGTTCGTAGCTGCGAACAAAACTGGCGCTTGGGAAGACGATGGCTTCCAGCAGATCGGTTCTTGAGCGGATGGCTCCGATGGAGGTGAGGTCAGGGCCGAGTTTTCCTCCTTGGTACCCTTGCTGATGGCACAGGTTGCAGGATGCTTTTTGACTGTTGAACACCGAGCGACCACGCGAGATGTCGCCGGAGGGGAGAGATGATTCAAGGGCGATGAGAGTCCGTCGTTGATCCGCGACGGAGGCATCGAGGCGGTCGAGGAGTTCGTCGCGTTTTGCTGCGAGGTTTGTCGGGATGTTGCGGAGGGCGGATCGCAGGGAAGGTGCGTTGAGCGCGTTGCGATCGGGCAAGGTGAGCAGCGAGGAGAGTGTGAGATCGATGGATTGCTCTGAGGCGCCTCGGATGAGCCCGGGGAGGACCCGAAGAGCGGCGATTGCATCCAGTTTGGGGAGCGAAGCGAGAAGCGACGAACGTTGTTCTGCGGACAATGTGCTTCGACCGATGGCCTCGGATGCAGTGAGTTTGTCGGAGAGAGGGCTGGAGGAGTTGATATTGTCGAAAGCGGCGCGGAAGGTTTCTGGTCGGAGTGGCGATGATTCCGGAAGAACGAGGGCTGCGGCGATGCGGGTTTTTGCGGGGAGCTTCGGGAGTTCGGCGTAGTCTTGGAGGGCAGGGAGGAGGAGTTCTTTGGAAGACGGATGAGGGAGTAAGGCTTTGGTGGCGGCGAGGAGTGGTGTGCGAACGTCAGGGGCTCCTGGTCCCATTTTGAGGAGATCGGCGATTTGGCTGATCCAGGTTGAAGGGGGGGATTTCAAACTGGAGGACGCAACGGTGTTGAGTGATGTGATGGCGGCCCAGTGGGTTGGAGACTTCAGCATGGACGCGAGCAGGTCCTGGATCGGTTGCTCCTTGATGATGCGCGTCAGAAGATCCTGGAGGACTTCTGGAGCGATGGGAGGCAGGGGCGATGCGAGGGTTCCTGAGAGGTGTTTGGCGATGTCGGCTGCCCAATCGGGGTGCCGCGCTGCGATGAAAGTGGCGGCTTCGCGGAGGATGGCGTCCGGGGAGAGAAGGTGGGGGATGACGTCCTCGGAGGTGATGTCTCCGGACTGCATCTCGCTCAGGGCGATGAGGCCGGCTCGCTGGGTGAGGGTTCCAGGAAACTTCTTCATCGCGTCCCTTGTCTCTTGGGGATGATCGATCTCGATGAGTGCGAGGATGAAGGCGTGCTCTAGGAACTGGTCCCCTGCGTCGGATAGGTAGGATTGGAAGAGAGGGGCTATGGCTTGAGGCGAGCCGAGTTGGCCGAGAGCGGACATCCCTGCGCGGCGCAGGTGTTCGGACCATTGGGACCGTTCCGGTTTCAGGGTTGCGGTCAGGGCGAGGTGCGTGGAAGGGTCGCGGAGATGTGCGGCGAGTTGGATTGCGAGGATACGAACGGGCTCGCTCCGGTGACTGAGCCCTTCTCGGACGAGAGACAGGGCGGTGGGTGTGGCGTTGAGGAACAGGGCTCGCAGGGCGGGTGCGGATACCTGCGGTTCCAATGCCTTTTGGCGGAACAGAAGTTGGAGTTCGGGTACGACGGCTTTGCCGCGGTTCGCGATCTCGCGGATTGCAGATTCGACGACATAGGTCCGTTGGTCGGCGAGGAGGTCGACGAGTCTTCCGTGGGATAGGGCGTTGAAGTTGATCCGTTTTCCGTAGGGATCGAGTGGGCGTTGGGAACCGTTTTTTTTGATGCGATAGATGGCGCCGAGAACCTCGGGCTTTGCGAGTTGGGATGTTGGGCAACACACCTTGTACCAGCCACCTGTGTCAACGATGAGGATACTTCCATCGGAATCCTCGAGCACGTCGGTCGGGTGGAAATCTTGGTTATCTGAGACGAGGAAATCCGAGTCGTTGCTGCGGTAGGTGGAGCCGAAAGGTTCGATGCGGTGGCGGACAACCTTCCGCAGGTTGAACAGTGCGGTGAGGAAGTTCTCGCGGTATTCGCCGCCGAGGGCAGCGGAGCGGAGCCGTGTTGTCCCGCTTGGAGCGCCTGCGCCGAAGTGAGTGAGTGCAGGGAGTAGCGGGCCGGTTCGCGGGACATCATTGGTGACATCATTGATCTTCGGGAAGACTGCGCCTCGGACGGCGTGACCGAGTCCATCCCGTTTTCCCTCGCCGGACAGGTCGATGAAGGTGGAGGAGAAGATCGGTTCACCGGTGAAGGTGAAATCGAGTCCGACCGGATTGTCCATGCCTCCGGACATGACCGCTTCGAGTTGAGAGCCATCGGGTTTGGCGCGCATGATGTGGGCTGCGCGATCTTTTCGGACGGACCGTTTGCGGAGGTGCGGCACTTCCTGTTCGGCGAAGGCGCCTTTGGTCCAATAAAGGAAACCGTCGGGACCTGCGTAAGGGCCGTGAAGGTCATTGGCGCATCCGGTGATGGTTTTGCCATCGAACCAGATGGCGCGTTCGTCGCTGATGTTGTCACCATTCGAATCGGTGAACTTCCAGATGGCGGGTGGGGCTGAGACGTAGAGGGCGTGATCGTGCCACAGGATGCCTTCTGGGAACGGGACATTCTCCGCGAAAACGGTGGCTTTGTCGTAGCGTCCTGAGCCGGTGGTGTCTTCGAGGCAAAGGACCCTGTTTTTCGGATCCTTGTTCTGAGCTTCCACGGGGCGCACGGTGGATCCGGAAGACACGGTGACGAAGAGTTTGCCGTCTGGGCTGAGGGTTGCGTTGATCGGTCGGTCGGCCAGCGAGGAGGGTGCGGCGAGTTCGATGGAGAAGCCGTCTGGGATCTGGAATTTGTGGCCGTTGAGATCCACCTCGGCGGCGTGTGTTGCGAGGGCTGGAAGCGTGGTGAGGAAGATTGCTGCGATGAGGGAGCGCATGGGAACGGAGGCTGGGAGATGAGGGTAGCGGATTCCGTACTTGAGCGATGTGGAGGGAGGTTGTGATTTGCCTTTTGTGGCGGGTGAGCGAGGGGCAGATTCGTTGGTCCTATGAGTTCAGCTGTCCGAGTTCGTTTTGCGCCATCGCCGACGGGGTACCTTCATGTTGGGGGTGCCCGCACGGCTTTGTTCAACTGGTTGTATGCCCGACACACGGGAGGTGTTTTCGTTTTGCGGATCGAGGACACGGACAAGGCGAGGAACACGGACGAGGCGGTTCGCGTGATCTTGGACGGCTTGCGTTGGTTGGGATTGGATTGGGATGAGGGTCCGGAGAAGGGAGGGGCTCATGGGCCGTATTTCCAGAGTCAGCGCGAGGACATCTATCTGAGATATTTTGAGAGGTTACGGGCGGGTGGGCATGTGTATGAGGACAATGGGGCGTGGCGGTTCCGTTCGTTGCGAAAGGTGGTGACGGTGCCTGATGCGATTTGCGGCACGATCGATTTCGATTTGAGCAATCCTGAGACGCATCCGGACATGACGATCCGGCGTCCGGACGGTTCGTGGATCTTCCATTTCGTGAATGTTGTGGATGATATCGAGATGGGGATCACGCACGTGATACGCGGGGAGGATCATCTGTCGAACACGCCGAAACATCTGGAGTTGTTCGAGGCCTTGGGGGCGAAGCCGCCGCAGTATGGGCATATCCCGTTGATCCTGAATCGTGACGGGACGAAGATGAGCAAGCGGGACAAGGGGGCGAGCATCACTGGATACATGGAGGAGGGGTACGCTCCGGAGGCCGTCGTGAACTATCTTTCGTTGCTTGGATGGTCGCCGAAGGATGGGCGCGAGAAGTTGGAGCGGGAAGAGGTGATCCGTTTGTTCGATCTTGGCTCGATCAACCGGAAGAACGCCCAGTTCGATCTGGACAAGTGTGTGTGGTTGAACGGGCAGTACTTGCAGCAGTTGTCGATCGGCGGGTATCTGGAGATGGCGCGTCCATTCCTGCTGGCTGGCGGGATCCAGTGGACGGATGACGCGCGGATGGAGGCGGCGTTGGGGTTGGTCCGGGAGAAGGTGAAGTTGTTCTCGGAGTTGCCCTTGTGGGTTGCTTATTTTTTCGGTGACGATTTCGTGGTGGATGAGGAATCGGTGGTGCGTGTGCTCGGGAAGGAGGGGGCGGGCGACCGGTTGAAGGCGGTGCTGGATGCATTTGGAGCGTTGGGGAACTGGGATTCGGCGGGCTTGGAAGGGGCGGTGAAGGCGGTTGCGACGGGTGCAGGGGTGAAGGTGGTGGAGTATGTGCAACCGATTCGCGTCGCGGTGAGCGGGCGGATGGCTGGGCCGAACCTTTATCCGATGTTGGAGTTACTGGGACGCGAGACGGTGATTGCGCGTTTGGTGCGTGCTTCGGAGCGTCCGTCAGCTTGATCTGAGGTTTCTGAAGTTATGGGTTCGCATCCGGATGACGTGGCCGTTTTCACTTTCGCCGATCTGAGGCGTTGGGAGGAAGTGACGGGAGGGCGCGATGAGCCGATCCGATTGGCGGTGTTGGGGGATCCCGTTGCGCATTCGCGTTCGCCCCAGATGCACAATCCGGCGTTAGCGGCTTGTGGGCTCAGGATGTCGTACACGCGTTTGCATGTTCGGGCGGAGGAGTTGGAGGAGGCTCTGGAGTTGATCTGCCAGAAGGGCTTCGTGGGATGCAACTTGACGATACCTCACAAGGCGGCTGCGGTGGGGCGCATGGCTCGGTTAGATGGTGCGGCTCAGACATTTGGCGTGGTCAATACGGTGCGGGTGGAGCCTGGGGGTATGGCGGGTTTCAATACCGATGGGCCCGGTTTGGTGCGCGCATTGGAAGCGGAGTTGGGGTGCGGTTTGCGGGGAAGTCGGGTTTTGATTTTGGGCGCTGGTGGGGGGGCGGGGCGAGCGGTTGCGTTGCAGTGCGCGATGGAGGGGTGCGCGGCGATCCATTTGGCAAATCGTACGCCGGAAAAGGTGTCGGATCTCTCGGTGGAAGTCGGGAGACTGTTGGGGGGAATGGATCGGGTCAGGGTGGTTGGAATGGACGAGGGGGGGCTTGGTGCGGTGGTGGACGATGTTGATTTGGTGTTGCAGTTCACCTCATTGGGGATGAGCGGATCGGATGCTTTGCCGATGCCCTTGCATCTGTTGCGGGATCATCATCGTGTCTACGACACCGTTTATTCGGGCGGTGAGACTCCGTTTGTGCGGGGTGCACGTGCGCGTGGTTTGCGGGCTGCATCGGGGTTGTCGATGCTCCTGCATCAAGGAGCGCTGGCGTTCGAGGTATGGTTTGGCAGACCTGCGCCGTTGGAAGTGATGCGTGCTGGGCTCTACGGGATGTGAGCCGAGACGTGGTTCCGTAACACGGGAAGGGCTATCGAAAAGCCTGTCTCTATTCCCAGAAGCTCTTTTTCACAGGCAATCGCACGTTGCCAAGGGGGCTATCGAAGGTGCCTTGGATGCCCGTTTTTGATCGCTGCCCTCGGAACTCGAGGGGCGAACCATCTCCATTTTTCGTGGAGAATTTGATCCGGCCATAATCATCGACCACCTTGGCGAGTCGCGGCGGGAGAAAGTCGCCGGCGCCTTCCAACATCAAGACGTACTCGGTATCAGCAAGGAAGGTGACCAGTTCCAGTCCCAGGGCGTCGCCTGATCCGCGGCTCATGGAGAGGGTGGAATTCGCTTTGAAGAACAGCGGTTTTTTCCTCGGGAGCTTGAACGTGTCGCCGTTGCCGAAAGTTCCGGAAAGGCCGGTGGGGCTGAAGGTGCCCGAGAACAGGCGCTCGTCTCCGCTCCGTTGCATCTTGAACTGGACGCTATTCCCAGAGACGACGGCTTCTACCAACTGAGGCTCTTGGAGTTGTCCTTGGCCGACCAGAACGAGGGCGTAGTGCTTGTCGGCCACGAAGAAGAAGATCTCGGTTCCGACAATGTCCCCCGATTGGCGGCTGATTGCCATGTCCGAGAAGAACCCAGTCGAACGCACTTGTGTCTGGGTTTTGGGTGTCGCGGATTTTGCTGGCACAGGGCGCTTCACGGGTGCGGCAAGAGTGCCGGACACGGTGAGTGCGGTGGTCAGGGTGATGCAGAGCCAAAAGGAGAACTTCATGGGTTGGGTCGGTAAGGGAGGTGTTGGCCTCGATGGAGAGTGCTTAATGGCGGCGGCCTTCGTCGAGGTCGATGTAGTCGAAGAACGTTTGGATATCTGTGCGGTGGGTGAATCCCCCCTCGGCAAGCCGCTGTTGCAGGCGTTCGGACAGGTCATCATTCCAGCCCCGTTTGCGCATGCATTCGTTCCACACATCGATTTGCTCCGCGTCGGGTGTCCTGCCGTGTTGGTTGCACCACGCCAACAGTTCCTCGTCCGTTGCTTCCCGGTGAGAACGCACTTGGTCTGCGAGCTCGGAGTAGGAGACCCCGAGCAGTCGCACGCAGCGAAGGTCGAATCCGGCCCCGAGGTTAGCGATGTAATCCTCTGGGAGGGAGAGAGAAGCTTGCAGCCTGATCTTGTCGATCATCCTGCCGAAGTACACCAAGCCCCCAGTCTTTTCGTGGGGGCTTCTGAGTCCCGGAACGTTCATGATCAGAGTCCTTTGACCTCCCAACCTTTGCGGTAGGGGCGCCTGATCCGGCGAGATGCCTCTTCGTTGTTCTTCACGCGGAGCGCAGGGGCATCCCATTCGAGGAGGGTATTGGGATGGAAGGTTGCGACGCCGCCCAAGAGCACAGCCTCGGTGAGCGGGCCGGAGTAATCGAACCCGGCGCTGGTGGTCGCCTTGCCGAGGATGGCATCGATGAACTCGTGGCGATGATTTCCCGAGGCGGGTTTCTCGAAGGTGAAGTCCTTGAACTTGTCGGATGGGACGACGAACGCCATCCCGACATGGGGTTGGACGATGGCCCCGTTGGTGCCGATGAAAATGGACCCTTGGTCAGGCAGTTTTTTGTCGCCGAGGAGCGCGACCACGTCCTGAGGGGGGCGCTTATCGCCATCATACCAAGTGACTTTGACGGTCTTGTCGGCGGTGTGCTTCGTTCCGGGGAACACGTATTCGATCTCCGCATTGATGGCCCAGCTCCACTCGTTCGGGGCGGGACCGACGCTTTTGACCGAGAGGGGCGAGGTGAGTTCGAGGGCGTGGAAAACTGGGTCGTAGATGTGGCATCCCATGTCCCCGAAGGTCCCAGTGCCGAAGTCCAAGCGCTTGCGCCAGTTGCCGGGGTGGTATGCGCCGTTGACGTACGGGCGTTCTGCGGCGACTCCGAGCCAGAGGTCCCACGCGAGACCGTCGGGAACGGGGTCCGAGTTGGTGGGTTTTGGCGCGCTGTCGCCCCATTTTTTGCTGCTCCACGTGTGCACCTCCTTGATCTTCCCGACGACACCCGAGCGCACCACAATGGGGCAGGCACGGTAGGCGGCATCGGAGTGCACCTGGATTCCCATCTGCGTGATCAGTTTCCGTTCGCGGGCATACTCTGTGAGTTTCCTGACCTCGTAGATGTTCTGTGCCAGCGGCTTTTGGAGGTAGCAATGGAGACCGAGCTGCATGGCGGCCATCGCTTGAGGACCGTGCATGTGGTCGGGGGTGCCGATGCTGACGGAATCGAGGTTTTTGGACTCCTTCTCGAGCATCTCGCGCCAGTCTTGGTAAAAGCGTGCGTTGGCGCCGTGGGGGCTTTTCCTGAAGCCCTCGGATCGGCGTGCGTCCACGTCAGCTGCTGCGACGAGGTCTACGGAGGAGTGCGTGACGATGGCGGAGATGTCGGCTCCAGCCATTCCTCCTGCACCGAAGCTCGCGTGGCGAACACGACCACTGGGGGGGGCGGAAATCAGGTTCCTGATGAACGCGGGAGCTACGACTCCTGCTGCACCGAGGGTTGTGAGAAACGAACGTCGGGAGGGATGGATCAGAGACATGCTGCAGTTTGAGCAGGTGCGAGGCCACGCGAACGAAGTTGGGCGCGGAGGACTGGGGCGTGGTTTCAGGAGTGCCATCTGGCGGAGCTCGCCTATTTTGCGGATATGACTGACGAAGCACAGTTCTGGATCATCAAGCAGGAGCCTACTGCGTACGCGTGGGAGACGTTTTGTGCGGACGGGCGAACCGCGTGGACGGGGGTTCGCAACTTCCAAGCTCGGAATAATTTGAGAGCGATGCGAGTCGGCGACAAGGCGTTGTATTATCACAGCGTGGTGGGGAAGGAGTTGGTCGGGGTTGCGGAGGTGGTGCGCACGGCGTATCCGGACCCGACGGCATCGGAGGGGGATTGGTCGTGTGTGGATGTTTCGCCACGCGGGGTGCTTGTTCGGAGAGTGACTCTGGACGAGATGAAGGCGCATCCGGTGTTGAAGGAGATCGCGCTGATCCGTCAATCGCGGCTCTCGGTTGTGCCGATTGGGGCGAAGGAGTTCCAAGAGATTGTGAGAGTTGCGGGTGGGGTGGTGGCGGTATGAGCGAGGGGGCTGCGCTGGTGGTTTGTACGGGACTGGAGGCGGAGGTTCGAGCGAGGTTGGATTCGCAGACCAAGCCGCCGGGTTCGTTGGGATGGATGGAGGATGTGGTGGTTCAGATGGCTTTGGTCCGCGGGAAGGCAGAGGTCGATCTGGATCCTGTGGGCGTGTTTTTGTTCGCTGGCGACCACGGGGTTTGCGCTCGGGGTGTGAGTGCTTATCCCCAGACGGTGACCCGTCAGATGGTGCTCAACTTTGCGGGAGGCGGAGCAGCAGCAGCAGTATTGGCGCAGGAGTTCGGGCTAGGGTTGACCGTGGTGGATTGCGGTGTGTTGGGTGGTCCTTTTACGGATGTGCCTGTTAGAGAGGGGTTTGATTTTATTGATGCGAGGATCGGGGAGGGGACTCGTGATTTCGTGGTGGGTGCCGCGATGTCCGAACAGGAGTTCGATCGTGCGTGGTCGGCGGGGCGACGGATCGCGGATGAGGCGATTGCTCGTGGGGCGAGGACGCTGATTGCAGGGGAGATGGGGATCGGGAACACGACGGCAGCCTCGGCGCTTTGCTGTGGGTTGGGCTTTGGCTCTGCGGCGGAGATGGTGGGGCGCGGGACGGGGGTTCGAGATGAGGGGTTGGTGAAAAAGGTGGAGGTCGTTGATCTGGCTCTTCGGAGACATGCGCCGGGGCCCTTAGGGGACGAGGACAGGATGCGCTACTGGTTACAGCGGGTGGCTGGGTTCGAGATGGTATCCATGGCTGGCTTTTACGCGGCCGGACTTGAGGCGCGATGTGTGGTGGTGGTGGACGGGTTCATCGCCACGGCGGTTGCGGCTTCGGTTCATGTCGGATACCCGAAATTTCGTCGGGGATTCATCCATGCGCATCGGTCTAGCGAGAAGGGGCATGGTCTTTTGATGGAGCGACTCGGTGTTCGGCCTGTCCTGGATCTCGGGATGAGACTTGGGGAAGGAACAGGCGCTTTGATGGCAATCCCTGTTCTACGAGCGGCGGTGTCCCTTTACCGGAAGATGGCCACGTTCGAGCAGGCCGGGGTTGATCGGGATCGGATCGATGTCGGTGTTGCAACATGAAGGATGTGGATCTTAGCCCATTGGATCGAGGGTTTTATCGGCCTCGAGCGGATTCGGTTGCGCGGGAGTTGCTCGGTTGCGTTTTGGTGCGGCGAACGGATGAGGGGGTCTTGGCTGGGTTGATTGTGGAGACGGAGGCCTATTTGACGGGAGACCCTGCGTGTCACGCGAATCGTGGGATGACCCCGCGTAATGCGGTGATGTTCGGCCCTCCTGGCCGCGCTTACGTTTACTTCATCTACGGAGCGAACTGGTGCTTCAATGCGGTGTGTGGCGAGGAAGGCGTGGCGGAGGCGGTGTTGGTGAGGGCTGTCGAGCCACTTGTCGGTGTTTCTGATATGAAGGTCCGGCGTCCCAGAGCGATGCGCCCAAAGGATCTCACGAATGGCCCAGGGAAGTTGTGTGCTGCGATGGATATCGGTCGTTTGCAGAACGGGTTGGATCTTTGCGATCAGGCGAGTGGCGTTTGGATTGCAGGTCGGCCATCGGGCTGGATCCCGACGGGAGGAGTGACGATCACCACGCGTATCGGGATCCGCGAAGCGGCAGACTGGCCGCTTCGGTTCTACGTCTCTGGCAGCGCCTACGTCTCTGGGAGGCAAGGTTTGATGCGGATGGGTCAGCGATCGGAACGCGGTGCCTGAGTTGCGAGGAACTCCACAAGGTCGCGCAACTCTTTTCGGGAGAGAATGTTGTCGAGGTGTTCAGGCATGGAGGAAGGGATGCGATCGCGCCGTTTGATCTTTCCGAGGGGGATATCTTGGGTCGTCTGCGTTCCCAACAGATTGATTTTCAGGGTAGTTTGAGATTCATCCACGACGACACCTGCGACGAGGGAGTTGTCATCGAGGGTGACGGCGACGTTCTCGTATCCTTTGGCGTAGGTGGCATTCGGGTAGAGGATCGCCCTCAGGATGTACTCGCGATCTTGGGATGCTCCGAGGTTATCGAGAGCGGGGCCAACGTCCCCTCCGGAGCCGCTGTGTTTGTGGCAGCGGAAACACCCGGCTTCGTCCTTCTCGCGGAAGACGGTTCGTCCAGCGTTCGGGTCTCCGCCCTCGAGGCACTCGCGAAAGCGCGCGAGATCGTCGTCCTTTTTTCGGGTTTTATCGTAATCCTTCAACAGGGCTTTGAGTGCGGTTGTTCCGCGTTTTGTTGCGGATTCGAGAAGGTCGAGGGTCGCGCCTTTGGGAACTTGGCCTTGGATCAAGCGAGTCATCTCGGTTTCGAGGAGGGCATCTGCGTTGTCCGATTTCATCTGGAGCAGGTTGTTGTAGCAGATCTGGCGTTGGCGGATATCGCCTGACGCAAGGATGTTGGTCATCAGGCTGATCGATTGAGTGGCTTTGAGTTTTGTGAGGAGTTTGCATGCTTCTTCTCGGAGTTCGCTTTCTTTGGCTGCGAGGGCGTTGACCAATAGGTCTGGCAGCTTGTTTGAAAGGGCGGAGGGGGTCTGGCGAAGGGCGATGGCTTTGACCGAACCGGATTCGCCCTCTTTTTTGAGGATGGACTCGAGCAATGCAGGGAGACTTGTTGAGCGGAGTGCGGTTGCAGTTTCAATGGCTGCTTGGCGGATCGAAGGTTTCGGATCGTCCAGAAGTGTGGGGATTTGGGCCTCGAGCGCGGACCTGACTTGGGTGTCGGTGCGCACCGTTTTGGAGGGCCACCATTTGCCGAGGAAGATGTCCCGCGAGTCGTCGGTTTTCCATGTGCGCAAGGCGGTGAGTGATTCGATACGGGCCGAATCTGGGGCGTTGGAGTTGGTCGCAATGGCGATCAGAGCATCGGCGTTGCTCTGATTGCCGAGGTGGTGGTGAGCAGCAGTTGCGCGTTGAAGGACCTTTTTTGGTATGTCGGCACGTGAGGCTAGCGCGGCGAGTTTCGGGAGTGCGGCGGGGATGGGTTCGTCGTAGATCGCGCGTGCTGCTTCGATCCGGATTGCGTCCTCTGTGTCATCGAGGAATGCGGTCACTTCGGGGCTTTGTTGGCGCCGCAGGGCGAGGGTTGCGGCCATCCGCACTGCGGGCGTGTCGTTCAGGGCGAGCACGGAGAGGATCTTGCTCGGAGCGCATGCGGCGAGCGCAACGATGCGCGCGTGTCGGAGATGGGCGTCGTCGGTTGTGGCGGATTTGAGGGCATCGAGAAGCGCGGGAACAAGGGTTGGATCGGGGCTGTGTCTCAGCACAAGGGCGGCGTGGAATGCAACCCGTGGGTTGGCTGAACGCACGAGGGGCGCGATCGATAGGGAAATGCCCTTGGTTTTGAGGTCAGCCAGTACGCGAAGGGATTGAGCCTGCGTTTCGGGGTCGGGGTGGAGGAGGAGATCTTGCAAGATGGGGTGGACCGAGGAGGGGGCGGTGCGTCCGATCTGTCCGAGAGCCCAGATCGCGTGGTAGCGCGCAAGAGAGGGTTGGCCGGAGTTGGATGAATCATGGAAGACGGGGCGCAGGATTTCGAGGGCGTCCTCCCGTTTGGCGATGGCGAACTGAGCCTTTTGCCGAACGCGTTGGTCGCTGTGGCTGAGGAGGTTTCTGAGTCGGTTAGTATCGAGGTGCTGGAAATCGTTCGCGAGAATGGATGCGGTCTCTCGCACGAGTGCAGATTGGTCGACTTCGGGGGAGTGCACGCGGAAGATGCGCCCTGAGTTGGTTTTCTCAAAGCCGTGTCCCCACTCCGTCATGTAAAGGCCTCCGTTCGGGGCAAAAGCGACATCCGAGATGTACATGCCTCCCCAAGCGATCTTACCGCTCATCTGTTTGGTGGAGTTATCGAGAAGGATTTGTTGAGGCAGTTCAGGGGTGTAGGACGCGCCGGAGGGGTTGAGGCGGAACGCTCGCACTCCGCCGGGGAAATCGCACATGAAGAAGTGGCTGTCGTACTGGGAAGGGAGCCCGGTTCCGGGGTAGTAGGCGACTCCGGAGGGGCCGTGTCCGATGAGAACGACTGGGGGCAGGATCGAGGGGGCGGTCTTTGCGGAGTCTGGCGTCCAGAGGCCTTCGGTGTTCCAGACCCCGAGTTTGGGTTCACGGACGAACTGGTAGTGGAAGCGCCAGCCGTAGTCCGCTTCGGGCACGACGTGGATCCAACGGGATTTGTCACCGCCATCGGCGTTGTTGTCCCCCGTGAAGAGATCTCCTAACTCATTGAATGCGAGTGAGTCGGGGTTTCTGAGTCCTTTTGCGACGAGTTCGAGCCCGGAGCCATCGGGCCAGCAGCGGAGGACTCCTCCGGTGGACAGGAGTTCGATTTTGGTTCCCTCCTTGGTGCGGATGTTCGCGCCGCAATCACCGACACTGAAGTAGATACGACCATCTGGACCTGTCTTGAGGCCGTGGGCGTCGTGTCCGCTGTAGACGATGTGCACTCCGAGTCCGTCCACGATGGGCTTGGCGTTGCCGGTGGGGTCGATGTGCCAGACTTTGGGGGCGCAGATGACGCGGATCCCGTCGTCTCCGACAGTGACTCCTGCGGCGATCATGTCAGCGAGCGAGTTGAATCCTGAGAACAGAGGGAGCGCAGAGTCGGCTCGGCCAGAGCCGGTTGTGTCGGTGAGGACGGTGACTCGGTCTTTTTCGATTTCGAGGTCGCGCCAATCGAAGGATCCGTCGCGGTTGTGGTCGATCTCTTTACCGGTGGGTTTCATCCCCACATTGGGCGGGAAAGTCTTTTTGAGGAAGGCGATACGGTCTTCGACCGAGGTGAGTGCGAGGGTGGACGCGATCCAGTTGTTGTCGCCGGATGAGTAGGAGCGGATGTCTGGGACGGAAGATTTTCTGCGAAAGCTTTCGGCGACGAATGCGCGGCCTCGGTCGTCAAAGGCGAGGGCGACGGGGTTGAGGAGCATGGGTTCAGCGGCCCATGTGTCCATTTGAAGACCGGGTGCGAGGGTGGTGTTCTTTATTACGACGTCGGGCGTTGGCGCTGAAGGGGTGGGTTTGGGTTTATTCGAGGCCGGGGGTGCGGTATCCGCGCTGGTGGGGAGGGATGGCAGGGCGAGGAGCAGGAGTGACCGGAGGAGCGTTTTCATGCGGCTTGGGATTTTGGGCAAAATGTTGGCTTGGTGGTGGAGTGGCAACTTGGGGATGGAGTGGGGGATCAGCTGCGCGGGTCGAGGGCGAGCGAGGATTGTCGGCGGAAGCCTCGAACGCGGAGGGATTGATCTTGAAGGATCTCGAGCGAGGCGAAACCACTGTTGTCTTGCCCTTGGCCTTCTACCATCGCGACGAGGGTGCAGTAGTGGATGCCGTTGATGTAGGAGTAGTCGTTGGCGTGGGAATGGCCTTGGAAAACGGCGCTTACATGGCGTGATGCTTCAAGGATGGCACGGATCTCTGGGGCATTTCGGATGGAGTGCGGCCCGTGCGGATCCAAGCGCTGGTGCACGAAGACGATGACGGGTCGGTCTGCGGTCGCGAGGTCCTGTCTAAGCCACGCTGCCTGTTGAGGGGGGATATTGGCGTCTTTCCAATCGAAGTTGTCATTCGCGTACGGGGTTCCGTCGGAGGTGAAGCATGCGTCGAGGATGACGATGCGTATCGGGCCTGCGTTGAATGAGTAGTGGGTGTTGGGGTTGCAGTTGGTGTGGCGACTGAATTCGGGTTTGGAGAGGGTGGACAGGCAATGGTTGCCGAGGACGTAGTGGCGTGGAGCGGTGGACTTGGAGAGGCAGGCGTTGATCTCTTGCAACCACGCGATCTCTTCGTCTGGGGAGGATGCTTTGTCGATGAGGTCACCTAGTTCGACGATGAGGTCCGCGCGGGTCTCGTTGAGTGAGGTGATGCAGTCGGTGAGTTTTTGGAGCGAATCGCGGTAATGTCGGCTGCCTCTTGCGGGTTTGTTCGCGTAGTGCACATCGGACAGGAGGCCGATCTTCAAGAGGGGCGGATCGGTCGGCGGGGCGGAGAGAAGGTTGTGACGAGCGGCGAGAAGGAGGGTTCCGTTGGCGAGCAGTTGTCGTCGTGTGATGGGCGAGGTGGCGACGCGTGGGTGGAGCATGGATTGTGGGTTGCACAATACGCGCCAGCGGGGGAGCGCCGCGTGGATTTCCGGAGATGGACTGACTGCGTGATCGGAGGCCTGAGATAGGCCAGAGCAGGCAGGTGTGAATCACTCGATGTGCACTTGAGTGCCGGGGGAGATGAGCTTGGCTAGGCGGGAAACGTCCCAGTTCGCAACTCGCATGCAGCCATGGGATGCTGCGTTTCCGATGGAGTCGGGGTTATTGGTGCCATGGATTCCGATGCCAGATTTATTGAGGGCACACCATACGACTCCTACGGGATTGTTTGGTCCCGGGGGCAACATCTTGAAAGTGCTTGTTCGCACGCCGTGGCTGAGCACGCCTGGATCCCAGCGGTATGATGGCATGACGCAGATCCCGTAGATGCGCCATTTTCCTTTCGGCGTTGGGAGCGAGGGGGTTCCGATGGCGATGGGGAAGGCGGCGATGGGCTTATCTTCCTCTGCGACGGTCAGGAAGCGGTCTGACAGACTGATGTGGATGGTTCGGCCCTTGAACTCCTCCTTTTCGGGAAGCGCGGCGGTTGGAACAACATCCTCAAGGCGGAAGGGTTCGACGTCAGGGACGGTGATCTCTGCACCTGCCCTGAGGGCATTCAGCTTTTGGGTGGGGTTCAGGACGGAGAGCAGCTCCTCAGTGCAGTGGAATCGTTCGCAGAGGAATTCTGTCACGGAGGTGTAGGGCAGCGCGTAGCGTTGGCCGGCGAAGCTAGATACGAACCTGAGGTGATCTGTCTCGATCTTGTAGGTGGTGTAAAGAGGACCGTTCTGATCGACGCTGAATGATTTGTCATCTTGGACGGGCGACGCGCCAGTGGAGCGGAGGTAAGCGTTGAGGGCGCGGAGGGTTGATGCTCCGCCTTTGCCGTCGATTTTCGCGGGACTGAACAGCTTGCGGTCCAGAAAGATCTGCAATCTGACATTCCGGTCCCTCTGCTCTTGAGATAGGGCCTTGAGGGAGACCTTTGGCGCGGCGGATACCGATGTTTGTGCGGAGGCTTGGTTGCTACCTGCCTCGCTGGAGGGAGTGCGGCGCGGCTTGCTCGGCGCGGGGGAAGGCTTCGGTTGAGGCTGCTGTTGAGGGGTCTCTTGGGCTGGCTTGGATCGCCAGAAGAAGAGGCCTGCTTGAGCTGGTGATGTCACCGAAGCGGCGACAGCAAGCAGAACGCAACGGAGGGCTATCGCTCGGGTGGAAATAAAGTTCACGGGGGAGTGTGGCACAGTTAAGAGGTTTTAGGCTTTTTAATACAGGGAGTGTGCAAAGCCAATAGCTTCTGAGGTGCTTGATCGAGGGTGTTTAACCCCACTTGAGAGGAATGGGGCACCAAAGCCCTAGGGATGAAGATTCGCGACGAAGAAATCAGTGATCAGATTGATGGCCTCGTCCGTCGGTTCATGGAGTGGACGGTTGTGCATGCCGACTCGTCCGTCTGCGCCGAGCAGTCGGTAGACCTGCCGTACTTGGTTGAGGAGGCCCCAGCGTTCGGGTGGATCCTCGCTGCCGCCCGAAACGAAGAACGGGCGGGGTGCCATGAGCGCCTGGATTTCATGAAGATCGTGTCCGTTCTTCCGGAGGGATGCGTAGGCACCGGTTGCTGGGTTTTCTGGATTTGGTAGTCCCGGCTTGCGTTGTTCTCCGTCAAAGATCCGTCCGAGATACCAAGGTTCCCAGTAGTTGATGCTTCCTCGGGTGTCGTCAAAACCGATGCCTGGATCGCTCCAAACGGCGCATGCGAATCGCTCATTGAAGCAGGCGGAGAACATCGACCATTTTCCGCCGTATGAATGGCCGACGATGCCGATGCGAGCTGGGTCGACCTCGGGGAGGTTGGCGAGAAGGTTTGCGCAGTTGGCCGAGATCGTTGCGAGGAAGGAGAGCGGTTGCCAACCCTTCACTCCCGGTTCGGGTTTTCGAGCATCGCCGTCGGGTGAGCCGATGGCGATGGCGACGAATCCTTGATCTGCGAGGCGCTTGGCAAAGTCGCGGTTCTGTTTTGAGCCGAGCCCGATCGAGGTTTCTGGATCATAGAATGGGACCACCACCGCAGGACGTTTTCCCGTTCGCTTTGGCATGAGCAGCCAGGCTTCCTGATACCGTTCGGGCATGATCTCGAGCCGGATCCTTTTTCTCAGGTGATTCCCAGCGTCTTCCTCTTTGAGGATCTGCATCTGGGGTTTGAGCAGTGGAAGTGGCCCTTGCCCCAAGGCCTTGTTCCAAACGATCAAGATCTCCGTGCGACGTCTTTGCCAGTCGCTCGCCGATCTGACCGGTGTGCCGTCATCGTGAATCAGAAGATTTTTGAGATGAGCGCTTTGCTCTGATCGCTCGGCAGGTGGCTTCATCCAAGGGGCGATCCGCTTGGCAGCTTGATCGTGCACTGGGTCCGTCTGAGCGAACGATGTTGCGAGGATGGCTGATGTGAACAGCGCGATGGCGGTTGTCGGTTTCATCACAGGTTTTGGTTTAGCGCGAGACTCGGTAGTCCGACCGCGCAGGGTCGAAGAGTGATGGGAGGAGAGCCGTGCCTAACCCGGGTTTTTCTGGGGGTAGGGCGAATCCGGCATCGATGACCACGTTGGTATCGATGAGGTTCGAGTAAAAAGTGCGGATGTGGGCTCGGACGGATTCTTGGAAAACCACGTTGGGGACGGATGTTGCCACGTGCAACCCCGCGAAAAGGGTGAGCGGGCCTGTGCAGTCGTGCATGGTTGCGGGGACGTTGTACGCCTGAGCGAACTCTGCCACACGTCGGGTCTCGCTGATGCCGCCAATCCACGTGGGGTCGATCATGACGTAGTCGGCTGCGCCGCGTTCGAGGACGAGCCGGTATTCCTCTCGGGTGGGCAACATCTCGCTCACGGCCACGGGGAGACGGGCTTGGTCTCGGAAGCGCGCGAGGGAATCGACGCTATCGATCCGCATGACAT
Source organism: uncultured Chthoniobacteraceae bacterium (assembly GCA_964489645.1). Taxonomy (GTDB): domain Bacteria; phylum Verrucomicrobiota; class Verrucomicrobiia; order Chthoniobacterales; family Chthoniobacteraceae; genus JBEEPE01. The sequence continues at coordinate 6,712 of CAZAZT010000014.1, read as the reverse complement.
CTTCGAGCCAGAGCGGCCGGAGGTCGCGCATTGCCTCGGCAATACGCAAAGCTGCAGGGAGCTGGAAGAATCCGTGTCCGTCGAGGAGGATCTCGATCTTGTCCCCGACACGTTTGCGGACTTCTTCCATGGGGCGGACGCAGTCCTTGACGACGCTCCATGGGAGAAAGTTCGGTCCGTGTTCGTGGTAGGCGCGGTCGAACGTCCAGAACTTCATGGCGGTGTAGCCTTCTGCTACGAGTTCTTCGGCGAGGTCGCCTGCGGCGTGATTTGAAGCCCAGTTGTCTTCAAGGGGGCCTGGCTTTCCGATGTCGCCGTGACCGGGCCATCCTTGGTCCGTTCCTGGGCCGGTGCGACGGCCGTAGCTTGGGCCGCCTGAGCTGTTGTACACGCGAACTTTTTCGCGCGCTTTGCCTCCGAGGAGTTGCCAGATGGGGCGTTGGGTTGCTTGGCCGAGGATGTCCCAAAGCGCGAGGTCGATTGCACTGAGCGCGCGAAGTTCGGTGCCTCGGCCACCGAAGGCGGAGCAGCGTTCGTAGAGGAATCGCCAGTGACTTTCGATGGAGAGAGGGTCTGAGTTGAGGAGTCGCCGGCCCATCCAATCATGGATCATCGCGGCGACCGCATGGGGTGCGTAGTAGGTTTCGCCGTGCCCGATGAATCCTTGATCGGTGTGGATCCTGAGCAGCAGGAGTCCGGGCATGATGTCATCGGGGATGACGGTTTCGATGGCGGTGATGCGGATGCCTGAGCTATTGGGGGCGGGTTTGGGTTGGGGGGAGATGGTGGCCATGCGTTTTGGCCGAGTGGTGCAGGGGGCGTGCCTTGCGGAGTGCGATGCGGGGCGAATCCAGGTTCGACGGGTCACGGAGCTGTTGCTTGCTCCCTGAGTCTGCGTTCTGAAACCGTTTCGGATGTGCCGAGTTCTTGGGCGAACACGGAGACGCGGAACTCTTCGAGTAGCCAGCGGAAGCGTTCAGAGTTCGCTTTGGGAAGGGTGAGGGTTGAGACGCCTGCGACAATCTGTTGGCGTTCAGCATCCTTGATCGGTTTCAGCACGGCGCGTTCTGCGCGGATTTGCATGGCTTTGACGAAGCGCGGGATATGTTGGATCCATTCGTACGGAGTGGATGCGCAGACATCGTCAGGGACGAGGCGCGCAAGATCCGCCTCCCAGCCCCTGTAGCGGGCCTTCGACTGGAGGAAGGCTTGTTTTGCTGTGCGGATTGATCGGATGTTTTCGCCGAGCTGATATGCAAGTTTGGGTAATCCTTTGCGTGCGTTTTCGGTGAATGCGAGGAAACGGTCGCGTGTGAGGGGGTGCGGAGGATCCCAAGCGAGGGCGTGCTCGAGGATCCGAGCGAGTGCGGAGTCCGCTTGGGTTTCCGGCGAGGACGCATCGGATGTGCTCGAACGCGGAGGTAGGGCGAGACTTTCGAGACCCATGCGAAGGGGAGGGGCGTCTTTGGTTGAACGGCCTGTGTTCTTGAAGGTGTTGATCAGTTCACGGCGGAGGTGCTGAAGATCTTTATGAAGAGCGATTTCAGCCAGCTTTCGGACGCCGCGAGGGATGTGGGAGTCCGCCTCGGAGCGTTTTTTGAACAGGCGAAGATCCACGCCGGTGGGAGTGACTGTGAGAGTGGGGAACGCGAGGACATCGGTTCCGGCGATCTGTTCGACGGGAAGCGATTCTGGGATGTCGCCAAAGTCCCATGTTTGCGAGTTGGAACGTTCCCATTCGCGGGCCAAGCGGTTCCAGGCAGAGGTACGATGATCGATGGATTCGAGACTCTTCTGGATTTCGGAGAGGTCGCGACTGGAGGCTACGGCTCGCTTCTCGCGGTCGATGACCTCGATGCGGGGGGTGAGGTGGAGGGGCAGGGAGGTATTGGTCCACGAGTCTGGACTGATCGCGATCCGGAAGGTCTTGGTGATGAAGTCCGCGAGGGCGCGAAAGAAATCGGTCCGCCCTGGGGTGAAGTGACTGGCGATTTGATGGGCTTTTTCCTCTAGGGGGGACAGCTCGCGGCGGACACTTTTTGGCAGCGCTCGGAGCAGATGCATGGCGATCTCGGAGCGGAGTCCGGGAACCATCCATTTGATTTGTGCATCGGACAGGGTGGCCGCCACGGGCAGCGGAACTTGCAGGGTGACACCGTCAGTCTCTTCGCCGGGTTTGAAGCGGTAGTGGAGGGGGATGACTGCGTTCCCAAAGGAGACTTGATCCGGGAAGAGCGTGGCGTCGTATCCATTGTCGGCCTGCCCAAGGAGGTCGCGTTCGTGGATGATGCAGAATGACTTGTCTTGGGAGCATCTGTGACGCGCGAAGCGCAGAAGATCAGGGATGCTGGAGAGGTTGGGTAGGCGGGTTGCGTAGAAGGTGTAGAGGGCTTCGTCGAGGTCGAGTGCGCGGTGGTGGCGAACGCGGGTCAGACCGTTTTCTACTTTCTCGCGGGTGCGGAGGTTTTCTGAAGGGAAAGGGAGGGGGATGGTTGCGTCACCGGCGACGAGTGCGGAACGGATGAAGATCTCTTTGGCGTGTTCGGGGTTCACCTTGCCGTAATCGGAATGTTTCCGGGATAGCTCCATGCCCTGCAGGAGAACGCGTTCGAGGGTGAGGACACGTTCGGCTTTACGATTCCAGTGGGGCTCGGTGAAACGGGATTCGCACAGGTGGCTACCGAGTTCTGCGGCCCAGAGGGGATCGATGGCTGCATTGGTCCGAGCGAACAGTTGGGAGGTTTCGACGATTTCAGCGGCCATGACCCATTCGGGCTGGCTTGGCGTTTTGGACTGCTCGGTGGTTTGGTCCGCGGAGGCGCGCGTGTTTTTACGGTCTGGCTTGGTGTTGCGGTGGAAGAGGGAGGACCCTGGGAAGAGGGTGAGGATGCGATTCCCTGATGCTTTGTAGCGATTGCGTTC
>CAZAZT010000014.1:0-3690 GCA_964489645.1 uncultured Chthoniobacteraceae bacterium | reverse complement strand
CGGCAGAACTTCCGGAGGACATTGTTCGATGCGCGGCCGCTTTCCTCGGGGCAAGCGCGCCAGAGGTTGAGCAGGGTGATGAAATCCGAGAGAGGATGTTCGAAGCGTTGGTGCGCGGTGCGCGCCGATTCAACCGCGTCCTCCGGACGTTCTCGAGGGTCGGGGATACTGAGCCCTGCTGCGATCACAAGCACTTCTGGCAATGATCGTTCCTCTCGCGCTTGCAGGAGCATGCGACCGAGCGTCGGGTCGAGCGGGAGCTTTGCGAGTTCGAGGCCGAGGCCGGTCAGGTGGTTCGTTTCGTTGAGTGCTCCGAGTTCGTGCAGGAGCCGATAACCGGAGCGGATTGCGGATGGTTGTGGGGGGGAGAGAAACGGGAATGTTTCGATCTCGCCGAGGCAGAACGCTTTCATGCGAAGGATGACCTCAGCGAGGTTCGATCGCTGGATCTCAGGTTGGGTGAACGGGATGCGCTTCTCGTGATCCTCCGCTGAGTAGAGTCGGATGGCGACGCCATCGCTGAGACGTCCTGCGCGTCCCGCCCGCTGGTTCGCACTGCTCTGTGAGATCTCTTCGACCGGGAGGCGACGGGTGCGAGTGCGTGGATTGTAGCGACTGACCCTGGCGAGTCCGGTGTCGATGACGTACCGGATGCGCGGGAGGGTCAGCGACGTTTCTGCGACGTTGGTTGCGACGATGACGCGTCGCGCTTTGCCTGGAGCGAAGATGCGTTGTTGATCGGCGGATGCCATCCGTCCGAACAGGGTAAGCACCTCGGTTCCGCGGCCGAGACGCGACTCGAGCAGGTCGCGTGATTCGCGGATATCGCGTTCGGTGGGCATGAAGACGAGGATGTCCCCGTCGGATGACTCAAGAAGGCATTCCTCGACGGCTTGAACCGCATGGATGATGTGCGTGGCGCCTTCTGCATCATTTTCGAGTGCGAACGAGTCTGGCGGACGATACCGGATCTCCACTGGATAGGTTCGGCCTGAGACTTCGATGATGGGAGCGTGGTTGAAGGCTTCAGAGAACGATTTGGTGTCGATGGTTGCCGAGGTGATGACGAGTTTGAGTTCTGGGCGTCTTGGAAGCAGGCGGATGAGATGGCCGAGGAGAAAGTCGATGTTGAGCGAGCGTTCGTGGGCTTCGTCGATGATGAGTGCGGAGTAGGCGCGCAGTTCGGGATCGGATTGCAGTTCTGCGAGGAGGATCCCATCCGTCATGAACTTGATGCGGGTCTCGGGCACGGTGTCGTCGGCGAACCGCATCTTGCATCCGACTTCGCAACCCCAGGGGACGTTGAGTTCTTCGGCGACCCTTCGCGAGATGCTGAGGGCGGCTACGCGGCGTGGTTGGGTGCAGCCGATCCGGCCTGATGCAGCGAGCCCTGCTTCGAGACAGATTTTGGGGAGTTGCGTGGTTTTTCCGGAGCCGGTTTCCCCTGCAACGATCACGACCTGCGACGAGCCGAGGGCGGCAAGGATTTCCTGACGTTTGGCGGATATCGGCAGGTCTTCTGGATAACGGATGCGGAACATGAGCGACCGACAAGTTTACTGCGAGTGGTCATCTAGGGAAAACTCTCTGCGCAGGTGGTTGCAGGAGCTGATTTTCGGGAAAGGCGGCGGTACTGGCGGGCGAGGCGAAGAGGCCGTGGAGGAGTGATTGTTGGATTGATGGGGGGGATGGACTGGAGTCCATGTCCGGAAAATCCCGTGGGATGTGCATTGGGGGGACGGGGCAGCGGATGGGCGTAGGTTGATCGCGTGTTGTCGACTCGGGTTAGGGTGGCCGCCAAAGGTTAACGCGATGGCGACGTATTGTTGGGTGAGTGGCCGCAAGGCTGGATACGGGTTTTGGTGAGTCCCTTCGGGCTCTGGATGGTTGTGTTGGATTGGTGCGAGGGCGGTCGATTGTCGTCAGGGGCGCGTGGAGGGGTGGCCGAGTGACGGTGCCAAGGAAAAAGCACTGTGTTCCATCGAGCGCGGGGCTTCCTTTAACCAGCAGCAAACGCGAAGGTTAGAACAGCTTTTGTGAGATCTCGATGTAGGCGAAGTTGCTGTCGCCTCTGCCTTGGGAGGCCGGGGTTCCGGAGGGTGTGCTCCAAACATTCTTTTCGGTGAAGGTTCCGGATTTGAAGTAGGAGTATCCCACGGTGACCTCTGTGTTCTTGGTGAGTGAGTAACGGGCACGGATATCGATCTCGTTGCCGATGTGAGATCCGTACGACTCTTTGTAATCTCGGGAAGTTCCGGCGGCGGCGTTGGCGCGGTAATAGCGGTCTGAGCCGCTGGCGAGCCAGAACCAACTGAAACCGAGATCCACGCGGAGATCTTTGTGTGGCTTGAACTCGAGCCGGACCTTGGGAGAGCTGATGTTTTCGAAGACGATGTAGTCGTGGGCTGACCATGGACGCTGGAATCCGTAGAAGCGTTCGAAGCGATTGTCCGTCAGGTCGGTTGACGTTGCGCCTGAGGGGATCTTTCCGGAGGTTGTCGGGTTCGCGAGATTGTCGCCGCTGGCGAATCCGTAGAAGAAGGAGAGGCGGGGTTTCCATGCCTCTTTGGTCCACGTGTAGCCGACCTCAGCGGTGTAGCCGAGGGCTCGAATGTTCTCAGCGGCTCGGGTGGCGCTACCGTCGGTTTTGTCACCTTTGCCGAGTTGAGCAGGTTCCAATGCTGCTTTGCTTCCGAACTGAGGGATGACACTCGCGTCAAAATCGAACCCTGTTTCCGGGAGCACTCCGTAGGCACGCAGGCCAGGGGAGTGGACGACGCGTTTCGTGACTCCCTTATCATTGGAGTCGATGTAGTGGGGGTTCCTGCGCTGGAAGTAATACGGTTCGATGGTCAGGAAGTCGGACCATTTGCGCCAATGCCCGATGACTCCGTAGACCCAGACGGGATCGGTGACTTCGTCGCGATCATATTCGAGGCGTTTGAGCGGTTGGATGGCGAGGAGGTCGACCTGCCAATCATTGGACTCTTGGCCGAGGGATCCGTGGAAGCCTTGGAAGGTGTTGGCGGTGTTCCTCCATTGGTTGTTGGCGATCAATCGACGATCGAGGAATTCAAAGTTATGGATGCCGTAGCGGAGGCTGAATGGGCGGGCGTTTCCATGGCTGTCGTGGCCGAGGAGATCTTTGAAATACAGTTCGCCGTAGAGCCGGATCGGTTCGAAGGCGTTGATTTCATCGCCCTTCGGGACAGGGCGAAAATTTGATCCACCGTATCGGCGTGAGTCGGCAATTTCGACGGCAAATCGGAATGGGTCGATGAGGTTCTTGATTCCGAGATAGAGGCGGGTGCGTTGGAGGAAGACGTTATCGGTTTGAGTGAACTGTTTTGGGTTTTTCTGCGAGAGAGAGGATTTTGCGTCGAGTTGGTTCAAGTCACGGAGGTCGTTGTCGCGGTATTCGAAGCGGAGACGGGTATCGAGTCCGATGTCGAGCCACGAGAGTTGCTCGGGTTGGTAGATGGTTCCGATGCTTGAGAGCCATGACTGGCTGAAGTTGGCCGCGTATTTTGGCGGATCAGGGTCACGGGTGGTGCTGTTGCTGAGGGAGTTGCGGTAATAGGTTCCGGAGGTCTGTTCATCGACGAACGCATTTGCGAGGCGCGATGAGAGAGGCGGGCGCGCTGTCTGTTCTTGAGCGATGTTGTTCGCGATGGGGAGGAGGCTGAGGAG
>CAZAZT010000013.1:0-43172 GCA_964489645.1 uncultured Chthoniobacteraceae bacterium | reverse complement strand
TCCCACCAACGCAGCGGTTCACCCACACGCTGCGGATCGATCTGGAAATCCCATTCGTCCTTCGCAGCCACCAACAAACGGTTCTCGCCGCTCACCCGCTGATACCCCCCTTCCGTCGCCGGTCGGAAGAACCGGTTCATGTAGTTCACGTAAGTGCTGAACCGCCCCGCCGAGAGCAATGGCACAGGACCTCTCTCCATCAACACCTTCGCCTCCTCATCCATCCGACGCAGCGCTTCCATCGCACCGACAAGATCGCCTCGCGTCCGAGCATCCATCATCCCGATGAACTGCTCGAGCAATCTAAAACTCCTCGTGATTGCCAACACCCGCTCCCGCGCATCCCCATCCCCCGCCAATGCCGCTGCCTCAAGCAACAACGCCGAGGCCTTCCGCCTCACAGACTCCGGATAGAAAAACGGCATATCCCACGCCGATCCCGTCGAATGGTCCGCATCCCTCATCGAGCCATCCATCAACGCGTGATAAGCGGCCATCGGCCCCGCCGCCGCCCCAAAACAGCGCTCATGGAAATCGGCGAGGATCGAATCCACATCCGCGCGATGGTCCCACATCAACCGCGCCGCAACATACAAGGAGGGCGTCTGTGACACGTAGTTCGGGAACGTCTCCACACGCCAGCCACGCAGTCCCATCTCCTTGCAAAGGGGGATCTCATCCCGCAACCGGTGCACGATCGGGAACGGGAACCCCGGACAGGCAAGATTGCTCCAGTACCCTCGGTCGTACATGTCCGGCAACAACTTGCACCACTCACCGTACAACCACTTCGCGTACCCACGCTCAGGGGATAGCGGATTCGAAAAACCGTGAACACGATCCAACCCGATCGGCGCAAGCGCCCCCATGATCGCCTGATCCGGTTTCCAACGCATCGGCGGACGCATGTACGAGTGGTACACGTAGAACGCCAACCGTGTGTCAGGATACGTCGGACGCACCCGCTCCAAAACCTGGTTGAAAAACCAGACGTACCGATCCGTCACCGACGGTTCATGCGAGAACGGATCAAAATCCTCCCCATCCAACGCGCGACACCCAGCGCACTCACAAAAGCCGCGCCCATCGTTCGGACCCATCCCGATCACCGGTCCCCCACCCTTCGCGCGGGTCTGCATGACAGACCCCACCACAAGCTCGAGAAGACGCGGGTTCGAGATGCAATGCTGACGGGTCGAACGTTTCCCCCCAACCAACGCGAACACCTCCGCATTCTCCGCCGGAACGATCTCGCCAGTCCTCTTGTCCAAGCTCCCCTTCACCCCAGGCAATCCGTGCGCGCCAGGGAAAACTTCCCCACCACAGCGTACCCGTAACTGCCAATCCTTGTCCGGCATCTGGAACCACCGAGATGCGAACGACGGTTCCCTCCGCATCCGCTGCGGCTTCACCTCGATCGAACCCGCCTTCGGGATGATCGTGAAGAGGTCCCCCGGCGCAAACCATCGCACCCCCTGTTGCTCCATCAACTCGCACACCCCAACGATCACTCCCTCCATGTTCCCATGAACCCGGATCACCCCGTCCCCGCTGATGATCTCGAACGCACCACGCGCCAGCGGCGGATCGGGAAGACCCAGCACATCCGCACACCCTCCAATCAAGACCGCACCCCGACTCGACGCGCGCTGACCATCCACGAACGCTCGCACCCCCTCCGCACCCATCCGATCCACCTTCAACATCACCCCAGTGATCCTTTCCACGTGATCCACCAACTCCTTCGTCGCCCGTTCCTCAAACTCCGAAGCGCCGTTCAACAATGCCACGCCAACCATCCCCGCTCGATTCTCTACCAACGGAACCGCAACCGATTCACGGTCGCCGAACAGGAAACACGAGAGAAGGACCGTGAGCCACCCGTGCTTGAATCGTCGTGTCATAGAGCCTCCTTGAAAAAGATCCACCGCGGACGGACTCCTTCGCTAACGCCTCGGTCTCTCGATCAACAGGATCGGCCGCAGGATCCCGCCCAACGAGAGGTCCGTCATCCGAGTGTGGTCAACCCGGAGCGCCAGCACATTCTCCCCCGCCCTCACCACATCCGTCACATCCACCTCAAACGGAGTCCGCGATTTTCCCAACCCCTCGCGCACCGCTTTCAACACAGGGACCGGGACCGAGGGACTCGCGGAAGCAACCGGTCTCTCAACGGCCCTCTTCACATCTTTCGTCGGATCCACCACCGCAGGCACATCCACTCTTCGTCCATTCACGAAAACCTCAGAGCTCCCATCCACCTCTCCGAAGAACAACGACAACGGCCCATGCGACTCCGGGACATAGAACCGCGTCCGATACCAAAGCACCGAGTTCTTATCGAACCCCTGAACATCCAGCGTCACACGCCGAGTCGCCACCTGCATCCAATCCTCATCCCTGAACTCCGAACGATGGAATCCTCGCATCTCACCGTCATCGTTCTCATCCGCACTGAACCTCATCCGGTCAGGGAGAACCGAGATCAGTCGATTCGGGGCCGTAAGGGCCGCCGCTCCAGATCGGACGGTCTTGCTCAGGAACCTCTCCAAGTACGCAACGCCATACTCGGGATTCGCCCCACCCTCAGCGATCAACGACTTCAACCGGACCAACGTCCGCTCGTACTCCACTAGCGCACCTGCAAAGTCGCCACTATCCATCGCATCCGAAATCGTCCGATACGACCTCGCACTCCGAAGCCCCTCCGAATGCAAAGCCACCCGCTTCGTGAACACAGGGTCGCTGGCCGCCAACGCCTCAGCCCTAGCCAACAGCCCCTCGCAACGCGTCAAGAACTCCGGCGTGTAGACCTGGGCCAACCCAAAAAAACTCCCCGCATGGGTCTTCAACGCCTGCTGCGCAGCGTCAATCCCCATCCAATACTCCTTCATCGCAGGCGCCGCAGCCGCTCCATAGAACTTGACCCAATAATCGTCCATCACCGCCTCCGCATCTGCCCCAGGGTCATACGCCATCCTCAAACTCAGATAGATCTGAGGCCCGTAGATGTGCCAGTTCGAAAGCACCTCGATCGTCATGTAAGTGAGCCCTCTCTCCGCCAAATACGGGAACTCCTTCTTGCACGCGCTGAACTTGAACATCGGAAGCGTCCCGTCCGCGAGGTTGTACATGTAGTTGTAATACCCCAAACGCTTCGCGACCGACGCCCACCCCTGAATCATGCCCACCTGCTGCTCCCGCGAACCGCACCCCACATGCCCCATCGGATGCAGGCGACAGTAGCGGATCGGCGCGATCATCGCGCAAAGGTTCGGTGAAAGCGCACGCTTCAACGTCGGCGGCTGCGTGTAATCCGCATAGCAATAAAAACTTAAGACCGATCCAGGATTCGTCTGCGCCACCCGACGTCCCACCCAATCAAAAAAATCTGTGTACCGGTTGGAGATCGATACCGTTCCGCTGGACGGCTCAAGCGACGAAGGATCGTCCTGCGACTTGCACGTCGCACACTGACAATACCCGCGACCGTCCGTCGGCGAGAGCGACGGGTTCGTGGCGCCCTTCTCGATCGCCGAGACGACCCCCAACGCGAACCGTTCGCGCAGTTCGCCGTTGGACGTGCAGAGCCAACCGTTGTTCTTGCGCTGCCCATCCTGCCCCAACGCAAAATACTCAGGGTGCTGCTCGAACTCCTTCGCTGGAACATAACCACCCCATGAGTGCGCATGCCCGAACACTGTCCCGCCAGCCCCATTCCAAGCCTTCCATAACCGCGCGTTCCATGATGGTCCCTTCGGGTTCCGCCATGAAAGCCCCGGCTTTTCCGTGATCCTCAAACCACCCACACTCAACGTCTTGGATATCGGGTAGACCTCGCCCAATGGCCCATCCATCAAGTACCGACAACCCAGTTCCTCCAAAAATCGGCACACCGCTTTCAACGTAGCCCCCTCGCTCTGCCCCCCGATAAGCACCCGCTGACCCTCAACCTCGATCCTTAACCCCTCACGGCTCGGACTCTCGATGTCATCCACATTGAGCCCCGCCGCTATCGCAGCACGGCCCACGTGGATCGATACCCCGCCCTCAGGAGCGACCTCTGCAACCGGAAGCTCCACATCCGTCATCTTCTTCACCCACTCGCCCAATACCCGCACCGCAAGCTGCTCGTCCGTCTCAACCGGCACCCTCACCCCCTTCGCTGGCTTCCCCTGACGCGCCGCCTCGCCAATCGGCGACACCGATCCAGAGATGATCGTCGCCCGGGCCACCCCATCCCTCACAAGGTCCAACGCACACACCCGCATTCCCACAAGAAGACCAGCCAAACCAAGCCCACACCGAACCGCGTGGCAGACGCCTTTTGACCATCCCGAACGCTTCCTTTCGTTATCCATAAATCATTGATGTCACGGTCACTCGCGTCGGTTCAGCTAGAACCCTGCCGTAACCCGTGATCGGCCCCCATGATTTGACACACCCTATCACATATCATACAAGTTTGGACCATGGTTGACGTCCGCACTCTCGAATCCCGCAATCTCGTAAGTCGGTCCGTCGATTCCCTGCGCAAACTCATCCTCAACGACCTCAACCAGCCCTCATCAAAACTGCCATCCCAAGGCGAACTCTGCGCCAGACTCGGGGTCTCACGCACTGTCGTCCGAGAGGCCACTCGCATCCTCCAATCACAGGGGTGGATCGACATCTCCCAAGGGAAAGTCCCCACCGTGCGTCCGGTCACCCCTCATGCCGTCATCACCGGACTCTCCACCCTCGTTGAACGCTCGAGCGTTTCCCTCATCGATGTCTGGGAAGCCCGTCGCCCCATCGAGATCGAAGCCGCTGTTCTCGCCGCAGGACGGGCCACCGAGGAACATCTGGAACAGATGCGCGAGGCAAATGAGGCCCTCGCAAAGGCGCGCACCATCGAGGAACAGATCGTGGCTGACATGAGGTTCCATAAGTTCATTGCTGACGCATCAGGCAACCCCGTGTTCGGCATCCTGCTCGACGTCCTCGCCCAGTTCCTCTTCGAGTCAAGGCGCACAACGCTTAAACAGAGCGGGGCGAAAGTCGCCCTGCACCATCACCGAAAACTCTACGAGGCCATCGCTGCACGCGATGCCATCAGGGCAAGAAAGGCAGCCGAAGACGGCATGGAACAGACCAGGGCCGACCTCCGTCGCGAGATGGCTCAATCCAAGCGTCCAAGGAATAACAGCAGATCAAGATGAGAACGCTCCTGATCTCTCTCGCCCTCCACCTGTGCGCCCTCGCCCCACTCGGAGCCACGGAGCGCACCGACTTCCTCACGTCCTATTGCATCGATTGCCACGACGCGGATTCCAAAAAGGGCAACCTGGACATCGATGCGTTGCAGAAGGTTCCCATCAACACCGACAACCTTTCCCATTGGATCCATCTCCATGACCGCGTTGCGACCAGCGAGATGCCTCCGAAAAAAAGGACGCAACCCGACGACCGATCCCGGTCGAACTTTCTCGCGAGCCTCCGCTCTTCGATCTCCCAAGCTGAAACCCAGCGCCCCATCGCTACCGCTCGACGGATGAACCGAGGCGAGTTCGAAAGCGCCCTGCGAGACCTCCTGCACCTCCCGAACCTCCGCATCCAAGATCTCCTCCCAGAGGACGGACAACAGGACGGATTCGATAAGGTCGGAGGGGCACTCGATTTCTCCAACATCCTTGTTTCAAAATATATGCAGGCCGCCGAGTTCGCGCTCCGGATGGCAGCAAACATGCCACCTGCACGACCCGACACTCGCACGTGGCGGGAACTGGCATCCCGACAGGACACTGCGCGGGCAGCCATCGCGGTCCACTGTGCCGTCCCCCTGCGAGGTCATGAACTCGCGCCAGGCCTCACCACTCACATCGTCGGGAACCCCGAAAAGGACATCGGTAACACCTACCGGGCCGCCAAGTTCGCCGGCGAAGCCGAGTCGGTCGCCCTACTCACAGGGGTGATCGGCGCGCATCAACCGGAAGGGCTTCAGATCGATCGGTTCCGGCCAACCGTCAGTGGCTGGTATCGCGTCCGGTTCTCCGCATGGAGCCTGCGATGGATGCGCGACCATGTCGAAGCTTCGCGAAGAGGCGTCATACGCAACTTCACTTCACACGGACCTCCCTATTTCCGGGAAGGCGATGGACCTTGGCAGTACACACGTCTCACCGAGGCCAAGGTCGACGCCGGTCGAACCGAAAACGTCGAGTTTTACGGTGACGGAGAGGCCACGCACGTCATCCGAGCTTCCCTCAAAGGTCAGCCGCTCGGCTTCTTCGATGCATCATCGCTCAAGCCCGTCACTCACGAACTCAAGGTGTGGCTCGATCCGAACGACAGGGTCTCCTTCCACGCGATGACCCTGCCCGCCGTCGGCGCCCGTAACTCAGGCTCGAACGAAGGCGTGCTCGACTACGAAGGCCCAAGCATCGCCTTCGACTGGTTCGAAGTCGAAGGACCGCTCTTCGATCAGTGGCCACCGAAAAGTCACCGAACCCTCTTCGGGGAGGGAGGTGAGGACTATCGGATACTCCTCAAACGATTTGCCTCCACCGCATTCCGCCGCCCCTTGATCGATGGCGAACTTGCTCGGTATGAGTCGCTCGTCGAGTCCAGTCTCAGCACCGGCACACCGATCACCGAAGCCCTCCTCACGGGATACCAAGCGATCCTTTGCTCGCCAGACTTTTTGGTCATCGGCCTCGAGCCCCGCGAACACGCGCTCGCCTCGCGTCTCTCCTTCTTCCTCTGGAACGCCCCACCCGACGAAGTCCTCCTCCAACTCGCCGCCAATCGCACCCTCTCCAAGGCGGACACACTAAAAGCCCAGGTCGCACGGATGCTCGCGGATCCCAAATCCGAGCGGTTCATCCACCACTTCCTCGATGAATGGCTCGAACTCAGGAAGATCGACTTCACCACCCCCGACAAAACCCTCTACCCAGAATACGACCCCTATCTCCACGACTCGATGCTCGCGGAGACACGCCGCTCGTTCCGGAGGCTCATCGACAAGAATATCAGCGTGCGCGCTCTTGTGTCGGATGACACCGTCCTCGTGAATCAACGCCTCGCCGAGTTATATGGCATCCGCGGCGTGATTGGGAGCCCCTTCCGCGAGGTCAAACTTCCTCCAGGATCGCCGAGAGGCGGATTCCTCACCCAAGCTTCAATCCTCAAAGTCACCGCGAACGGCACCGCCACATCACCTGTCCTCCGAGGCGCTTGGGTCATCGAACGTATCCTCGGAGTGCCCCGTCAACCCCCACCACCCAATGTTCCAGCCATCGAACCCGACGCCACCGGTGCGGTCACCATCCGCCAGATGATCGAGAAGCATCGCGCCGATGCCGCTTGCGCCACCTGCCATGCCAAGATCGATCCCCCAGGACTCGCCCTCGAGAACTTCGACGTCATCGGAGGTTGGCGAGATCAGTACCGGATCGCAGGTCAGCCGAAAAAGGTGCGCGTCGGCACAGGCAAAGATGCCAAGATGATCGATGAACCCTCCATTGAGATCATCAGCGAGACCTCGCAACGCAACCGTTCGAAAATCCGCCTCGGCGCGTCCGTTGACCCGAGCGGTTACATGGCGGACGGACGCGAATTCAAGAACATCTCGGACTTCCGCCGACTGCTTTTGGAAAACGAGGACGCACTCGCCCGGAACGTTGTCCGCCAACTCCTGACCTACTCGACCGGTCACGCTCCACGGTTCTCCGATCGCCCCGCAATCGAATCCATCCTCTCAAAGACCAAACCCTCTAAGCACGGTCTCCGATCCCTCCTCGAGCAGGTGATCATGAGCCCCCTGTTCATCCGCCAGCTCGACAATCCGCCAACAACCTCCAAATGACCATCTCTCGTCGCACCCTCCTCCGCGCCTCAGGGGCCGTCATGGCGCTCCCTTTCTTGGAAGCCCTGAGCAGGCAACCGGACGAACCCCGGCGTATCCTCGCCATCTGCACGAATCTCGGGATCCTCGACCGTCACTTCTACCCAGAACAGCAAGGCTCCGATTACGTCCTCACGCCCTATCTCGAACCTCTCAAAGACCACCGCGACCGCTTCACGGTGCTCTCAGGCACCTCGCACCCGGACGTCACTGGCGGCCACTCCGCAGAAGTCACCTACCTCACCGCTGCTCCCCACCCCGGCACCGCCTCATTCAGGAACTCCATCTCCCTGGACCAATTCGCGGCCGAACGGATCGGCCACCTCACACGCGTCGCCGCCTTGCCCTTGGTCGTTTCCAAAAGCGGCAACCAATCTCTCTCCTTCAACAGCTCAGGCGTCATGCTCCCCGCCGAACGCAGCCCCGCCCAAGTCTTTAAGACCCTGTTCGTCGCTGGGAACGAACAGGAAGTGACCAAACAGCTCCACCATCTGCGAACCGGACGTAGCATCCTCGACGCGGTTGCCGAACGCTCAAAAGACCTCCAAAAAAATCTCGGCGCACCCGACAGAGATCGGCTCGACCAGTACTTCACCTCCGTTCGCGAGGTCGAGAAACGACTCCTCATCGCCGAGGAATGGGAACTCAAATCAAAGCCAAAGGTCCAGACTCCGGCCCCGAAGGATGGCGAATATCTGCTCGAAAAGGTCAGCGCGATGTACGACCTCGCGCACCTCGCCTTCACAACCGACAGCACCCGCCTCATCACGCTGATGATCCGTCTGGACGGCTTCAGCGAACACATCCCGGGGGTCAGCACAGAAAGCCACAACCTTTCCCATCATGTCGGGAGAGAAGACAAACTCCGCGAACTCAAGAATCTGGAGCTAGCGCAGTTCGCGTCGCTCAACACCCTGCTCACCAAACTTCGAGCCACACAGGAAGCCCAGCACAATCTCCTCGACCGCACACAGATCCTTTTCGGGAGCAACCTCGGCAACGGGAACAGCCACGACAACCGGAACCTTCCCATCCTGCTGGCCGGCGGTTCATGGAAGCACGGACAACACCTTGCATTCGACCGGTCCAAGAACGAACCGCTGCCGAACCTCTTCGTCTCGATGCTGCATCAGTTGGGAATCGATACCCCCAAGTTCGCAAGCAGCACGGGGACGATGCGAGGGCTCGTCTGACGGTTCAGCAACGCGCGATACCCCCACTTTCCACCGTCCCTTCTACGATTCTAATATCCTAACAAAAAAGACTTTACCGGATCAATCTATCACACCATCGACCACCTCGATGCCCCCCATCCCATCCCTTGCCCCATGCAACGCCGATCCCTTCTCAAGACGCTCGCCCTCGGAGCCACCACACCCCTCCTCAGCCCACTTCTCCTGCGACTTGAAGCCGAAGCTGCAGGTGCCCCCAAGCCGATGCGCTTCGTCTTCTTCCTCGAAGGCAATGGATTACCCCCCGACGACATCCAACCGACCGGACTGATGCGCAAGGACATGCCCAATCCGAAAGGTGGACAGACCGGCAAATGCAACGGCGAGGATTCCCTCGTGGACGTGGATCTTTCCGCCCCCGTATATGGCCTGCCAGCGCCTCTCTCCCCTCTGGAAAGACACAGGCACCGTCTGACACTCCTCCAAGGCATGTCGGGACGCGTCTGTGGAGGCGGCCACTCCAACGGCTTCGGATCCCTGGGCGCTTACGCCGCTGGCGCTGGGGCAAAGGACATCACCATCGATGCCGCAATCGCCAAAGCGAACCCCGCCATCTTCCAGCACCTCGCTCTCGGCCATATCGGTGGTCCAGCCAACATCTTCTATTGTTGCTCAGCCTCCGGTCCGAACCAGAAGGTGCCCCATTACCAGAACCCAGCCCTCGCCTACAACATGCTCTTCGGAAAGATCTTGGGAGGGAACACTTCCGTCGAGGTGGCCGCCCAATCCATGCTGCTCGACCACGTGTCGCAGGACATCAAGAGGATCGAACGTCAACTGCCCCGCGAGGAAGCGCACAAACTCCAACAGTTCGCGGACGCTTTCTCCTCGATCGGGAAACGCCAATCCCGTCTCAAGGAGGTGAAAGCCGACCTCATCCCCAAGATGCGCGACGAACTCTACACGAGTCCGGTCGAGACCAAACAACTCGAGGCTCATTTCGAGGTCGCCGCCACCGCTCTCATCACGGGGATGACGAACACCGTCACGCTCACGTCAGGCGCCACAAGTTACCCCACATGGAAAGGGCTCGGCATCACCATCGATAACCATTCCATCGGTCACATGTACAACGAGACGCCGAAACCCGGTCAACCCATGAGCGAGGGGAAATCCATGGCTGTGAAGATCCGCCAGTACAACATGGAACTGCTCGCCAAACTCGTCGACAAACTCGCGGCGATGCCCGAAGGCTCCGGGACCATGATGGACAACACCGTCATCCTCTACCTGAGCGACAGCGCGGAAAACCATCACTCCTCTTGCTTCGACTGGCCCATGGTCATGTTGGGCAACCTCGGAGGCCGACTCAAACCGAACAACCGTTTCCTCAACTTCGCCAAGTACGGATCCAAAGGACACGCCACCATCGCGATGCTCTACAACACCCTCCTGCACGCCGCAGGAGCACCCACCGACCATTTCGGGACCAAGGACACCTCGCTGGTGGGCGCAATCGAACAGCTAGGCCCGATCCGTGAACTGCTCTCATGAGACGCAGCTTCAGCACCGTCGCCCTGATCCTGCTCTCCGCGCTCTGCGCGCCAACAAGCCACGCGGAACATCGCGTGGCATTGTTGATCGGGAACGGCGATTATCCAAAAGCCCCTCTGGCATCCCCGCCGAACGACATCCGCACCGTCGGCGATGCTCTCAAACGGCGCGGCTTCACCGTCACACTCCTTGAAAACCTCAAGGCGAAGGAGATGAAAGAGGCCTTCGCCTCCTTCGCTGGTACCGTCCCGACCAAAGGCACCGCGCTCGTCTACTTCTCCGGCTACGCGCTCCCTGAGAGCAAACCCGATTCGCCCAACGCCGACGACGCATTGCTCCCGATCGATGGAAACCCGCTCCACGAGGGGACCGTTGCAATCTCGCAGACCGGGATCTCTCGACTCATGAGCCTGCTCGCCAAGGACTCCGGCAGTGCACGGAACATCCTGATCGTCGATGGTTGCTATGCGCATCCCGCCCAGAGCAAGGGGCTTAAAGCTGGCCTGATCAAACCCACGAAGATCGGGACGGAATGCCTCACGGTCTTTGCGGCACCATTCAACGAGGTCATCGAAGCGTCCTCGACCGGCACGTCCCCTTGCGCCCAAAAACTCGTGGAAGGCCTCAAATCCACCCGCACCCTCGACAAGGTGCTGGATGAACTTTCAGCGACCAAGGTCTCCACGTTGGAAAACCTCCAGGAACTGGCATCGCCCCCATCCAAACCGCTCACAACCCCTGCGCAACTGATCAACGGCACAAAGCCCGGCGACGAATGGGTGAGCGAACGCGGCATGATCTTCTGCTGGTGCACTCCAGGTCGATTCACCATGGGAAGCCCTCCAGACCGTCCCGCACATCAGGATGACGAATCCCCTATCGAGATCGAGTTCAAGGACGGCTTCTGGATCGGCAAGTTCGAGTTCACCCGCCGCGAGATGCTGAGCATGCGCCCCGGCGTTTACCTCTCAACCGGAGAGCACAAACTTCACCCTCTCAACAAGATCCACGAAGCAAAGGACGTCGAATCCTACCTCACGAAGCTCAATGAGACCGCCCCCGCGGGATGGATCTACGATGTTCCCACCGAAGCCGAATGGGAATACGCGGCCCGGGCGGGCTCTCGGACCGATTACTCCTTTGGAGACAATCCCGCTGACCTCGCGAAGCACGGCAACTTCGCGGACCGTACCCTGAGGGAAAGCACAGCGTTCGGCGAGTTGCCAAAGTCATGGAAAGAGAAAGGACCCGACGCGAAGATCTACTTCGGAGACCGCCAGACGGGCATCTTCACCTACGCCCACAAACAGTGGTCGGACGGATTCGCGACAATGGCGCCAGTCGGCAGTTTTCCGCCGAACTCCTGGGGGCTCCACGACGTGCACGGCAACCTCGCCGAGTGGACCGCGACCCAATACCACCCGACTCGTCTCACGCCCGAAAAACCTGACCCGAACTTCGGTGTCGTCACCAAGGGCGGCGCATGGCTCAGCACCGCCGAGTACTGCCGTTCCGCGATGCGAACCTGGGCCGTGATCCCCGAGAACGGTGTCGGGCTCCGGTTCATCCTCCGACGTAAGCCGCAATCGCCCCCCTCTCCCATCGAGAGCCGTTGGACAGCACTCATCCCGAGCGATTTCGAAAGCGAGTCGGGCGCCACTGCGACCATCGCATCCGATGGCTCCGTGCTCGTCAACGGCAAGCCGGTCAAAGACACATACACCTTGAAAGCCACCATCCCCCAAGGGATCCAACCCAAGGCGATCAAACTCGAGACCCTCACCGATCCCACCCTTCCTAAACAAGGTCCAGGCCGCTCCCCCGATGGCACCTTCATGCTCTCGGAAATCCGCATGCTGTTCGGCGCCAAGCGGTCCGATCCCCCCAAAATACCTGTCCGTGTGCTCGACGCGAACGCCACCTTCCAACAACCCGGCACGCGGGTCGCCGATGCCGTCGATGGCGTCGCAACTCCCAACACCGGTTGGGCCATCTCGGGAGGCGCTGGAAAGGAACAATCTGCGACCTTCATCATCGCTCCTCCGTCGAGGAACGGCGCGGACGGAGCCATCTGGATGCACCCAAGCGAAACCCTTTCTCCTTCCTCAGGAGCGCCCCTCCTCATCACCCTCGAACACCTCAGTCCCGCAACCATCGGCAAGTTCCGCATCTCCGTCCTTCACGAGGTGTCGAAGAGCGGAGAGATCTCCAGAAAGCCGAACAAAAAGTGATCACGATGCGAATCACCCTGCTCTGCCTGCTCTCCCTCACGCTCTGCATCACCGCGCACACCGCAGATATCGCAGCCATCCTCGGGAAGTACTGCGTCAACTGCCACGACAACGACGAAAAGAAGGGAGGTCTTTCCCTCGAATCCGTCTCGACTTTCAAGGATACAAAACCCGAGGTCTGGGCCGCAATCCACGAACAGATGGAACTCGGCCAGATGCCCCCGAAAAAAAGCCGTAAACCCTCCCAAGACGAACGGAAATCCGCGCTCGCATGGATCGGCGAATCCCTCCGATCCACCGGCCACCATCTCAACAACAAACTGGACTGGCCCAACTTCGGGAACTTCCTCCCGCACGAACAACTCTTCGGCGTGACACCGCATCCGGCCCCAGCCACCCAAGTCCGCGCCTGGCGCCAGCGCCCCGCAGCCTACCGACTCGGTGGCTCGGGGATCCAACCGTTCTCCCTCGTGCCCGGCCAGCAGATCTCCGACTACAGCGCCCTCTACACCGTCGACGAATCCTCGACCGAGATCGTCCTCCGGAACGCCCAACAACTCATCGAATCCTGGACCAATGTGGAACTGCATGACGGACAGCTCCGCACCGTCGCGGGATCCGTTGCCGCACCGTGGTTCTTCCCCATCCTTCACCCTGACCGCGAACCCTCGCACGCGGACCTTTTCAACGCAGTGTCCCGCGTGACCTCCACCGCCTACGACCGCGCGCCCACCGAGGACGAGATCAACAGTATCCGCAAACTTTACGAGAAGGCGGTCCCATCCCTCGGGCGCTTGCAAGCGGGCCGGATCGCGCTCACCGCCCCACTCCTGAACCCAGAAGCCATCTACCGTCTGGAACTCGGGGAAGGTCCTCTTGACGAGCACGGCCGCAGAAGACTCTCAAAAACCGAGATCCTCTCCGCACTCACCCAGACCCTCGCCGAAGGCCGTCCCCCTCAGGCGATCCAAACCACCCGCGCCAAGGTGGATCGCACACTCGACACCCGAGAGGAGGTCGCCTCCCTCGTGAAAGAACTGCTCGACGGTCCCCGCCCCAACGCAAGGATCCTCGTCTTCTTCGACGAATTCTTTGACTACAAAAAAGCCGTCGGCGTCTTCAAGGACGTGCCGCAAGGGATTGGCGGCTACAACCCAGCCACACTCGTCCGCGAAACAGAATCCCTCATCACCCACATCGTCAACGAGGACACTGACGTGTTGCGCAGGCTGCTGACGACCAACCTCGCAGTGATCGAACCGCGCCTCCCCCAATCGAACGCGACACCCACTCATCGCATCTACAACCTCCCAGCCGATTTCAAACATCGCAAAGGTCCGGTCACCCTCCCCAGCGACGAGCGTTCAGGCATCCTCACCCAACCCGCTTGGCTCATCGCCCACTCGACGAACTTCGATAACGACCCAGTGCGCCGCGGCAAATGGATCCTTGAACATCTCCTCGGAGGCACTGTCCCCGATGTCCCCGTCACCGTGAACGCCGTCGTCAGTCGCGACCAAACGAAGACGCTGCGTGAGCGCCTCGAGACCGTTCGCAACGACGCTTACTGCTGGAAATGTCACCAACAGATGAACCAACTCGGCTTGCCGTTCGAGAACTACGACCAGTTCGGACGATTCCGCCTCCATGAGCTCGGTGGAAAAGTCGACACCTCAGGGGACGTCGTCACCACGGGCCCCATCTTCGACTTCGCCGAAAAAGACCTCGCTGGCCCCGTCAACGATGCCATCCAACTCATCCAACGGCTTGCGAACTCCAAACGCGCACAACAGGTTTTCGTCCGTTACGCCTTCCGGTTCTTCCTCGGTCGAAATGAGACCGTTCGCGACGCCAAGACGCTCCAAGAAGCCGACAATGCCTACTCCGCCAGCGGAGGCAGCATGAAGGCACTCGTCGTGTCCCTCCTCACGTCCGACTCCTTCCTCTACCGCACTCTAACCCCCTGATCGGAGCCAAATGGTAAGTCCTGCGCAGCAGTTCGCATCTCGCTGCCTCCATCCGGCATCACGCTCAAGATCACCAGCAGCACACGTCGCCCGCCCCGTCGCATCAGCAACGCCATCCGCCCCGACCCGTCTCGATCCTCCGATCACGTCATCCTCGAACGACCCCACCCCAATCGGGTGACCAAAGCCTCCACCACCACCACGACCAACCAGCCAGCCAGCAACCAGTTCCCGAGAGGACGCTCACGGTGCAACCTCTCCGGAAAATCCCAACAACCCGAAAGATCGATCCGCTCGCGCCCACCTGTCGCTCGGACCAATGCCCGTAACTCCGACTGCGACGCAGGATCCCGCAGCCATTCCGAAGACGCGGGCACCGCAACCGGCCCAAACGGCAACGTCCATCCACCAGCCCGTACCACCCCGTTCATGACCTCTCCGGGCCTCACAGCCATCCGCGTCCGGAAGTGCCCGGGCACCATCTTTTCCCATTTTCCCTCAACCACTTCGCCACGCCCATCAGAACCACGGATCACCGGTGGAGTCTTCGCGATTCGCTCCGCATGCTCCTGCGCATAAAAGAGATCCACCTCCATGACGTTTCCCCGCAACCGCACACCAAGATCCACCCCCGCCGGTGACGCTCCCGCCGAAGACCATCTCGCCAACCCCGTCAGCATCCCCGGTAACCCCTCCCAACCACGCGCCGCATCAGAATGCGCCCCCGCCACCGGAAATGCCACCGTCGCCGTGCGCCCCGCTCCAACTTGCCAAAATGCGACCAACGGCTCCCGATCCCCCTCCGCTCCCCGCAACGCCACCGTCGCCCCGTCTCGCCCATGCGTCGCATTGAACGCATCGATTCGCGCCAACCAGCGCATCGACCCCGATGCGAGCTCACCCCACCCCCCCGTCGGAACCACCTCCCTTCCCTCAGCAACGAACGCAGGTTGCGAAACCATCATCGTCTCCTGCGAGAAGAGTGCAGGGATCCCAAACGCATCCGCTTGGAAAAACATCCGCCCTCTCCCCAGAGCCGCAACCTCCTTCAAAAGCTCCGCGTCCTTGTCCGTCTCAGTCCCCAGCCCGATCACGCTCACCGTCACCCCAGCAGCCGTCGCCTCACGCAACGTTTCGCGATAGCCTCCTGGCACCTCCGAATCCATCGCATCCGCGAAAAGGATCATATGCCGAACAGGTACATCCACCTTTCGCAACGCCTCCCAACCTGCCGCCAAAGCCTCCCCAATGAAGATCCCTCCTCCATCCGACCGGATGCTCCGAACCGCACGGATCATCTCCTCCCGAACCGCTCCCACCCGACTCATTCCAACCACCTCATGAGCAGTCGTATCCACCGCATGGACCGACACCACATCGTTGGGCATCAACAACCCCAATGCATTCGCCGCACCCTCATTCGCCAGATCCATCTTCGTCAATCCGCCCGACACACCCGCGCCTCCGCCAGGACTCGCCCCCATGCTCCCAGACCGGTCCATCATGATCGCCAACGCCAACGCCGCCTTCCGCTGCTGATCCCGAACATCCATCGAGACCGGCATCAACGGATCCACCTCCGAACCATGGTAACCGCCCGACGCAAAACTCCCTCTCCCTCCCAACATCACCAAACCCCCTCCTCGTTCCCTGACAAAAAATGGGACCGCTTTCAGAAAGCTCGATGGCAACCAGTCCGCACGAAAATCGTTGAGAACCACGAGCCCAACCCCAGCCAAATCCATGGCCCCTCGAATCTGCCCCTTGCGCAGATGACGGACACGAAACCCATTCGCTTCTAGGATCTTCACCACAGGATCACTCTCGAACGAACTCAACACCAACACCTCGTTCCCTCCATCCACGTGAACCCATCCCTCCCCTCGGTTGTTCTCCGGCGAACGGTCCCTTTCCGGCAGCAGACGCACCTCGTAAACGTGCGGCCCCGCACGCAACACGCGATCGCTGAATCGTATCAACCCACGCCCTTTCCTGACCTGCACCGCTCCTGAGCCCACCTTCAATCCGTCACGCAGGATCTCGTACGGAACCGCCCCGTCCACATTCGCCTGAACCCGCCCTTGGACAAGGAACGCCTCACCCACCGCCACGCGCGACGCAACTTCCACCTGCGCCAACTGCACCTCCGGTTCACCCCCATCCACAAGCCATCGAACATCCACTGGGATTCCCACCTCAACCGCCTTTGCCGCAATCCCATCAAGCGGCTCCGTCGAATGACCATCCGTGACCAATAGAATGCGCGTCGCACGTTCCGCCGTTCGGCGCCCGATCACCCATTCCAAGCCCGTCCCGATCCGCGTCTCGCCGTCGCGCAACTCCGCCCTCACCCCAAATCGCTCGCGCATCTCCGCCCCAAAATCCACGACCCGCAACGTCCCGTTCGACGGTCTTTCCCGCTCCAACAACTGGAGGATCTCGTCCCCTTGTCGCATCTCCATAACCGCCGCAGAGGCCGAACGATCCATCAAGGCCCATAACTCCACCCCTCCCTGACGCACCCAGATCGAAGGGCGCATCAACACAACAATCAGCAGAACCAACGCAGCCATCCGCAGCGGACGACGAAATCCGACCCATGGCCATAGCCGAGCGGCCACTACCAGCACCAATCCCAAGATCCCCCAAATCGGATGCTCAAACACCATTCGATGCCTCCCCTTGATCCGCCTCAGCACGCCCAATCGCAACCCACGATGCCACCAATGCCACACCGGCCAAAACCAACACCACATCCCGCAAAGGGTCCTCCACCGAGTGCGCTCGCTCAGCATCCCACGCCGCATCCTCAAGCGAGCCTCCCGAACCAGCACCTCGCAGTTCGGCCTCAGAGACATCCCCGAAATGTGCTGCCCCATCCAAAACCACCTCCGAACCATGATCGATCACTCGAAATCGCCCCGGTCGGTAGGGCGCCCGAACCCGCACCCCAGCAGGTAGTCGAACCCGCTCGTCAACGCCGATCACCATCGACCATCCATCGCCAGCAACAATAGGCAACAGCTCTCCTCCCGATACATTCACCGCCGCAACGCCTCGCCCTTGTGCCTGCACATCCGCCAAGAACCTCGTCAAAAGAAGCACCATCGCCGGTAACCGATCCCCATTCGAACGCTCCACAAAAAAGTTCAAGTACAGCCGCATACCTCCATCGCGGACCCCTCTCCAGATCAACGGATCAGCACCACGCCAAACCAAGACCCGGTCCGCACCCAAAGGCTCCATGTTCCCGATCCCAGGATGCAAAAAACCATCCCACACGCCCTCCGCAATGCCTCCATCCAGATCAGCCATCGTCACCCCGCCCTTGCCCCCATCACCAAGACCCGCAGCAACCACCACTCCGGATTGGCCAACCCTCAAAGCCGACTCTTCCGCTCCCGAAACCCATGCCACATCCGCCTCGTCTGCCCCCACCTCAATCACACCCTCCATCGTCCCCACCAAACGCGAGAACACCGAACCCCAAACCCCCTTCGGCCCGCTCACCCGCAGCGTCCGAGCACGCGGCCGAACCATCGGCAACCGGTCATCCCACCCAAAACGGTCCCCATCCAACACCAAACTCCCCTCGTTCACCTCATCCGGAAACCTCCCGCGAATCGTGCGAATCTCATCCGGCCCAACCTCGAACTCCGTCACAGGTGACTTCCCATGTCCATCCTCCCAGAACCAGTGCTTCCTGACCCGATCATCGCTCCCGTTCCGGACCATCGCTTCCCACGCACAACCGCCCCCCTCATTCCAAACGCGCACTCCCACCCAACCGACATTCGCCAACGGTTCACCAAACGCCAACGTCTCCACTCCCGCATGCGGCTTCTCCGGCCAATGATCCGTCACCCAAACCACGCTCCCGCTGGTTCCGCCGCTCGAAGCCACAAGCCCAGATAGGATGTCCCTCATGTCCATCGCCTTCCGTCCCGGCATCCATCCAACCAGCGAATCCAATGCACCACCCAGCGATGCCCCCCGATATAACGGACGCTGCACGGAAGAAGCCGTCAACACCACCCACTCCGTCGGCACCGGACTCCGATCGAACGCACGCAAACGCGACGGTAACTCGCGCATCGCTCGCTCACGGAACGCAGTCATCGATGCCGAATCATCCATCACCAAAGTGACACGACGCCATATCCCCTGATCCACACGGCGCGGCTCCATCAAGACCCATGTCGCCAAAACGGTCGCAAGGATCTGTAGCCACATCGCCGCAGATGACCTCAAACGATGCCACACCGCGCCCTGCGGCGAACTCCGCGTCACGATCGGTAAGAGGAATAGCGTGCTCGTCTTGATGCGACGCACCCGCTCGCGGAAGAAGTGGATTGCGATGATCGCGGGAATCGCAAGCAATGCCGCGGAGCCCCAGACATTTGTGAAATGGATCACCGCCATCGAGCCCGTTTCATCGCGATTGCACAACCCCCGCCAGAACTCCCGCCGCCGCGAACTCATCCACAAGCGCAGCCTCGCAACCAACCCTCAAAAATCGGATCGACCTCCGACGCGCTTCCTCCTCCCACAACCGGAAATGTCGCCGATATGCCGATCGATAACTCTCCAACACCCCGCTGTCCACCCGCTGGATGCGAACCTCGCCAGACTCGCTGTCAACAAACTCGATCCCACCGCTCCAACGAGGGTCCGACTCCTCCGCAACATACGGCACGAGCAGTAAAACCTCGCCTGCATCGCGAGCCATCATTCCCAACCACGCACCCGGATCCCCTGCCCATAAACAGTCCGTGACAATCACCCGCATCGCACCACGCCTCCACATCACACCTGCACCGAGTGTTTCGCCCTCGCGATCCGACACCTCGCACACCTCTCCCTTCCATTCCAAATCCTCTCCCCCCATCTCCCCGTCAAGCACCTCAATCGTGTGAGCTTTTCCAAACCAAACCCGCTGCGACGCAGCACTGCACTTCGCAGAAATCCTCACCCATTCCACCAGCGCCCTCACTCTCCGTTCCTTCTGGGGAGTGATCACCATCGAACAAGATCCGTCCACCAACACGTCAACCAAAGGACTCACTTCCTCGCGGAAAACCTTCAGTACGTGCTGACCCGTCCGCGCATAAACATTCCAGTTCATGTGCCTCAGATCATCGCCCAAGACGTAACCACGATGATCGTCGAACTCCAGCGAATGCCCCGAACGCCGCCCGCGCTCCGCACCCATCGATCCCGACCAACGCTGACCCGCAAATGGTAAACCCCAGCATTCCGCAGCCCTCACCGCATCGGCTCGCGCCTCAGCCAGAAGCAGGCTCCGACCCGTACTGTCTGTCGAGAGGTCCCCACTCATCGGCCACCTCCCCGCTCTCGCTCCGCCTCCAGAAATCGCCCCCACGCCGACTGACCTTTCCACCAGCGAACCGCCATCCACATCGCCACCACCTGGTAAAGGAGGAACACCGCGATGGACGCAACACCCCACCCAACCGTACCCGTCACGGCATTGCCTCCCTCCATCATGCCCAACCACATCGCAACGGGCGGCACCGCAGCGAGAAACAGCACCCCGTGACTTGGCTCCACCTTCACCAGCGAACCCAGAAGAGATGCCAGCAACCCTCCGAAAACCATCATCAAGAAAAACGCTGCACGACCGTCACGAACCCGCCGATGGAAGAGACGCCAAACGATCAATCCAGCCGGGAAAAGGGTCACGAACTGGAGGATTACAAACACCTCCAACCGAGGGTCCCCCGCAATCAGCCAATCTCCGCCACGGACCCGGCCAAGCGTCATCAGCTCGTTCACCGTCTTCCTCAAGTCCGCCAGATCCAAAGCACCCAGCACGCAGATCAGCACGATCAACGGGAGCAAAGCTGATCCCACCCACTGAGGCGCAAAAATCACGCGTATCCAACGCCCCAGCACCCCCCGCCCTCGCATCGAGCGGAGATGCACGGACCGCACCTCCCGCTGGGGCCCAAGGAACCAGAAATGGACCAAGATCGTGAGACCGATCCAGAACACAAAGATGGCCATCCACATCTCACCCAATCGCCCACCCGCTGCACCAACCTTCGCCAGACGCTGAACATCCGCCAAGATCAGTCCCCACCCCGCAATCAGGATCACGCGCGGCGCCGCAGCACCGTTCTCTGACACGCTCCCCAGAGCATCTCCAGCCAATCGAAGCAGCACGGTGATGGATGCCACCGCAATCGCGATGATCAACAACCAGGTCCAACCCAGACGGTTGAACGCTGCCATACCCGCCGGCCCAAACCGAAGCGTGGTCAAGAACCCAGTGGTCACCAGCGTGAGGAATCCGATCACCAGCGCTGCGCCGCCTCGCACCAAACCGCCCAGCCCCCCCGCTGCAATCCCGCCAGCAGAAAGCACAGCTCCCAGCAGGAAAACCACGACCAGCAACTTTCCATCCATCACCAAGTCCACACCCCCAGCGAAGTAGCGCATGGCGAAATACGGGAGCAACGACACCACCAGCAGCAATCCCTGCGTCATCAACGCGATCCATTTGCCGAGCGCCAACCTAGCACCCGTCACTCCCGCTGAGGCCATCAGCTCAAGGTTCCGCGTCCGGCGATCCTCCGCGAGATCCATCATCCCGCGCATCGGCAAGACCACCAGCAAGACCGTGATCATCAGCATCCAGAAAATGAACCCCACGAAGGAGGCATCCGCCCCGCGCTGTTGCCGGACCAACCCCGACGCCACCGTCAGCAACATCCCAAGATGCAATGCAACGAATCCCCACTCAAAAGTGCGTCCGCGCAAAGCCTGTCGGAACTCCTTCACCAGCACCGGCGAAATCCAATCAGGGAAATCCGCCAGCACCCCTGCTCGATGGCCATCAACGGCCCCTGCACGCGTCTCATCCATCACCTTCGTCCTCCCTCGCTCTTCAAAACTTCTACGAAAATCTCTTCCATCGACGCCTCATGCCGATGCAATCCGCAAACCGGTAATCCAGCCTCCACCATGCGGCGCACCTCACCAGCCAGCCCCACATCACCTTCCCCCGTGAACACAGCCCGCACCCCGTTCGGTAGCCGATCCTGAACCGTCCACAACGCCTG
Organism: uncultured Chthoniobacteraceae bacterium; assembly: GCA_964489645.1. Classification (GTDB taxonomy): domain Bacteria; phylum Verrucomicrobiota; class Verrucomicrobiia; order Chthoniobacterales; family Chthoniobacteraceae; genus JBEEPE01. The sequence goes on along the minus strand of CAZAZT010000013.1, from coordinate 21,275 downwards.
CATCGACATCCACCCGATCAATGCATCCGATCCACCCGCAACCCGAACATCCAGCACCATTCCGCGATCAGCCCGCCCAACCGCACGCAAACTTCCGCTTCCACCTTGGTGCACAATCCTCCCGCCCGAGATGAACAACAGCGAGTCACACATCTCCTCCAGTTCCGAAAGGATGTGCGATGAGATGAAAACCGTAACTCCCTGCCGCTTCAAAATCCCCACCGCATTCTTGAACTCCAATCGCGCCTTCGGGTCCAACCCCGCCGCCGGCTCGTCCATGATCAGGATCGACGGCTTCTGAAGAAGCGCCCTCCCCAAGCAGACCCTTTGCGCCATGCCCTTCGATAAACCCTTCAAGGGTCGCGCTCCCAGTGTCTCCAAGCCGGCGAACTCCATCACCTCGCGAACACGCTCCCCCCTCTCGGCTCCTCGCAACCCGCAAAGCCTCGCAAAAAAATCGAGGTAATCGTCCACCGTCAACCCCGCATCCATCCCGTAAGCGTCCGGCATCCAACCCACCAGCCCGCGGACCCGCGCAGCGTCATCCACCACATCAAAACCCCCAATCTCAACCGTCCCTGAATCCGGCACTTCCAACGTAGCCATCACCCGCATCGTCGTGGTCTTACCCGCCCCATTCTCACCGATGAATCCCGTCACCGATCCTCGCTCGATCTCAAACGAAACCCCACTCACCGCCGGAACCCCATCGAAGGACTTCCAAAGCTCCCGCACTCGGATGATCGGACCAGATTCGTTCATCGTGTTCCCTCCAATCCAACCGGACCCGCGCACATCATCCGGTCACGCTTCCAAACGATCTGCGGCGACGTACCCACAAAAGCCGCCGGATCCTGTGTCACTCCGAAAAACCAACCCCGTCGCGAAGCAGCCACTTTCAGCCGCGCCCTCAAATTCTCGCTCGGCTCCTCAAACACCCCCTGCATCCACCGCTCAAACTCCTTGTCCTCAATCTCCTTCAACGCCGACCTCACCCCAGGCCGCAACTCATCCACGCGCCAGTGCTTCCCATCCAACCCAACAAAGTGCACCGGACCCAACACCCACGGGACGCTCGACTCAAGCAGTGGTCGCCCCCCCTCATCGAGCCCTTTCAACTCCACCGTTGATCGCGACGCAATCCATCCTTGGATCACCTGCCCTTGAACGTGCCGAGAACGGAACCAATCGCCCGACAACTCCTTCCCAGACCGAACAAAGCGCCCCGCCGAATCATGATCCAACATCACCATCGACATCTCCTCCGGGAACTCGAAGCCCGACATCGACAACATGCCGCACCGACTCAACTGCTCCTGATAGATCGGTGCCTTGACCTCGCCGGGAGTCATCACCAGCAGACCGTTACGGATTCCCTGACCTCCCAACCCGTCCTTCGCCACCACCGCACCCACCAACACCACCAACGCCAATACCGAGATGAGAGGGATGGTCACGAACAACCGATGACGCCGAAGCGACGGCGCAAAGAACAGAAGGTTCACCGGTACCGCAAGAACGGAGAAGCCTGCGAGGAACAGGATCAATACCGTCGCGTTCAAACCGAAACGCTGTACCAGAGTGGATTCCCATCCTTGATAGTCTTCCCGTCTCCCTGGGTACGGATTCTCATCCAAAGCGACCACCCCATCCAACAGCTTCTTCGCTGCATCCGCCGAAGCCTCCAGCGGGCCCGACTCCATCACACGCCCAAGCCCCATCTCTCCCGGAAACAGAGCCATATCAGCCGGAACTGCTTGCGAGTCACGCTGCAGATGCAGCCATCCTCCAGCACGAACCCAGTCGCCCAACGTCCGCCGACCCGTTGCACCAGAACGGTTCCAATCCGACACTCGCATCCAGATGCCTGATGCGTTCAACAGAACCCGCGGATCCATCGGCAACCGATCCAACTCAACAAAAACACCACCGGGCTCCGGATACGCCGCAGGCATCGGTCCAGGTGCCAGCTTCGCGCTGGAAAATCGCCCACTCAAATCCCTCGGCTTCAGTCGCTTCAGTCCCGTCGAAATCTCCGCCTCCATCCGTTCACCGTCCGGCGTGACCACAAGATAAGACGCTTGCGCGAACCCTCCACCGTTCCGGACCACCGCGTTCATTTGAACGGGGCGCTCGCCAAAGTGCACCGCAACCATCCGATATGCTCCACCATGATGATTCGCAACGGGCAGGAACACGTCCCGTATCGTGGAGCCCGGGGCCACTTGAAATGACGATTCGCCCACGGAGAAATCCGCTCCACCCTTCATGTTGTGCAACCGATCCTCCGCCACGACGCGCACCTCGAGCGGATGATCTGTCCGATTCTCGAACTTCAATCGGAGCGGGAAGAACGGTCCCCACGCCCACTTCTCAGGTGCCAGTGGCGCGGTCACCCTGACCTCCTTCAAATCGAGCAGGATGCGGTCACCCGCCGCGACGCCCATTCGGGACAAGGCCGCGAATCCCACCAGCATCAGGATCAATGCACGCAAACTCCCAGAGAAGCCGACCAACCACGGACCGCGGCACTCCCACAAGCCCCTCATATCCGGGCCTCCCTCAACGTTCGAGGCACATCCTCACCATCCACAGGGACCGCCCCGAGGAGGTCCTCGACGATGTGATCCGCCGTGCGACCTGAAACACGCGCCCGATAATCCAAGACCAATCGATGCCGCAAGACCGGCGCCGCCAACAGACGCACATCCTCAAATCCCACATTGATCCGACCGTGCATCAGTGCCCGTGCCTTCGAAGCCGCAGCCAACGCCAACGCCGCCCGCGGCGATGCGCCAAACCGCAGGTCATCTCTCAAGACCTCCCCCCCAGGCTGAGTGGCGTGCACCAAACGCGCAATGTATCGAGCAACCGCGCGCGGCACGAACACACGACGCGCCATCGCAGAGGCCGACAATAAGTCCTCCGGAGTCATCACCGATTCCACCCTCGGAGGGATACCCATCTCCCGTTCAAGAACGATCCGCTCGAGAACTTCCGCCGAATCCAACCGGACTTCGACCTTGAACAGGAAGCGGTCCAACTGCGCCTCCGGCAGCGGATAAGTCCCCTCCAACTCAACAGGATTCTGCGTCGCAAGAACGACGAACGGCGCCGGCAACGGCCGCGTCTCTCCCATCACCGTCACCTGCCGCTCCTGCATCGCCTCCAACAAGGCGCTCTGGGTTTTCGGCGACGCGCGATTGATCTCATCCGCCAACACCAACTGCGCGAACAACGGTCCCGGCTGGAAGATCAACCGCCGCCCGCTCCCCTCTTCGATCAATACCGGAGTGCCCGTGATATCGCCCGGCAAAAGGTCCGGAGTGAACTGGATCCTTCGCGTATCCAACCCCGTCGCCCGCGCCAATCCCTTGACCAACTCCGTCTTACCCAAGCCCGGCAATCCCTCCAAAAGCACATGCCCACCAGCAATCATCCCGACCACCACCTGCTCAATCACGGACTCTTGACCAAATAGAACGCTCCCAAGAGCCGACCGCAATCGCGCGAATAACGCCGCGATCGGGCGTACTTCCTCATCCTGTAAATGATTGTTTTCCATGATCTTTCAACGAACTTCTCCTGTGCCACCAAAAAACCGACGCAACCGTTGCATCTCACCCGGCGGCACCGGCTTCGTCCGCCACGCAACCCCAGCCGATCCCGCCCCCGCCTCCCTCAACGCACCGCCCGAAGCGCCAACATCACCCCCACGCTGCGTTTCCGGCGCACTGCGCATCTCACGCACCACATCACCCGGCATCAAGGTTCCCGCCTCAGGAGAGGCGGGCGGCAACGCCTCCAAGATCGCCGCATCCAATCGCGTCTGCTCTTTCGTGAACGTCAGGGGCGTGTCCGACGGAGCATCCGCTGAAGGCCCTGAACCCGACCCATCCCTCGCGCTCCCCTCGGCCGCCATCGATCCAGACCTCTTGCAAAAACCACATTCACCCAACCGTTCATGCGCCTTCTTCAGCTTCTCCTGCATCTCGCGAAATGATTCCGCCGTCATCGAACGGATGCCCCCTGTCGCAACCCGTTTCAACGCCTCCGCCAGCCCACTTTCCAACGCCGGCCGCGATCCCGCCGCCGCGCGTAGCGCGTCTCCCAACCGCTCCGCCGCAGCATCCCCTGCAGCCGCGCCATCCGCAGCCGTGACCATGTCCGCAAGCGCATCCCTCATCCGTTCAACCTGCTCCGCCAAACCCTGCCCGCCCCGCTCGATCTCCGATCGCAGTTGGGATGCGGCCTCAAGCCCCGCATGACTGTACCAATCCCGAGCATCCTTCGCCTTCAACCGTTCCAACTCCTCGCGCAACTCTTTGACGCTCTCCTCCGAGATCCCCTCATTGGACTCCATCCCTGCCAACATGTCCTCCGTTTCCCCCACCAACGCAGGTCGATACGACGGCACAAAGCGGGTGGCCAGCCCCCCCGCTGGTATCCAGAGCAAGCAGGTCATCAACCCAAGGAGGATTGCCGGTCCCGTCATCCAACGCACGTGATCCCATTTCCAGATCTCTTCGACCCGCGCCTGCGGTTGTGGCCACGCTCCCACCCCTTCCGATGCCGCACTCAATCGCGAATGAAATTTCAGGAACTCATCCATCCTCGGAAATAAGCCGCCCTCCGCGATCGCAGCGCGCCGGATCCGAGCTCCCACAAAAACGGTGAGCAACCCCACGACGGAAGCCTCCACCGAAAGAATGGCGACCGTCCCCACTCCCCAACGCTTCATCGCGACCCCAACCAAAAAGCCGAAAGCTCCCAACCAACAGAACGGAATCCGCAAGGCCTCGAAAAGACGCGCCACGAAGAGGCGCCGCCGCAACCGCCGCTCCGCCTGTCGCCAAAAACGTTCCGCCACACCGGACGAAGAAGACGCATCAAGGGTTGCCATAGAACGGGGAAGAACACGCCGGACTCAGCAGTCCGCATTACGCGTGGAGTACAGAGAGTACGACATCTCGCCCAAGATCGTGAGCCGTAAATCGTTCCTTCATCCAACTCGATTCTCGAGACACGAGAGGCACGAACCCACCACTCCCGAGTGTTGAACTTAACACCCATCGCCCGATTCCGAAGGCATTGAGGAACCGCTCCCGCCATCAGCCCCCGAGAACTCCACAAGCACCTCCGCCAATCGAGCCAACTCGGCCTCCGGAACTTCACGATAAACCGGCAAGTACACGAGCCGATCAAGCATCGCAATCGCCCTGCTTGGCAAGGCCGCTCGACTGCCTTCGGGAAGCGGAACGGTCCGCATGGTCGCGGTTCGAGTGGAATCAAACCCCTTTCTCCGAAGCATCCGCACAAGCGCATCAGGGCGTTCACTCTCCACAACAAAGATCCAATGAGTGTGCACCCCAGCTTCCGATCCTGGGACGAAGCACACCCCCGACAGACAGTCCATCAATCGCTCCGCTTTCTCCCGACGTTCATGGATGCCCGTACCATCGGCACCGCGCAATCGACGCGCCAACACGCTGAGCAGAGCGGAACACGGAGCATGTCGGATCCGCTGGAAAAACTCGCCTCCGATGAACCCTCGAACCGTCCCCTGCACAAACCCGTCGACCGACACACCTAACCGCTCACAACCGCGGACGAAAACCGCGTACGGCAAAGGCATCGTGAGCCACTTGAGAAACCCATACTTCAGCAGTCGCAGGAAATAGCTGCCCGTCGACTGGACCGGATATCGGGCATGCACCTCGCGCCAATGCAGCCGGACCACTTGATCCCGCATCACGATCACTGCACCCGCAAGAGCCGATGCCGTCTTGATGGGCCCAAAGCTGAACATGGAGAGATCCGCCCCGCTATGCCCGCGAAATGACCGATCAGAAAACGCCTGAGCGCAGTCCTCCCAAACCAACAGTCCACGCCCTTTGGCAAAGGCAATGAGCTCTCCAAGATCCAACTGGATGCCCATGAGATGCGCCACCAGAACCGCCCGCGTCCTCTCAGTGACCGCCTGCGCCAACGACTCGGCACATGGAGCAAGAGTCCTCGGATCAAGATCCACCGGCACTGGAACCAAGCCGTGGTGCTCCAGTAAACGCCACATGTCCGGAATGGTCAGCGCGGAGACAAGGACCTCACTCCCTTCCGGCAATCCCAGAACACGAAGATAAAGATCGAAGCCGCTCCGGATCGAAAGGCAGACCACTGCATCATGATCGGCCCCATCACGTTGCGCCGGAGCAAACCAGGTCTCGACCTCGTGCTGAAGCCTCCGACGACGCTTCGAACAGACGCACGCGACCATGCCTGCAACGACGTCTGACCACCCGATGTCGAACCGCTTGCGAGAGTACATTTCACATCTCCTCGATCACTTTCAACTCACTCAAGCGACCCAACGGATCCCAGTTCAAATGGAATCGCTTACACGGTGCCACCGTTTCGAAGCGGCTCAGGAATCCCGACCGCTAGAGCAGGTGCCCCATCTTCAAACGCTTGGTCTCAAGATATTTCTGGTTATGCGGATTAGGCGGCAAGGTGATGGGAACCCGCTCAACAATCTCCAAACCATACCCTTCCAAGCCGATCACTTTCCTCGGATTATTGGTCAGGAACCGCATCTTACGCACCCCGAGATCCACCAAGATCTGCGCACCAACACCGTAATCCCTCAACTCAGCCGGGAAGCCCAAACTCAGGTTCGCCTCCACCGTGTCCAACCCCTGCTCCTGCAACTTGTATGCGTGGATCTTCGCAGGTAACCCGATGCCCCGCCCCTCCTGCTGTCTCATGTACAGTACCACGCCAGCTCCCTCCGCCTGGATCTGTTCCATCGCCGTTCGAAGCTGCCCCCCGCAATCGCACCGAGCAGAACCGAAAACGTCCCCCGTCAAACATTCGCTGTGCACCCGGACAAGCACCGGTTCACCAAGGGACACATCTCCTTTCACCAATGCCACATGATGGGCGCCATCCACCATGCTGCGATAGAGATGCAACTCGAAATCTCCCACATCGGTCGGCATCTGCACCCGTTCCTCCAAAACCACCAACTTCTCGCTCCGTCGCCGGTACTCGATCAACGAAGCGATACTGCACAACTTCAAACCGTGCTGCCGACGGAACGCCTGCAACTCAGGCAAACGCGCCATCGTCCCATCCGCGTTCAATATCTCGCAAAGGACCCCCGCCGCTTCCAACCCAGCCATCCGGGCCAGATCCAGACTGGCTTCCGTGTGCCCCGCACGACGCAAAACTCCACCCTCCTTCGCCCGCAACGGGAACACGTGACCCGGCTGGACCAGATCCTCCGGCCGCGCCGAAGGATCCGCTAGGATCGAGATCGTGCGCGAACGATCCGCTGCCGAGATGCCCGTCGATACCCCCGTTCTCGCATCGACCGACACCGTGAAATCTGTGCGATGACTTTCCCGATTCTGGGCGACCATCCGCTGGAGCCCTAACGCATCCGCTCGTTTATCGGTCACGGACACGCAGATGAGCCCGCGCCCATGCGTTGCCATGAAGTTCACCGACTCCGGCGTGATCCGCTCAGCCGCCATGACCAAATCCCCCTCGTTCTCACGATCCGCATCATCCGTCACCACAACCATCCGCCCTGCACGGATCTCCGCGATCACATCCTCCACAGGATCGAACTCCAACGCTTGGTCATCGCTCATCGACTCGTCCTTTCAAAAAATGCCGTCCTTCCGCTCATGCTCCCGCTTCTGCCAACGGCGCAATCAATCCGCGCAACGTGACGCACAGATCCACCATCGCCCCCCGATACACACCCGACACCGCTGCAGAAACGGGTACGGATTCCAAACGAGCGCGCGCGTCATCCAACATCGCACAACCGCGTTCCACCGCGTAGCGCACCGCCCCCGCTTCAATCGCTCGACCCACCAAAGCCCGAACCCCCGCCTCGTCACCCGACAAGATCTGGGCGGTCATCTTCGCCTTCTCCCCCAGCGAAGCGGTGTTCAGCAGATGCAAGATCGGCAACGTCAACTTCCCCCGCCGCAAATCCGATCCCAACGTCTTGCCGATCCGACGCTCATCCCCCGCAAGATCGATGCAATCGTCGTAGACCTGGTACGCGGTTCCGATCTGCATCCCGAAAGCGTTCATCGCCTCACAAACGTCCGCCGATGCGCCATTCAACGCCGCCCCTAACTCCGCAGCGATGGCGAACAACGCGCCCGTCTTCATCCCGATGATCCGGTAATAATCCGGAACCGATAACCCGAAATCAAAGCGTCTCTGGGTCTGCACAATCTCCCCCGTGCAAACCTCACTCGACGCCTGCGCAATCCGACGACAGATCCGGATATCATCAAAACTTGCCGCCAACCTCAACGAGTGCGCGAACAGGCAATCCCCCAAAAGAACCGCAACCGAGTTGCCCCAGCGCGCGTTCGGCGTGGGTTGGCCGCGACGCACATCCGCGTGGTCCAAGATGTCGTCGTGGACCAGCGTCGCCGCGTGGATCAACTCGACCGTCACCGCCAACCTCCGATGCTCCTCCGAAACCCCGCCCGTCAATCCCCCTGCCAATACCGCCATGGCCGGTCGAAGACGCTTCCCACTGCTCTCAATCGCGTAGGCCACGTGCTCTTCCAACGCCGGATCAAAAAGACCTGCCTGCGCGCGGATCTCCGCCTCCACATGTTCCAGATCCGACCGCACCGGCGCCAAAATGCGCCGCAAATCCCCCGCAGACCCGTGATCCCCTGACCACGAACCCGCAGAGACATCACTCCCCGGTTGATCCGATCCGTCAGCAGCGGGGGTGGGAGAAAGGACTTCGGCGTTCACCCCTTGAACCTTAGAAGCTCAACCCTGAGAGTCAACGGGCGGCAAATCTCCAGAGATCCCACGAAACACGTTCACCGGATCTTCTGGTCCGGAAGCTCCTTTTTAACCCCCTCATCCAAAGGCATCTTGTCGCGAGCAGGCGTCAATCCGCCCTCCGCCATCCGCTGCAACAACTCTCCGCGCAGTGCCACAACCGTGTCCCGATGCGAGTCCAGAGCGGCCAGGTTGCGAGTCTCCTCTGGGTCCGAGGCCAGATCGTACAACTCTTCCGGATGCCTGTCCGCTCCACCGTCCCCATGCGGGTACCGGATGAACTTCCAACGGTCCGTTCGCAAGGCCCTCACATTCGGCGTGTAAGGGAACTGCTTCTCATAGTTGTACTCGTAGAACCACGACGTCCTCCAAGCCGGATCCCCCTCCCGGACCATCCGAACCCATGACCGACCCTGAACCCCAGGAATCGACGGTGCCCCGCACAACTCCAATACGCTCGGCGCAACATCCAACGTCAGCACCTGCTGCGACACCACCTTGCCTGCCGCCAGACCCGGATACCGCACCACCAGTGGGATGCGAATCGACGCCTCATGCGCCGTCCGCTTGTCAACCATCCCATGCTCCCCCTCCAACAACCCGTTATCCCCCATGAAGAGGATCACCGTATTGTCCAACTGCCCCGATTCTTTCAAGTAACCCAGCATCCGCCCCACACTGTCGTCCACGCTCAAGATGGTCCCCCAATAACCATGCACCATGTTCTCGAAATCCTTCACCGCCTCAGGCCGGTCATCCGGGAACTTCTTCCTCCAATCGAACAGTGGCCCGTAAATCCCGTGCCACGTGTGTAACCTCTCCTTGATCCAATTCGGTTTGTCGTCCAACCGGAACGCAGTCGCAGGATACGGTACCCGCACATTGTCAAACACATGGGCGTACTTCTCCTCCGGCGTGTAGAAGCTGTGAGGAGCCTTGTGCCCGACACACATCGCCCACGGACGCCCCCCGTGATCGCGTTTGATCCAGTCCAACGCCATGTCCGTCACCGTCGTCGTGTAATAGCCCGGGATCACCTTCGCCTCACCGCCATTCACGCTCCACGGCGTGTCGAAATACTTGCCCTGCCCCTTGTGCGTCACGAAATCATCGAATCCAGCACGCGGCTTGTCGTTCTCCTCCCCCATGTGCCACTTGCCCATGTACGCCGTGTGATAACCGCTCTCCTTCAAACGCCCCGGCCAATGGGCCAACTCCGAGGGCAACTCCGTGAAATTGTCGCGAACCCCATGGGAATGCGCGTACCGACCCGTCAGGATCGATGCGCGACTCGGTGAACAAAGTGACGTCGTGCAAAACGTGTTCGCAAACCGGACACCCTCACCTGCCAAACGGTCGATGTTCGGCGTTTTTAGCGCAGGATGCCCCGCACACCCCATCGCGTTCCAGCGCAAGTCGTCGCACAAGATGAACAACACGTTGGGACGCCCCCTCCCTTCAGCAGCCAACAAACGGTCCCCGAACCGACAAAAAACCAGCATCCCGAACACGCCCACCAGAACACGCGAAAAAGCTCGCGAGAACATCGATTTTCTCATGCACCGCTCGGTAGCGATTTCCGGACCCGTCACACCATCCCCGACCGCCGCAGTAACTCTCCCTTCACCTCCTGACAGTATCCCCGCAAATCCGGCGCCGTCAGAATGCCCGAAACAATCACCACCCGCCGCGCACCCGCTCCCAAAACCGTCTCCAAGTTCTCACGCTTCACCCCTCCGATGCAAAAGATCGGGACCTTTACCCGCCGATGCACCTCTTCGATATCGGCCAACCCAATCGCAGCCCGTCCCGCCTTCGTCGGGGTGGGATAAAGCGGACCAAACCCGATGTAATCCGCCCCCTCCGCGACCGCCGCCTCCGCCTGCTCCAACGAATGCGTCGACTTCCCGATCAACACCGGCGGAACTTCCCCTGCCAACGCTCGGCCAGCCCGCCAACGCGCATCAGCCACCGCATGATCGTCCTGCCCGACATGCGCGCCGTCCGCGCCCACCGATGGCACCAACTGCGGAAAATCGTTCAGGATCAATGGCACCCCCGTCCCAGAAAGCACCTCCGCAATCGTTCCCGCCAAACCCTCAACCGCCTCCTCCTCCCACCCCTTCGCTCGAACCTGGATCACATCCACCCCACCCGCAACCATCCCTTCGACAATCTCAACCGCCCGCCCCGGATCGGCATAACCCGTGTCAAAAATCCCATACAACAGCGCTGCAGAAAGTCGGTCCGACATACCGCGAACATACCACCCCTAGCCATCCCGTCATCACCCCCATCCGCACAGAGGCGCAATCCCCACCCATTCCAACCGCAACCCCCGACGTGAGGTGTTTTTACATCACCACAGATGACAGACCACTTTTTGCAGAGTAGAAGAAACACTGATAATACGCACAAAATTTCCTGTCCCGTGAAACTCCTCTCCCAATTCTGGAACTCGTCCATCGGCAAGAAGTGGATCGTCGCGCTAACTGGTCTAGCGCTCATCGGCTTCGTGTTCGGCCACCTCGCCGGTAATCTCCAAGTCTTCGCAGGGCCTGAGAAGATCAATGAGTATGCCGCATTCTTGCACTCGATCCCAAAAACTCTCTGGGTCATGCGGATCGGACTCATCGTGGCCTTCGTCACCCACCTTGTGGCGACCATCTCGCTGGTGACGGCAAACAAAGCCGCTCGCCCCGAAGCTTACGCAGTGTCCAAGCATCAGGTGTCGCGCCTCGCCACACGCATGATGTTCGGAAGCGGCTTGGTGATCGTCTCTTTCGTTGTTTACCACCTGCTCCACTACACTCTCCGGACCACGGACGCCCGCTTCAAACTCATCGCGGATGGAGGCAAACTGGCCTCCGAGAACGACGTTCACACGATGCTCGTCCTCGGGTTCCAAAGCCCTGTGGTGTCAGGCTTCTACCTCCTCGCAGTGGGCCTCCTTGCAATGCACCTCAGCCACGGGGTGACCAGTATCTTCCGGACACTGGGCTTGACCACGCACAACAACGCCGGCCCCTTCGTGGCTCTCGGGAACCTCGTCGGTACCGCCGTGTTCGTAGGGTACGGATCCATCCCCGTCGCGGTTCTCGCAGGTTTCTTGAAGATCTGAACCGACCCAGCATCCACACAAGTCTCACTGCCACCCATAACCCTTTCCAAGCATCCCTGACACAATGAGCATCACCCTCGATTCCCGGATCCCTTCCGGACCGCTCGAACAGAAGTGGGAAAAGCACAAGTTCGAATCCAAGCTCATCAATCCGGCCAATCGCCGGAAGTATGAGATTATCATCGTCGGCACAGGTCTCGCCGGCGCCTCCGCCGCAGCGACCCTCGGCGAGCTGGGCTACAAGGTGAAGGCGTTCTGTTACCAAGACTCCCCGCGCCGAGCCCACTCCATCGCAGCTCAAGGCGGGATCAACGCCGCCAAGAACTACCAGAACGATGGCGATTCCGTGCACCGCCTGTTCTACGACACCATCAAGGGCGGGGATTTCCGCGCCCGCGAGGCCAACGTACACCGCTTGGCCGAAGTCAGCGTCTCCATCATCGACCATTGCGTCGCCCTCGGGGTCCCGTTCGCTCGTGAATACGGCGGTCTCCTCGATAACCGCTCATTCGGTGGAGCGCAGGTGTCGCGGACCTTCTACGCGCGCGGCCAAACCGGCCAACAACTGCTCCTCGGTGCCTACTCCGCCCTCAACCGACAGATCGCTGCCGGTTCCGTGGAAATGTTCCCTCGCACCGAGATGCTGGACGTCGTGCTGGTCGACGGTCACGCCAAAGGCATCGTCGTCCGAGACCTTGTCAGCGGCAAAATCTCAACCCACGCCGCCGATTGCGTCATCCTCGCCACGGGCGGATACGGCAACGTCTTCTACCTGTCCACCAACGCTAAAGGGTGCAATGTGACGTCCACGTTCCGCGCCTACAAACGGGGCGCAGCCTTCGCGAACCCTTGCTACACCCAGATCCATCCGACCTGCATCCCCGTCAGCGGCGACTACCAATCCAAGCTCACGCTGATGAGCGAGTCGCTCCGCAACGACGGACGCGTCTGGGTGCCCAAGAAAAAGGGCGATAACCGCCCCTCCGATCAGATCCCCGAAGACGAGCGGGATTATTACCTCGAACGCAAGTATCCCAGCTTTGGAAACCTCGCCCCACGTGACATCTCATCGCGCTCCGCGAAAGAGGCTTGCGACGACGGACGAGGGGTCGGCCCTGGCGGCCTCGGCGTGTATCTCGACTTCGCCGACTCCATCAAGCGCCTTGGCGAGAGCAAGATCCGCGAGCGCTACGGCAACCTGTTCGACATGTACAACCAGATCACCGGGGAGAACGCCTACAAGACCCCGATGCGGATCTACCCAGCCGTCCACTACACGATGGGCGGCCTCTGGGTTGACTACAATCTCATGTCCAACATCCCAGGACTGTTCGTCCTCGGCGAAGCGAACTTCTCCGATCACGGCGCAAACCGTCTTGGCGCAAGCGCGCTGATGCAAGGCCTCGCAGACGGCTATTTCATCATCCCCGCCACCATCGGGAACTACCTGGCGCCCAACAGCGGAAAGCGACCCACAACCGATCACCCAGCCTTCAAGCAGACCGAAACCGAAGTCCGCGAACGCATCCAACGCATGCTGGCCATCAAAGGACGCCGCTCGGTCGAATCGTTCCATCGGGAACTCGGACTCATCATGTGGGACAACTGCGGGATGGCCCGCAGCAAGACAAGCCTCGAACGCGCGCTCAAGCGGATCCCCGAACTGCGCCGCGAGTTCTGGGAGAACGCCGCAGTCCTCGGAGAAAATGAATCCCTCAACGTGTCCCTCGAACGCGCTGGCCGCGTCGCTGATTTCCTCGAGTTCGGCGAACTGATGTGTCTGGACGCCCTCGAACGCAACGAATCCTGCGGTGGCCATTTCCGGACCGAATACCAGACACCGGACGGCGAGGCGCAACGCGACGATGAACACTTCGCTCACGTCGCCGCTTGGGAATACGCCGGAGACAACTCACGGCCCATCCGCAACACCGAATCTCTGAACTACGAAAACGTCCAACTCGCCACCAGGAGCTACAAATGAACCTTCACCTCAAAGTCTGGCGCCAGAAGAACGGTCAATCCCAAGGCCGTGTCGAATCTTACGAAGCCAAAAACATCCCCGAGGACTGTTCGTTCCTTGAGATGCTCGACATCGTCAATGAAGACCTTGTCTCGCGCGGCGAAGAACCGATCGCCTTCGATCACGATTGCCGCGAAGGGATCTGTGGCATGTGCTCGCTCACCATCAACGGCGTCCCGCATGGCCCCAGCGAGACCACCACTTGCCAACTCTACATGCGCAAGTTCCGCGACGGAGAGACCATCGTCATCGAACCTTTCCGGGCCCGCGCATTCCCCGTCCTTCGCGACCTTTGCGTTGATCGCACCTCCTTCGATCGAATCCAACAAGCAGGCGGATTCATCTCCGCTCACGTGGGCGCTGCCCCCGATGGGAACGCGCTACCCGTCCCAAAAGTGGAGGCAGACCGCGCCATGGAAGCCGCAGCATGCATCGGGTGCGGAGGTTGCGTGGCCGCATGCCCCAACGCCAGTGCCATGCTGTTTGTTGGAGCCAAGGTGACCCACCTCGCATCGCTACCCCAAGGCCAACCCGAACGCGAACGCCGCGCACTCGCCATGGTGAAACAGATGGACGCAGAAGGTTTCGGCAACTGTTCCAACTACCTGGAATGCGAGGCCGTTTGCCCCGCAGAAATCCCTGCAAGCGTCATCGGCCAACTCAACCGCGATTACGCGAAAGCGGCAGCCAAAGCGACCGTCTAGAGGTCATCCGCCACTCTCCCACCACGAAGAAAGGCCGGAGGTCACCCCCTCCGGCCTTTTCCTTTTCCATCACCTCATCGGACGAAGAGGAACTGCTTGGTATTGAGCAATGTCTGCACGACATCCTCCGGACGCCCCATCCCCTCTGCAGCAGCTTTCTCCCAAAGCGCACGCTCATCGCTTCGCGCACGGCGCCCCAAAACGGCGAGATAAGCTCGGTCCAACATATCGCCGAAGCCTCGCGCTCGAGCCAATCCCAACATCAGGGGGGACACCGGTGAAAAAAGCCCCTCCGTTGAGACCATCCCACCATTCATCATCACCAATGCCTGAGGGATCGATGACACAAGATTCGCGTTCTCCACATACTCACGATCGCTCTGTCCCATCGTGCGCAAGAAATGCCCGCGCGGCGCCGGACTCTCCAACTCCGAAGCCCGAAGCCATTCCGCATGCGCCCGCGAACGGTACGCCAAGTAATCCCTCATCCGCTCTCGCTCCACACCGTGCCGTTCACCCTCAACCGTCCATCGATCCCGCAACGCAGCAAGCTCCCTAGCCCGCTCCTCTGCGGTCCTCGGCCGAGGCCCGTACCCCTCAACATGCGTGCGCCTCAAGGTCTCCACCACGAGCACCCCCGGATTCGCATTCATCTTGTATGTCTCATCGATGAAAGGGATCGCCTGAGGTCCTCCATGTCGCTGAGCCAAAGCTGCTAAAACCGGATTCAAGAACCCGTTCACCAACGCCTCACCTCTCTCACGCACCAACGCCCCATGCTTCCTCCGATTCAACAACTCCCCCTCCTTGTCGCCAGCCCGTTTCGCTTTCACCACATCCTCCAGCACGATCTTCTCCCGCTCCTCCAACGCACGCTCCTCCTCCAGTCTGCGATACGCCATGTCCAATAACTTCGCCCCATCAAACGACGTGAACGCGTCATAGGTCATGTGCGAAACCCCGATCCTCCGCGCCTCCGCCTCTTCCCTCGCAAGATTCCGCTCGTCGGGTTCCGGATTCGCCAACGCAACCAGCGAATCCCAGACCTGCTCCGCTGTCATCCGTCGCACCGATGGCCCCTGGAAGTGAGAGGCACCACCCCGCTTGAACTCCTCCCGAACTGCCTCAGCACCATATGCTTTTGTCGCCGCAATAATCCTCAAGAAGCGGCGCATGTCGTACCCGATCCGCTTCATCAACCCCACAAGATGCGTCTCCAACTCGGGAACCATCGCCACCGTGTCCTCATGCAACTCATCCAACGGCTCAACCAACGCCACCCCGAACATCACCTTCCAAAGACGGTTCACGATGACCCTCGTGAAAAATGGGTTATCCCTCGAGGTCACCCATTCCGCGAACGCATCAAACCCATCCTTTCCCTCGCCAACCGCCGCACCCGGGCCGAACGGGACCTCTGGCCGCATCACCTCAAACGGCTTCCCATCCGATTCCTTGAAGTCGTGAGGCAACTTCAATAACGCGTTCAACCGGTGGTTCATGCCCACCGGACTCAACAACTGACCAACACACCCCTTCAAAACGTAGATCACCTTCGGATAATGCACTGCAGCAACCCGCCCCCGCCGCAGAGCTTCAGCCGCCACACCCCCATCCGATGCAGCAGCCTTCTCCGCCTTGAAGAGGCGCTCGATCTCGTCCTGACGCTCCCGGATCAACGCTCGAGGCACATCGAAGGCCTCGTTCACCTGCTTGCTCCCATAGGTGTACGCCGCCAAATGGTAGAACTGCGTCTGTTTCCATTTGTCGAACGGATGGTCGTGACACTGCGCGCACTCGATGCGCGTCCCCAAGAAAACCCGTGACGTCAACGCCATGTTGTCCAACGGCATATCCGGATCCCGCTGATAATAACCAATCGCACCCGTCTCCCAGGCGAAACCCTTCGCAGACAACATCTCCCGAACGAAGACATCATACGGTTTGTTGCTTCGAAGACTGTCTCGGATGAACTTCCCGTACGCCGCAGGGATCGTGTTCGACGTGTTCACAAACCAGGATTTGTACCGGAGCACGTCCGCCCAAAGATTGTAGAACCGCGCCGTGTAACCCTCTGACTCCAAAAGACCTGCAACCAATCGCTCCCGGCGATCCCCTGACGAGTTATCCAAGAAGGACACCGCCTCGTCCACCGTCGGGATCCGTCCCGCAAGATCAAGATAGGCTCGCCTCAAGAATACCTCATCGCTCGCTGGCGCTAAGGCCTTCACCCCCTTCGATTCCCAGTGCCGCGTCAAGATCCCGTCGATCACCTCCGCCTCTCGCAACAGGTCACCATCCACAGCCATCACCGATTCCAACGTCCCACAGAAAGCGCCGATCGAGAGGAGGATACCGACCAACCGATAGATTCCCATCAACCAGCTCATACAAAGAGGTTCTTCAAAGGTTTCCCCTTATCCGCCACCCGGAAGGGACGCTGACTCGGAGACATGACCACCTCCTCCAGCGGCAATCCCAGTCCGTACGCGATGGTCGCATTGAAATCCGGGATGCTCACCTCATCGGACTCGATCTCCTCACCGCGAGCATCCGTACCTCCGTGAACCGTTCCCCCACGGATGCCGCCTCCGAACATCGCGCTGGAAAAGGCTTTCGGATAATGGTCGCGCCCAAGATTCACGTTGATCCGTGGCGTCCGCCCGAACTCCGTGGCCACCACCACCAGCGTGTCCCTCAGCATGCCCAACCGCTCCAGATCCCCGAGCAGCGCTGACAAGGCACGGTCAACCTGCGCGCAAAGATCCGGCACCGCCGTGAAGTTCCCCGAATGCGTGTCCCAACCATGCAATCCAACCTCAACAAAACGTACACCCGTCTGGACCAATCGCCGCGCAAGCAGACATCCCTGCCCGAACGCCTCCTTCCCATAATCCTCCCTCAACCGCACATCCTCTCGCGTCAGATCGAACGCAGCGATGTCCGCACTCCGCATCATGCGATAGGCCCCATCATACGCGTCACTGTGCGCCGCCACCCCTCGCTGTGATCCGTACAAATCCACAAAACCCGCATCCAACTCCGCCGCAATCGACATCCGCTTGCCCTGAAGCGCCTCACTCACGCCTTTCTGCAACGCGATATCTTTCAGACCAGCCTCTGGGTTATTCACGAACAACGGCGAAAGTCCGGGCGGGAAAAACCCTGCGCCAGGGTGCCGACTCGCATTTCCGATGTAAACCGAGGCAGGCAACCCCGGATTTCCTGCTCCACGAAAATGCCCCAGCCACGCACCCATCGACGGATGGGCAATGGTCCCGCGAAGCTGGTAACTCGTGTGCATAAAATAGTTACCCTGTTCGTGCGCGCCTTGAGTCGAGGTCAAAGACCGCACAACTGCCCCGTGCCGCATCCACTTCGCAACCTTCGGCAGATACTCACCCAAAAAGAGCCCGTCCACCGTCGTCGGAATCATCTTGGTCGGCCCTGCCACTTCCCCCTTCTTCGGATCCCACGTATCCACGTGGCTCATCCCACCATCCATGTACAGGTAGATCACGCTGCGAGCCGTTCCCCCAACTGCAGGTCCCGATGCCCCGTGGGCCGCTCCCATCCGCGCTCCACCGCTCATCACCCCAACTCCCAATAACGAGCGCGCAACTTGAGCAATGAACTCACGCCGCTCCAGCTCATCCATTTTTCGTGTCTCACTCATCTTCACCCCCCCTCATCAAGGAAGCCGCGTGCCATCGCCGCGGAAGAACGGGAGCAAAGGGATCAGCCGTTCATCATTCAAATCGATCCCGCTTCAAGCCCGCGATTCCATGCTTCCAGGGTTGCGCGAACGCGTAACGCCCATAGAGACAACCGTTCGCTCGAGAATCCGCCCCCCGCAGAACGCGACTCGACTATCCGCATCCACGTACCCTTGCACAGCTTGTCCCCTCGTCGAACGGCTCAATTACAACCGCAACCGCCGCCGCCAATCCCACCACCACCAGCAAACGCCTCCCGCGTGAACCACACATGATCCAGCATCGACTCAGACAAAGGGTCCCGCCCGGGTTGCATCGTGTAATCCGCCAATCGCTGCCGCTGCCAAGGCTTCACGTTGACGCACGCCCCCATGCCGCTCGCCAATAGAAGCGTCAGACAAATCCTCAACACACCGTTCATCAGACGTTTCATCGCTCAGCGATCAGTTGCTTGATCCTCTTCTCTAACCCCATCTCGTCCCCTGCCGAGAAGCCGTTGTGCACCAATCGCACGCGCCCTTTTCGGTCGATCAGGAACGCCGTTGGCATCGTCTTCACATCCGCCGCCGCCACCAACTTTTGCTTCGCATCGCGAACGATCGAAAACGACACCCTCGTTTTGCGGACAAATCGTTCCATCTCCTCGCGAGCCTCATCGACGCTTACCGCCAGAACCGTCAGCCCCGACCCAGAAAGCGTTTCGTGCCACCGCTGGAGAACGGGAAACGACGCCTTACACGGAGCGCACCACGACGCCCAGAAATCCAGATAAACAACCCTCCCCTTCAAAGACGGCAACGTTCCCTCCAATCCCGCCCCATCCAACCCCGGCAACTCCTGACCTTCCTTCCAACCCGCCGCCTGCGAGATCAGCGGAAATGCGAACATCCCCGCCAGCGGCATCATCTTCTGAATCAGTTCTCGTCGTTTCATATCATTTGTTCAGTGAACCACTTCTGCTTCCGGAGCCATAACCCCCTCCACATATCGGCCAAAACCACGGGTCCTGAGGACTTCACCCGCATGCCAGAGACACCCCTGCACATCACTCACCCTCTCCATGCCCTCCAACCCCTCATTTCCCCCACGGATCATCGCCGCCGTCGATTGGATCCCAGCCTCCACACACCTCCGCGCAACAACGGAGACGGACCTCGTGCCATGAGCAATCGGACAGCCCGTTCGACAATCCAACAGATGTCCGTAACGGTCGCCCTTGAACTCAAAATAACGCCGATAATCTCCCGAGGTCGCCACAGCCATGCCCGACGGAACACGGATCCCAAGATACGCCGTGCCCGGCCGCTCGGGATGCTCCAACCCCACATACCAACCGCCTCCCTCCGGCGAATCCCCGTGCACCGCAACGTCGCCCCCCAGATCCACCAACAACCGGCGTAACCCATGATTCACACCCAACTGACGCAGTGCATCCACCGCAAACTCCTTACCGACCCCGCCAAAATCCAAGCGCATGCCCGCAGGAAGGAAGAGACGTCCCTTCTCTCGCATCACCCGGCGCCAACCCACATGCGCCAAAGCAGCCCGTATTTCGTCCTCCGTCGGCAGTGCACTGCGCGTGCGCTTCCAGTCCCACAACTCGCTCAACGGAAGGGAGGTCGCGTCGAATGCACCATCCGTCTGGAAATGCGAATGCCCACAGAGATCCAGCATCACCTCGATCAAGGGGTCCGTCTCCTGCCAACGCCCCGCGTTCGCATTCAATGCGGTCAATCTGCTGTCCGACAAGTACCGAGAACAATGCTGCTCGAATCGACCGAGCCACCCTGCAGCCACCCGCACAAACGCCTCCGCCTCAGGCAATCCCTCGCCCTCGAAGAATAACTGGCACGGACTACCCAACGCGCGGAACCACACCTGAAAAAAGCGGTCCCCGACCCGTTGCACAACCGCCGCAGACAGGGAACGCATCTCGGTGTTGGGGGCCTGCTTCATCTCGTTCAAAAATCCAGGTGAACTCCAAACGATACGGTGTTTGCCGATGGGAACATCGCCTGCGGCGTCTTGCCGTCCAGCCCACGCGTGACATACCGCTCAAAGCCCGCATCGAATGCCAAGCGATCGCGGATGGCGTACCACCTCACCTGTAGCCCCGCGCTCACCGTCTCCTCCGCGGCAAGACGGTAATCCGAGGAGTAGAAGCGCGGCGTGACGCTGAACTCCGTGTCATAGAACGATGCCGCGCTCTGCCGATAGTACCGGATACTCGGACTCACAATCACCCGAGCATCCAGCAACTTCTTGTGAAACGTCACCCGCGCCATGTGCGAATCGTTGCCCCAATCGCTGACCCCATACCGATACGTCGTCTCAACGCTCCCCCCGACACTCGCCACGTTATGCGTCCATCGCGTCTGGACCATCTGCTCGGATCGGCGGGACGGTCGATTGTCCCATCGAACCTCACCCACATCATCCAACCACACCCGCTTGTACGGATCGCTGAGGTAGCCATCGCGCCACGTGCACGTCAGGGTGACGCTCAAGAGATCATCGGGGCTGAGGATCTGACTGACCCCGAACAGAACCGCGTGCGCACGCTTGGATGCATTCAGGTCGGAACCGTTCGCTCCGACCGTGTCATCTGTAAAACTATACCCTGTAACAATTTCAGTATTCTTCTGATTGAACGAGATCGTGTCCTGGATCGAGTAAGCGTACGAAAGATAGTCGGATTCTTGGCTGTGTGCGAAACCGATGCGGACCACGTGATCCCCCAGCGTGCGATTCACGCCCAAAGAGAATGCATTCCGTTCGTCCTTGAGGTGCATCGTATCGATGCGTCCATCCCACGAAAGCGACAGCGGCAACCCCGTGGGTGAGGCACCAGAAAGCGTGCTGTAGAGATAGGTCCCGTCAATCGT
>CAZAZT010000012.1:1527-43372 GCA_964489645.1 uncultured Chthoniobacteraceae bacterium | reverse complement strand
TGGGGACGGCGAACACGTTGGTGTACGTCAAGGACCATGGGATTGTTTTGCGCGAACCGTCGGTGGTGGCGGTGCAGGCTGGAACGAATCGACCGTTGGCGGTGGGAGACGAGGCGAAGCGGATGTTGGGGCGTACGCCGGGGAGCATTGTGGCGATCCGTCCGTTGAAGGATGGGGTGATCGCGGATTTTGAGATCACGGAGGCGATGCTGCGGCATTTCATCCAGAAGGTGCATGGGAAGCGGACGGTTTTTCGGCCACGGCCGCGAGTGGTGGTTGCGATTCCGTCGGGGATCACGGAGGTGGAGAAGCGCGCGGTGAAGGATTCCGCGTTGAGGGCGGGCGCGCGTGAGGTGCATTTGATTGAGGAGCCGATGGCAGCGGCGATCGGGTGTGGTTTACCGGTTCAGGATGCGGCGGGGAACATGATCATCGACATTGGCGGTGGAACGACGGAGGTGGCGTTGATCTCGTTGTCGGGGATCGTTTTTGCGCGTTCGGTGCGGGTGGCTGGCGATGAGTTGGATGAGGCCTTGGTCCAGTACATGAAGCGGGCTTACAACTTGATGATCGGGGAGCGGACGGCGGAGGACATCAAGATCAAGATCGGGTCTGCGTACCCGCTGGAGCGGGAGGCGACGATGGAGGTGAAGGGACGTGATCTGGCGGCGGGATTGCCGAAGACGCTGACAATCACCTCGCAGG
Organism: uncultured Chthoniobacteraceae bacterium; assembly: GCA_964489645.1. Classification (GTDB taxonomy): domain Bacteria; phylum Verrucomicrobiota; class Verrucomicrobiia; order Chthoniobacterales; family Chthoniobacteraceae; genus JBEEPE01. Next base: position 42,667 of record CAZAZT010000012.1, on the reverse strand, counting down.
AGGTGCGTGCGGCGTTGCTGGAGCCGATCTCGACGATTGTGGATTCGGTGCGGGTGACGTTGGAGCGGTGTCCTCCGGAGTTGGCCGCGGACTTGGTGGATCGCGGTTTGGTGTTAGCGGGGGGGGGCGCGTTGTTGCGAGGTTTGGATCGGTTGCTGATGGATGAGACGGGTTTGCCGGTCCATGTGGCGGAGGATCCGTTGAGTGCGGTGGCTGAGGGGACGGGGCGTGCGTTACAGGAGTTGAAGTTCCTGAGGCAGGTGGCGACGGCGAGCGAGTCGCGGCATTGACGTGGGGGTGGGGATGGGCGCGATGTTTGGGAGGAAATGAATCGGAACGATCACTGAACCATGCGCGCTGGCAGGAGCAATGTGATCACGGTGGTGGGGTTTCTGTGTGCGTTGGCGTTCTTTTCGGTGTGGGCATCGACTCCGGGCGGCATCCGATATTTGCAAGCGATGGCGTTGCGTTTCATGTCGCCATTTTTGCGGACGGGCTCGGCGATCGAGCGTCGGTTTTCGGCGTTACGCGAGGGGATCAAGACGCTTGAGCAACTGGAGTCGGAGAACAAGCAGTTGCGGATCACGAATCAGGAGTTGCAGGCGACCAATCTGACGTTGCGCGGCTTGGAGTCCGAGAACACGAACTTGCGCAAGGCATTGGCATACCGGGATCGGGCGAAGTTCAAGTTGGTGTCGAGCCGAGTGATCGGGCGGGATTCTTCGACGTGGTACAACACGGTGATGATCGATCGGGGGAGTCGGGACGGGGTTCAGATCGACATGCCGGTGGTGACGGAGGCTGGGTTGGTTGGGAAGACGTCGATCGTTTCGGAGCGCGATTGCGTGGTTCTGTTGATATCGGATGAGAGTTGCAAGGTGTCTGCTGCGGTGGAGGGGACTCGGGAGCAGGGGATTGTGTGTGGTGCGCGAACGTCGGGGGGTGGCGTGCCGGTGATCGGGTTACAGTTTTTGACGAAGCAGGCGGGATTGAAATCGGGCATGAAGGTGCATACGTCGGGTTTGGGTGGGGTATTTCCTGCGGGGATCCTGTTGGGGACGGTTGATGAGTACCGGGTCCGCGAGTTGGACGGATTTGCGTCGTTGGTCTCGTCGGTGGATCTGATGACGTTGCAGGATGTGTTTGTCGTGATTGGGGAGCGGCGGTGATGTTCTACGCGTTTCACATCGTCCTGATTCCTTTAGTGATTGTGGTGCAGTACTTTCTTCCGATGCTGCCATCAGGAGGTCGTATCCACCTGTTGCCGGCGGTGTTGTTCCATGTGGCGTTGATGTTCAGTCTACCGCGGGCGTTGGCGTTGGTGGCTCTTGGGGGCGGGTTGTGGGACCTGTTGCATGCGCACTGGAACGGTGCGGGTTTTGAGATCGGGGTGGGTTGGACAGTTGGGGTGATGGGATTTATTTGCATGGTCTTGAATGGGTTCCAGCCGTTGTTTTCCCGTGGGCGATGGGAGGTGCACTGTCTGGCATCGGGGATAGGGACTTCGGCGGCGATCCTGATGGAGTTCGTTCTGTTGTCGGTGCGACGAGAGCCGATCCATTTCGAGTTTGGAGGAGTGGTCTGGGCGCGGGTTTTGGGGCCGGGGATGCTGGCCTTGGTTTTTGCGCCGTTCCTTTCGATGGCGTTGCGGTATTTGGGGCGGTTGATGGGGCATTCGAACCTCCGAGAATTTGAAAGGGAGCCGTAGTCATGCGACGCGAGAACAGACGGTTTTCGGGTCCGAGTGCGGAGGTGCGGGTTTACTTCCTTTCGGCGGTGATGGTTGCCGGTTTGGTGACGTTGGTGGGGAAGTTGTGGTGGGAGCAGATCGCGCGAGGGGAGCATTGGACGCGGAAGATTGCGGCGCGTTCAGAGGTGACGGTCCGGCTTCCGGCGGTCCGCGGGGAGATCCGGGATCGGAACGGGGTGACGCTGGTAGGGAACCGGGCGAGTTACGAGTTGGACTTCTATTTGCCGGACATGGTGCGTGGGTACCGGAAGGAGTACGGGACCCCTCCGATGATGCGGTATACCCAGCCGGTGCGTCAGATGCTCACGGTGAAGCGGGAGGAGGACATCGTGTCGATTGTCAACTCGACGATTCTCCCGAGGTTGACGGATCTGAGCCTTGCGAGGCCGTATAACGAGGAGCGGTTGCGTCGGCATTATCGGAACAACACGGAGGTGCCATTCGCGTATTCGGAGGAGCTGGATTTTGGGGCGGTGGCCCGATTTGCGGAGCACAACGTGGGTTTGCCGGGGGTGGATGTGGCGTTAAAGCCTGTGCGTCAGTATGTTTTTGGCGCGTTAGGCTCCCATTTTCTGGGTTATGTGGGGCCTGCGCTGAACTTGGAGAAACTTTCGGACATCCACGATTACACGTTTTACCAGCCGGATGTGGAGGGGAAGAACCAGTTGGAATACAAGATGAACCGTTGGATGAAGGGGACGCCGGGGGTGCGTGTTTTGCAGCGGAACGTGAAGGGGGTGATCGAGGGGGAGGTGCGTCGTGTTGCGCCGCAGCAGGGGCATAATGTGTATCTGACCGTGGATGTGCGGTTGCAGTACGTGATGGAGAAAGCGTTCCGCGATGCGGGGATCGGTCGTGGTGCGTCGGTTTTGGTGGATCCGAACAGCGGCGAGATCCTTGCGATGACGAGTATTCCATCCTACGACCCGAACACGTTCATCCCGAGCATCACGCAGTCGGGTTGGGATGCGTTGAACAAGGATGAGACGCACCCTTTGATGAATCGTGCCATTTTGGGGTATGCGCCTGGGTCGACGTACAAAACGGTTTCTGCGCTCGCGGGTTTCCACAAGGGTTTAGGGGTGAAAAGCACGTTCGCTTGCGCGGGTGGCGTGAGTTACGGAGCGAAGTACATGAAGTGTTGGGTGACGGATAAGCATCTGTCTCCGCATGGGATGCTGAGTTTGCCGGATGCCTTGAAGGTGTCGTGTAACGCGTTTTTCTATCAATGGGGCAACGCGGCTGGCATTGAGAACATCGTTGCGGTCGGGGAGGCTCTTGGTTTGGGGAAGCATTCGGGGTTGCCGTTGACGAGTGAGGATGCGGGCATTCTGCCGGGTCCGGACTGGTTGCGATCGGTGAATCCGCGCGAGCGTTGGTCAAATGGGTATACGGCGAATGTCTCGATCGGGCAGGGGTCGGTGGAGGCTTCGCCGCTTCAGATGACGATGGTCACCGCGACGATCGCGAATGGAGGGACATCGTATTTTCCGAAGTTGGTGGGCGCGGTCCGAGACCAGTTGGGTCAGGACGTGGTGAATCCTGAGACGGGGAAGTTGGTTGCTCCGAGGGATCCGGTGGTTCGGGCGCGTCTTCCGGAGATGGGGGTGGAGGCGGGGGATGTGCAGTTGGTGAGGAGTGGGATGTGGAAAGTGGTGAATGAGGGGGGAGGCACGGGGAAGCGTGCGGCGGTGAAGGGGCATGTGGTAGCGGGCAAGACGGGAACGGCTCAGTTTTGGCGTGAAGTGAAGGGGAAGAAGGAAAAGGACAATCACACGTGGTTCATCGCGTTCGCGCCGTTCGATGCGCCGCGGTATGCGGTGTGTGTGATGGTCCAAGGCGCGAAATCTGGGGGGGATGTGGCGGCGCCGGTCGCACAACGGATTCTGGATCAGGCGTTCCAGATTGAGCAGGGATGGGATCCAGGGGTGACCCGACTGGAAGCTGCGGCGGGGAGTTTCGCACAGATCGATTCGGTGAATTATAAGGATGGAACGAAGTTCAATGCGGCAGTTCGTCAAGATGGCGAGGAGGTCCAAGGCGGAGGGGCGACTCCGGTGAAAACGCCGTCGCAGTCCCCAGCTCCCAGCATCAAGCCGGACGCCGAGACGGGAGGGCGCGCTACGGTTCCGGAGGTGCCTTCGAAAGAAGCTGAGAAAAGAAGCTTCTTTGATCGGCTATTCGGCCCTAAGACTAGAAGATCGTCAGTTCCCCCTTCAACCACACCGTCCCCCCAGCGGGCCAACCCGTAAGGCCAGTGTTTTTTTCCAAACTTTACTCAACATTTATATCCATGACCGAACGAGTCAGACAGTTGCTCGGTCTCGCCCGCAAGCGGACCGGTAACAAGCTTATTATCAACTCAGAGAAACTCGAATGCCGCGTGGCCTTGTTTGAAAACGGGGTGCTGGAGGAGTATTCGATCGAGCGAAGGACCGACCGGAACATTGTGGGCTCGATCTTCAAGGGGCGCGTCAAGAATATCGAGGACGGCCTCAAGGCGATGTTCGTTGATATCGGCTTCGAGAAGAACGCTTTCCTTCATTATTGGGATGCGATGCCGGCGGCATTGGACAGTGGGATCGAGCAGGTTGAGCGACCTGAATCTCGTGGACGGCAGGAATCGAAGCGGATCACCCCGAAGGACATCCCCAACATTTATCCGGTTGGGAGCGAGATCCTTGTTCAGGTGACGAAGGGGCCGATCTCGACGAAGGGGCCGCGTATCACGACGAATATCTCGTTGCCTGGGCGCTACTTGGTTTTGATGCCTTTCAGTGATCAGAGCGGTATCTCGAGGAAGATCGAGAGTCCGAAGGAGCGCGAGCGGTTGCGGAAAATCCTGAAGGAGTTGAAGTTGCCCGACGGGATGGGAGTGATCATCCGAACGGTTGGGGAAGGGCAGCGTGCGCGGTATTTCGTGCGAGATCTAGGTATCTTGCTGGAGCAATGGCGAAAGATTGAGGAGAACCTGAAGACTTCACGGGCTCCGGCTTGCGTGTTCCAAGAGCCTGATCTGATTGAGCGGACGGTTCGTGATTTCTTGACGGATGAGATCGACGAGGTGGTCTGCGATGACGAGGCGTCGGTGAAGCGTATGCAGGATTTGGTCGGTCAAATCTCGAAGCGTTCGCGGAGTCGGATCAGCCAGTATTTGGGTACGGAACCGGTCTTCGAACATTTTGGGGTGCAGAAGCAGATCGATTCGGCGTTCCACCGGCAGGTGTGGTTGCCGTGCGGCGGGTACATCGTGATTGATGAGACCGAGGCGTTGGTGGCAATCGACGTGAACACTGGGCGGAACAAAGGGGCGAAGGATATCGAGAAGACGATTTTGCAGACGAACTTGGAGGCGGCCGACGAGATGGCGCGTCAGATGCGGTTGCGAAACATCGGTGGGTTGATCATCGGCGACTTCATCGACATGAAATCGCGTCGCGATCAACAGTCGGTTTATCAGCGGTTGAAGGATCGTTTGCGGAGGGACAAGGCCAAGACGCATGTGTTACCGATTTCGCCGCTCGGTTTGATGGAGATGACGCGTCAGCGTGCTCAGGAATCGATCGCGGGATCGGTTTACGAGGACTGTCCCTACTGCCATGGGATGGGGAGGGTGAAGAGCAGCATGACCATGAGTGTGGAGTTGCAGCGGGCGCTGCACGGGGTCTTGCGCAAGTGGCCTGAGTCACACGAGTTGAAAATCATCGTCAATCCGCATCTGCTCCAGCGCTTGAGAACGGAAGATGAGGAGTTGCTGGTCGAGATTGAGCGTCGGTATGAGGGTCGGTTGACGTTCCGATCGGAGCCTGGGTATCACCACGAGAAGTTCACGATCATCGATGTGAAAAGCGGTCAGGAGTTGAAACCCTGATCGGGTGTTTCGTTCTGACAGCGGATTTGAATTCAGCGAGGGCCCGCCACGAAGTTGTGGTTGGGCCCTCTGGTTTTATGAGGGGACGAGTTTGTTGAGAGTGGGCGAGCTTTTGAAACGATTTGGCGTCTGGGGAGGGGTGGTTTTGCCACGGGAATGTCACAGGGGTAATCTTGCGGTAGGGCCCGAAGCGCATCGAGGATGCTTGGAGTCCTTTCAAACATGTCGAACCTGAATACGACGAAGAAGCGGATCCTTGTGGCGGAGGATGAAGCAGATGTTCTCCAACTGATCAACCTTGCCCTTCAACGAGCGGGGTTTGAGGTCTTGAAGGCGGAGGATGGAGCGACGGCGGTGCGATTGGCTCGGGAGCATGGGCCGGCACTGATCGTGATGGACATCATGATGCCAGGGATGACGGGCTTGGAGGCGTGTCGACTGTTGAAGCAGGATTCGCGGACGATGCGCATTCCGGTGGTGATGCTGACGGCCAAGGCGGAAGAGGTGGACCGGATTGTGGGTTTGGAGCTTGGGGCGGATGACTATGTGACCAAGCCATTCAGCCCGCGGGAGCTGGTGCTTCGGATCCAAGCGATCTTGCGTCGGTTCTCGGAGGTACCGAGCGGCTCGGAGCTTTTGGCTTTGGGGCCGATCCAAGTGGATCAGGTGCGGCACGAGGTGCGCATTGATGGGGAGTTGGTGGATTTCACGGCGACCGAGTTCAAGTTGCTGACGGTTTTGATGGAACGTCGTGGGCGTTTGCAGAGCCGTGACGTGCTTTTGAATGATGTGTGGGGGTACGAGAGCCTGATTGATACTCGAACCGTGGACACCCACATCCGGCGACTGCGGGACAAGTTAGGTGTTGCGGCGGAGTTGGTGGAGACCGTGAGAGGTTTTGGCTATCGAATGACGGGTGATGCGTCGTAACCTCGCTGTTCGTCATGCCCGTTTGGAACATTCTACTGGGGGTCTCTTTCGGGGTTGCGTCGGTTGGGTTGGTGCTCATTTACCTTCGTCAAAGGCGGAGGGCTGCGGTGGTTGGGCGCGTGTTATCGGCGATTGCGGAGGAGCGGGATGTGGCGGAGGTGTTGGGATTACTTTCTGAGGATGACGCGGAGTGGATCTCTCCGCGGAGGGTGGAGACCCTGGTGTTGCGGGCCAAGGAGATGCGTCAGCGGATCGAGCGAGATGAGTTCAACATCCGCAACGTGTTGGCGAGCATGGAGGAGGGGTTGTTGGTGGTGGACGAGCGGATGATGGTATTGATCTCGAACCCTGCGTTTTTGCGTTTGGTGGGCGGTCGCGGCGATATTGCGGGACATTCGGTGCATGAGGTGTTCCGTTCGCCGGAGTTCCATGGGTTGATTGCGGCGGCGTTGGATGATGGAGAAAGTCGTTCGGAGGTCATCAACTGGTCATTCGGTGAGGTGGACCGGTCGCTGCATGTCGGCGTGATGCGAACGGTGGACCAGAACGGTGCGCCGGCGGCGCTTGCGGTTTTGCGTGATGTGACTCGGCTGCAGGCGCTTGAGGCGATGCGCCGCGATTTTGTGTCCAACGTCTCGCACGAGTTGCGAACGCCGCTCGCGATTTTCCAGGGGTATGTCGAGTTGTTGCGAGACGGGGAGGGATTGCCGCCTGAGGAGCGGGACAAAGCGTTGGATGTTCTGGACCGTACTTCACGTCGATTGAATGCCTTGGTGCAGGATCTCCTGATGATCGCCCGATTGGAATCGGGCACGGAGAAACAGAATCCGGAGCGGATCAATGTTCAGCGGTTCTTGAATGAGGTGGCTCAAGATTGGGAGCTGCGGGCTCGGGAGCAGCGGTTCGTTTTGGCGGTGGAGGCGACGGTTGATTGCGTGATCTCTGCGGATGTGCATCGTCTGCTGCAGATATACAACAACTTGATTGACAACGCTTCACGCTACATCCCTTCGCAGGGTGGAGCCGTCCGTTTGACCGCGCGCTCCGTGGGGAACGAGGTGGAGATGCGGGTGATCGATAACGGAGGGGGGATCGCCCCAGCGGATCTTCCTCGCGTTTTCGAGCGGTTCTACAAGGCGGATCGGTCGCGGACCGCGGTGAATGGGCATCGAAGCACGGGTCTTGGGCTTTCGATCGTGAAGCATTTGGTGTCAGCGAATGGCGGGCAGGTCCATGCGGAGAGCGAGTTGGGGGTTGGGACGCAAATCGTCATCCGTTTTCCGATGTCGACCCGCGAAGCGAGCAGCGATCGTGGTGCTGGAGTCCCGAGCACGTGAGGGTTTTGTTTTCGCAGGCGCGTGTTGCCCATCTCGAGTTCCGAGATGAGGCGTTATGGGACGGGCAACCTCTCGCTCGATGCTTTTGCAGGTCAATGGCTTCAGGGATTTTCAAGCGGCAGGTGTGAGTGCCGATTCCGTGAGCGTGACATGTGGTTTGGTCGCCCGACGGATGCGCTCGATGATGCGCAGAGCGGCTTCGGGGCGGCTGAGTTTTCGACAGGCGGCATGCAGTTCGGTCCAGCGTTTGAAATCATTGGATCGGAGGGATTTCAGGCTGCTTGAAATCTCGTCGGCGGAGGACGCAAAAATCCCGCAGCCATTTTCGAGAAGCAGCCGAGCGTTGCCTTCCTCCTGACCTGGGAAGATTTGCGTGATGATCATCGGGGTGACTGCTGCGAGAGATTCTTGGACGGTCGCACCTCCTGCTTTTCCGATGAGGACGTGATTCTCTCGGACGAGTTTTGGGATATCGGGCACCCAGCCGAGGATGTGGGCGTCCCGTCGGTTTTGCGGGATGGCAGAGGCCAGTTCTTCGCCGAGTGCGTTATCGTGGCCGACGGTGATGGTGGGCGAGATGTCAGGATCGTTCAGGAGTCGGGTCGCGATCGATCGTGAGCGATCACGATTGCCGTTGATCATGAAAAGGACTTTGAGAGGGTTTGAGGATGAGGGGCTTGGGCGGTCGACTGTCTCGGTGTGGAACCGTGGTGAGACGGGGAACCCTTCGTCGAGGATGAGGTGTTCTGGGATTCCTGCTGCGCGCAAAACCTCTGCGCTCTGGGGGTTTGGAACGATGAATCCGTCACACCGTTTTCGATGCCAGATCGAGTTGATGGTGATGGAGTCGGTGATGACGGTGAACAGCGGGATGTTCGGTGATCCTGCGAGATGCAGCGCTTCGGGTAGGAGATAGGTATAGAGCGGGTAGACCGAGAGGATGCAGTCCAGGCGCTGGCTGCGGATCGCACGTGCGATCTCTTTTGTCAGTTTGGAAAGCAGGATGGGAGCGGCAAAGCCGACGGGCAGTGCGTCGACCAGACGGTAGATGCCCGACCAGAGTTTAGGGAAGTCGTTGACGATCCGAAGGTAATCTGCGCGGGAGGACTGGTATCGCTTTCCTAAGGCTTCGGTGAACGGGTCGAGGATCGAGGCGCTCATGTCCTCGTGGCTCGTGATGGCCGAGTGAAGTCCTTTGGCGGCGCTGTTGTGTCCCTCCCCGTAGGAGGCCGTCAGGATGAGCGTGTGTGTTGCCACACCGGGACGGTCCGCGCGCTGTGTGTCACGAACGTGGCGAGCGGGTGAAGATTGGGAGATCAGCCGGTTGAGTGGCTCGGTTTGTGACAGTGATGTTTCAGTGGAGCGATAAATTGGTGTCGCAGAGGGAAAGTGGTATCGACGTATCGGAGTGTAGGGTATGACGTTGGGTATGAAGCGTTACCGTGCGGGTTGGATTTCGGACGTTCATCTTGGGACTCGGGGGAGCAAGGCGACCGCGTTACTGGAGTTCCTGAGGGAGAACGAGTTCGAGACGTTGTATTTGGTGGGGGACATCGTTGATGGATGGTCCATGAAGCGTGGTGTTTACTGGCCGCAGTCGCACAATGATGTGATCCAGAAGCTGTTGCGGGCTGGTAGAAAAGGGACCCGGTTGGTGTACATCCCTGGGAATCATGATGAGTTCATGTCGGGTTTCTTGGGGGAGTACGGAGCGGTGACGGTGATGAACCGGTGTTTGCATGAGACGGTCGACGGGCGCCGGTTGTTGGTGTTCCACGGGCATGAGTTGGATGCGGTGGTACAGGGGAGCAAGTGGTTGGCGCATGTGGGGGATCTTGGGTACGCGTTGTTGTTGCGGTTGAACGGGCCTGTGAACTGGGTGCGGAAAATCTTCGGGATGCAGTACTGGTCGTTGAGTGCTGCGGCCAAGCGGTCTGTGAAGAATGCAGTCAACTACATCGGTGCATTTGAAGATGCGGTGACCCGGTTCTCTCGAATTGATGGGCCGGTGGATGGGGTGATCTGCGGACACATCCACACGCCGAGTGTGCGTCGGATTGGGGACCTTGAATATTACAACTCGGGGGATTGGGTGGAGAGTTTCTCGGCGCTGGTGGAGGAGGAGGATGGGACAATCCGGTTGAAGGTATCGCATCCTGGGGGCGTTCCGGATCGGCGTGATGAGAGGTTGGAGGCGGTGCCGGTTGCCTGACTGTGCTGTTTCGTTGCCGGATTTTGGAGGAGAGCGCGACGGGGCCGTGGATGGCCCGATTCCAGCGTCACTGAGGGGACGCTCAGGTCCGCCCTAAAGGAGGAGGTTTTCGGAGTCTTCAGATGAAGACCGGAGGCCGTCCGATCCCTGATTGGGGATGTGCTTCGGCTTTTGAAGAACAGAAAATACGACTCCCTATGAACATAGAAAATCACAGTTCAGTGAACCGCCGAGATTTCCTTCAGGCGGGCACTCTCGCCTCGGTGGCCTTGGCCGCTCCTTCAATCCTTCACGCCGCGACAATCAAGGCAGGTGAGCGGATCAAGATCGGTTTGATCGGTTGTGGCGGCCGCGGATCAGGTGCAGCGCGTAACGCGTTGGCTGGGGATCCTGGCGTGGTGTTGTGGGCGATGGCGGATGTTTTCCCTGAGAAACTGGAAGCCAGTCTGAAGAATTTCTCTGCGGCGTATGCTTCGACTCCGGATCGTGTGAATGTCCCGAAAGAGCGTCAGTTCACGGGTTTGGATGCGTACAAGGAGATGATGAAATCGGATGTGGACGTGGTCTTGTTGGCCGCGCCTCCGGGGTTCCGTCCGTTGCACTTTGGTGCTGCGGTTGAGGCGGGTAAGCACATTTTCTGTGAGAAGCCGATGGGCACGGATGTGACGGGCGCGCTTTCGATCATGGAGAACGCGCGGAAGGCGAAGCAGAAGGGTTTGGCTGTCGTGGCGGGGTTCTGCTGGCGTTATGATGAGGCTCGGCGAGAGATGTTCAAACGGGTGCATCAGGGGGATATCGGCCCGGTCCGTTCGTTGTATCACACGTATTTGACGGGTCCTGTGAAGCCGATGCCTCCGTTGGATTCACGTCCGACGAGCATGAACGATGTGGAGTGGCAGTTGCGTAACTGGATGAATTTTGTCTGGTTGTCTGGGGACGGGTTCTTGGAGCAGGCGTGTCACAGCGTGGACAAGATGATGTGGGCGATGAAGGACGAGGCACCGGTGCGTTGTACGGCGGTGGGTGGTCGGGTGAACTCGAATCCAGGTGGGAACATCTTTGATCACGTGCATGCGTGCTACGAGTGGGCGAGCGGGGTTCGTGGATCGGTTGTGCACCGGCAGATCTCTGGGTGTTACAGCGAGAACCATGATTATGTGACGGGCGAGAAGGGCATTGCGACGACGAAGGGCGGGGTGCAGGTCACGGGTGACAAGGCGTGGAAGCACAGCGGAACGTACCCGAACATGTACGATCAGGAGCACAAGGAGTTGTACGCATCGATCCGCGACGGCAAGCCGCGGAACGATGGCGATTGGATGTGTCAGAGCACTCTGGCGGGTCTGATGGCTCGCGCTGCAGCATACAGTGGCGGATTGATCACGTGGGAGGATCTGTTGAAGGCCAAGGAGAGTCTGTTCCCCGAGAAGTTGGATTGGAACATGACGTTGCCGGTGGCACCGATGGCTGTGCCGGGCAAGACGCGGTTCGCCTGATCTGTAACAAAAAACTGGCTCCGGTGGTCTCGCCGGAGCCTTCAATCATTTATGAAACTGAAAACGATTTTTGCCTCAGCGGCATTGATGCTTGTGGGAAGCAGCGCAGCGAATGCGTTGTCCGTTCCGGAGGGTTTTGTGGCCTTGTTCAACGGGAAGGACCTTGCGGGATGGCGAGGCGGCACCACGTCGGATCACCGAAAACTTCTCGAGATGAGTGATTCGGATCGGGCGGAACAGATCCGGAAGTGGACGGAGTCGATGTTGGAGTTGGGGAAAGGCTCGGGTAAGCCGCATTGGACGGTGGAGAATGAGGAGTTGGTGAATGACGGGTTTGGTGCGTATGCGACCACGGAGAAGGATTACGGCGATTTTGAGTTATTGGTTGAGTACAAGACGGTTCCGAAAGCGGATTCGGGGATCTATCTGCGGGGCGTCCCGCAGGTGCAGATCTGGGATTCGACCGAGGACGATCCGAAGGGGAAGAGTTTGGGTAAGCCCAAGGGGAGCGGAGGGCTATGGAACAATGGTCCTGAGGGAGCGCCTGGGCGCGATCCTCTCGTGAAGGCGGACAAGGCTTTTGGCGAGTGGAACAAGTTCCGGATCGTGATGGTGGGTTCTCGGGTGAGTGTTTGGTTGAACGACCAGATGGTGGTGGATCATCAGATCTTGGAGAACTACTACGACCGTGGGTCCAAGGATGCAGCGATCAAGGGGAATCCGCGTCCGGTTCCGGCGAAGGGCCCGATCCAGTTGCAGACGCACGGCGGTGAGATCCGGTGGCGGAATGTCTTCATCCGCGAGATCGCGGGGGAAGAGGCGAACCGCATTTTGGCTTCGAAGGGAGGTGGGTCGGAGTGGAAGTCGCTGTTCAACGGGAAAGACTTCTCGGGTTGGAAGGGGCCAGTGGACAACTACGAGGTCGTGGACGGTGCGATCGGATGTAAAGCCGGTAAGGGAGGGACCATTTACGGGGATGACGAGTTCGCGAACTTCAAGGCGCGTGTGGAGTTCCAGGTGCCGCCTGGGGGGAACAACGGGCTGGCGATCCGGTACCCGGGCCAGGGCGATACGGCGTATGTGGGGTTGTGCGAGCTTCAGGTGTTGGATGATTCCGCGCCGAAGTACGCCAAGCTGGATCCGCGTCAGTATCACGGATCGGTTTACGGCGTGGTTGCTGCGCATCGCGGGTATCAACGTCCGGTTGGCGAATGGAATTTCCAAGAGGTGACGGTGGATGGATCCAAGATCCGTGTGGAGTTGAACGGGAATGTGATCGTGAACGCGGATGTGTCCACGGTGACGGAGTTCATGGGCGGGAAGCCGCATGCTGGCATCAGTCGCACCTCTGGTTTCTTCGGTTTCGCCGGGCACGGTGATGCGGTGAAGTTCCGGAACGTCAGCGTGTTGAAGTTGCCGTGACGAACGTTTGATCGAGTCGGCGAGGCTGATTCGTTGCAGAAGGGGGCTGTTCTCTGAGAAGGGGACGGCCCCTTTTTTCATGGGGTAACTGGTGCGGGTGCGAGAGCGAAGCTGAGGATCACGCCGAGAAGGAGGACAACGCTGACGATGGCGTTCACGGTGAAGAAGGCCTGATTGATGGCTCCTGGGTCGGCTTTGGCTGCAAGACGGTGTTCGAAGAGCAGCGCGACGGCGCTCAGCGTGGAGGCGACGTGGTAGGGAGCGCCAAGTTTTGCGGTGATACCGAACGCGATGAAGGTGAGAGCGGCGATGGCGTGCAGGGATTTTGCGAGCCGCAGGGCGCTTGGGATGCCGCGGCGCGATGGATAACTGAAGAGACCGAGGCGCTGGTCATGTTGGGTATCGAGGGTGGAGTAGATGAGATCGAAGCCGAAGGTCCAGAGCAGTACGCCTGATGCGAGGAGGATGGGTGGAGCATCGAGCATCGAGCCGCGGACAGCAGCCCAAGCGCCCATGGGTGCTTGAGCGAGGGCCAGACCGATGAAGAAGTGCGAGAAGGCGGTGAAACGTTTCGTGAGCGAGTAGAAGCACACGAGTGCCAGCATGAGTGGGGAGAGCGCGAAACAGAGGGTGTTGAGTTTTGAGGCGCAGAAGGCAGCGGCCGCAGCGGAAAGAACGAGGATGGACCAACCTTGCGGCTTTGAGACGAGGGTGTGTCGATCGGCAGTGCGAGGGTTGGACTTGTCGAACTCCCAATCCACGAGGCGATTGAAGCACATGCCAACGGTGCGTGCGGACACAACGCACCCGAGGATCCAACCCAGCTGAGGAGGGAACAGGTTCCCTTCTGTCGCGGTGATCATCGCGCTCAGCGCGAATGGCAGCGCGAATACCGTGTGGGAGAAGCGGATGAACTTTCCGAATCGTTGCAGGAAGTGTTGATCGTTGAGCGGTGCGTGGGATTCGGTCATGCGCGAGAGTTTGGAAGTTGGCGAGTGAGGGTGATTTCCACGATTTCGGGAGGGCAACCGAATCGCAATGGGAACTGGGTGGTTCCTAGACCGATGGAGGTGAACAACGTGGTTCCACCCACGCGATAGAGTCCGCGCGGATATTTTTTTCCGCCGATGGGGAGGTAGGGTGGAGGGAGGCCGGGCAAACGGATTTGGCCACCGTGGCTATGGCCCGAGAGTTGGAGGCTAACCTTCTGGGATCGGGAAGTGATGTCGACGGTGTCGGGCTCGTGAGCGAGGAGAAGGGTGAATGCGCCTGGTGGGATATCGGCGAGTGTTTTTTGTACATCGACTGCGCCGAAGAGTGAATCGGTACCGGCGATATGGATGGTTTGGTCGCGAACCGAGATCGGTTCGGAGCGGTTCTTCAGGAAGTGGATCCCGTTCTTGGAGAGATGCTTTTCAACGAGTGTTCCGGATTTTCGGACATCGTGGTTGCCATTGATGGCGAACACACCGTGACGGGACCTGATTTTAGAGAGCACCGGAGCGAGGTCTTCGATTGCGCTTGGGCGGCCGTCGATGAAGTCGCCGGTGAGTGCGACAAGATCCCCTTGGAGCTGGGAGGCAGCTTCGGCCGCTTGTTCGAGGAAGCTGAGGCGAGTGAAGGGTTCGCAGTGGAAGTCGGACAACTGAATGATTCGCAACCCGTCCAGATCGCTCGGGAGGGATGCCAACGGGATGGTGACCTTTTTGATCCGGAAGGAGCATGGTTCACCGAACCGCGAGTACGCGGCGGCTCCGGCGGTGGAGAGAGCCATGGATGCCAGGAGCATTCTGCGCGTCAGTGCGGGTTGCATGGTGGGAGGATGCGTTCAGTTTTTGGGTATGGCAAACTACACGCACTGCGCGTGAAGGCCGTATTTGCGGGGGGAACGGGTTTGATGGATGCGGTGAACCTTGATCTGGCGGTCGGCGTTGGGCGATGAGCGGGTTCGTCGTTGGGGCGATCGTGGAACCGGTCTTGGCGGGACGACGACCTTCGCTCGGGGATGGAGGTGATGGATGAACGATCGGAGGCAATGCGCATTTGCAAATCTCACAGAACCATGAAGAAAAGAGGGATGGGTCGATCCGTTTTCTTGAGTTGGTTCTGTTCCGTGTGGGTTTCCTCGCAGGTGATCGCGGGTGTTGTGGGTTTTGACGAGTTATCGCGCAAGCGAATGGATGGGGCGGGATATGAGGAGATTGTGGGCCGGATGCGCTACGAGGTGGATCCGGGTTCGGTGCGGAACGCGGTGATTGCGGATATTGCACAGGCGCCACGGAACGCGGGAGGGCGGGTGGAGTTCTCTTCGGATGTACGGATTTTGGTGCCGACGGATCGCTCGTCCATCCATGGGGCTGCGTGGTTCGAGGTGCCGAATCGAGGGGGCAAGAGCGAGATCCCGAGGGGGTTTCAGGGACTGGGATTTGTGTTCATCCAGATCGGGTGGGAGTTCGATGTGGTTCATGATGAGGGGAAACTGGGTCTTACTGCCCCTCGTGCATGTGATAAGGACGGGAAGCCGATCCGAGGCACGGTGCGAGCGGTGTTCACTCCTGACAAGGCGCAAGAGACGCATGAACTGACGGATCTGAAGGAGTATCCGCCGATCGCTGACGGGGGCGGTTCTGCGAGGTTGGTGGTACGTGACAGGGTGGCTTTTCCCAGTGGGAGTGAGGTGCCTCGCGGCGATTGGGCGATCGAGGGACGGAAGGTGCGTTTGAAAGGTGGCTTGGTTGCGGGGCGCACGTACGAGGTGTTCTATGAATCGGAAGGCCCCGTCGTGGGTGGTTTGGGTTACGCGGCAGTGCGGGATGCTGTCTCCTGGTTTCGGAGGAGTGAGAACGCACCGGTGCGAGTCGCTCATGCGTACGCCTTCGGATCCTCGCAGTGCGGGCGTTTTTTGAGGGACTTCGTCTATTCAGGGTTCAACACGGATGAGTCGGATGGTCGGGTCTTCGACGGATTGATCGCGCATATCGCGGGTGCGGGGCGGTTGGTGTTGAACCGGCGCTGGTCGACTCCTCGGAGTTTGGCGGGATACGAGACGGCGTCTTATCCGTTCGCGGACGCGGCACTGCGGGACCGTTCGACGGGTTTGGCTGAGGGCATCACGGAAAACGTTCGTGTGGTTCATGTTCCACGGATCTTTTACACCAACACAGGAGCGGAATATTGGGGCGGAGGAAGGGTTGCGGCGTTGACGCATACGGATCCTGATGGTGTGCAGGATGTGGCGATCCCGGCGCATGTTCGTTCGTATTTTTTCTCTGGCACAGCGCATGGACCTGCTTCGTTCCCTCCGGGTCATCAGGGCAGGGGCGGCTTGCGAGGTAATCCGGTGAATGCTGGACCGGCAGTTCTGGCGTTACGGCATGCGATGCATCGCTGGGTTGTTGAGGGGGTTGAGCCGCCTGCGAGCGTTCATCCGTCGTTCCGGGATGGGACATTGATTGCGGTCGAAAAGGTGGAGTTCCCACGGGTGCCAGGGATTGCATCGCCGCGCGGGCTGACGGGCGGTCTTCGCGAGGTGAATCCCCTGTGTGAGGGTGGAGCCGGAGGCGGTTTGCCGTTGCCGTTGTTAGTGCCGGTTGTGGATCCTGACGGGCATGACCTTGGGGGGATCCGTATGCCTGAGGTAGCGGTGCCTTTGGGGACAGCGGTGGGATGGGTGTACCGTTCGGAGGAGCAGGGTTCGCCGCATGAGCTGTATCCCTTGCGTGGTGCGTGGGTTCCATTTGCGCTGACCAAGGCTGAGCGTGAGTCAGTTGGCGATGTGCGGCTATCGATGCAGGAGAGGTATTCGGGAAGGGCTGATTATTTGGCAAAGATCACCTCGGAAGCGAAGTCCCTTGTGGGCAGGGGTTTTCTTCATGAGTCGGATGTGGCTTTGCAGGTACGGTTGGCGGGTGAGCGATGGGATTGGGTGATGCGGCGAGGTGTTGGGAGTGGGGATCGGTGAGCTCGGGCGCTTGCGGTTGAGGGAGCGTTCGCTGAGCATCTTGCGCATGAAACGCTTCGTTCTCTGGTTACTCGGGTGCGCCTTGACCTGTTTTTGTTTGGAGGCAGCGGATCCTGTGGTTTTGCGAGACGTGCATTACGCGTCGGCTGAGGATCGGTTGCGCTCATTGGATGTGTATTCGCCTGTGGAAGGGAAGGGGCATCCCGTGGTTGTGTGGATCCACGGAGGCGGTTGGAAGAAAGGGGATAAGGGCGGGTTGCTCGAGAAGGCGAAGGGCTTCGTTGAGCGAGGGCATGTATTCGTGTCGATCAACTACCGCATGCTTCCGGATGTCTCTCTGGGTGAGATGATGGGGGATGTGGCGCAGTCGATCCGATGGGTCCGCGACCATGTGAGCGAGCATCGCGGGGACCCTGATGCGTTGATCGTGATGGGGCATTCTGCGGGAGCGCATCTTGCGGCGTTGGTATGCACAGACCGGAAATATCTGTCGGCGGCTGGTGTTCCGATGAGCTGCTTGAAGGGGTGCGTTCCTGTGGATGTTTCAGCGTACGACATCCCGAAGAGGATCAGGGATTTGGATGATGGCATCTCGAGCAATTTCCGCTCGGTATTCGGGGTTGATGAAGGGGTGCAGCGTGACTTTTCGCCCGTGACGCATGTGCGCGAAGGGGTCGGGATACCTCCGTTCCTCATCTTGCACGTTGCGACGCGGATGGACACCCGCGAACAAGCCCATTGGTTGGCTTCGGCGCTGACTCGTTCGGGGATCCGCGCGAAGGTTTATGCGGCGGAGGGGAAGAATCATGGGTCGATCGGCGGAGATTTAGGTAAGACGGGGGACGCTTCGACGGATGAGGTTTTCACGTTTTGCGCGGAAGTGACTGGTAAGAAGTGAGGTGAATTTTCCGTTTGAGAATTGGGCCTGTGGCTTGAGGGATCACGTGCTGACCGGAGGGGGTGTGGTTGGTCGGGTCAGGGTGGGTGATCGATCAAATGGATGACGGAGAGGGCATGGCATCTTCTTCGGATGGGTCATGATCTATTCGGTTTTGGTGAGATGGACGCTTTTGACGGTGGTACTCGGTGGGGTTGCTTTGGGGGACGACTCCAAACGAGCGAAATCACAGGAGGAGAGCGGTTTGAGGGGGATCCGAGTGGAGCGGGATCTTCGGTATGTGGAGGGAGGTGAGGTGGACCAATCGTTGGACCTTTATTTGCCGGACGAGCCCTCGGCTGAGAAGCGTCCTTTGATCGTTCACATCCACGGTGGGGGATGGCGCGGGGGGAGCAAGTCGCCTTGTCCATTCGCCGCCATGGTCTTGCAGGGTTACGTTGTGGCGAGTGTGGAGTACCGGTTCAGTCAGAAGGCAGTGTTCCCCGCTCAGATACAGGATTGTCAGGCGGCTCTCCGTTGGTTGCGCGGCAGTGCGAACCGGTTCGGGATCAACCCGGAGCGAGTGGGGGTGATCGGGGCTTCTGCTGGCGGGCATCTTTCTGCGTTGGTTGGCACAAGTGGCGGGAGAGGGATCTTCGGTGCAATCGGTGGATTTGTTGAGGAATCGGACCGGGTGCAGGCGGTGTGTGACATCTTTGGGCCGAGCGATTTTTCGACCGTGGTGAAGCAGGCCGAAACGGATCGGAATGTACGGAACATCTTCAAGTTCAACACACCTTCGGATCCGTATTCTTCGTTGATCGGCGCACATTTGGATGATGCGGACCGTACGGGCCCGGTGAGTCCTGTCCGACATGTCAGCGATCAAACGCCGCCGTTCCTGATCCTGCATGGTACTCATGACGCACTGGTGCCGTTGGCGCAGAGCGAGCAACTGGCCGAGGTGTTGCGGGAGAAGGGGATTCCGGTCTGGTTACAGCGTTTTCCGGGGGCCGGCCATGGGGGACCGGCTTTCTCGCGACCGCCGATCATGAAGCTGGTGCAAGATTTCTTTGCCAAGTTCCTGAAAGGCACGGATGTGGAGATCCGATTGGTGCCGGAGGAAGAGGTGGCGGTTCAACCGTCAGTGAAATGAGAACGGTGGATGCGCGGAGGGAGTGTTGATTGCGAGGGGTGGCGCTGTGGCGTGTTCAGAGGGTGCTCTCAGAGAAGTCGCAGCGGTCAAACGCGATGCGTGTGCGCGGTTCGAGCAGGAGCGAGGCGAAGTGCGAGCAAAGCTCCATCTCTTCCTCGAGATTGTGAGCCAGGCCGTTGGCTTTCGCGGTGAGGGATGAGGAACGGAGTGCTCGGAGTTGGGCGCGAACGAGCGTTGGGTGAATCGTTGTCCATGCCGTTTCGGTGAGGGTTCCCTCGAAAGCTTCATGGCTTCCGAGGGTGTCGAGAATGGCGCGGCACTGATCGATCAGGTGCTGGGTGTCGGTGTGATGTCTGTGGGAGTGAGGGGATTCTGCTCCGATCTGGCACACGGCCTCTGGAGAGACGAGGGAATGGACATCTGCGAGCATCGCGATCTCGAGGCCCCATCCTGAGGGGAGATGCATGCGTTCTGCGAGGCGCATTGAAAGTGCGCACTCACCGGCGAGCGGATAGCGGAACGCACTGAGGAATCGTGCGAGATCGTTTGGGATTGCGGACTCAATCGATTCGAGGAGCGGGGCCATGAAGAGTCGGGAGACCCTGCCACGGAGGCTGAGATCGAAGCGGCTGTAGTACTGCTTTGCGAACTCGATGCCGAAGCTTCGATCGACGACGGGGTGAACCAGACGCGCGAGGTTCTCGGGTTGGAAATGGAGTGTGTCGGCATCTTGGAGGGCAACGACACCTTTGAACGCAATGGATTGAAGGAAGTTAAATGCGTGGAGGATATTTGAGCCTTTGCCCGGCGCTTGATGAGGTAGTCGGGCATCCGTGTGCAGAAGGGTGATGGGAAGGGAGGGGTGCCGACTCTTGATCGCGCTTGCGACGGTTTGGAAATGCGCAGAGCTGAGAGAGTTGATGGGGATGATGAAGTGTTGGATCCACGGGGTCTTGCTCAGTCCGACCAGGATGTGGTGAAGCGATGGTTGGGCGGCGTCGTTTGAATGGCAGGGAATGACGAGGGCGATGGGGGTGGCGCGCGAGAGATGAGGCAGGATCTCTTGGTCGAGAATCCGACTGAATGCGGGAGTGAGGCAGGGCAACGTGACGATGGGGCCGTGCTGGGCGAAATCGCTCATCTGGGGGTGCGCGAGCGGCAGGGGGGGAAGGTTGGCGTCAGTACTGGCGGACGAGGAGACGGTTCGCGAGTGCGCGCAGAGTGTCGCCTTTGCGCTTGAAGCCGTCGAGGGCTTGGAGGGCTTTACGGGTGAGGTTTGCTGCGGTTTTCCTCGATTTATCCAGACCGAAGAGGGCGGGGTAGGTGGCTTTGAATGCTTTGACGTCTTTACCTGCGGTCTTACCGAGTTGCTCGGTGCTTTGGGTGACATCGAGGATGTCGTCGATGATCTGGAATGCGAGGCCGAGGCATGAGCCGAACTGGGTGAGCGAATCGAGTTGGGTGGGTGACGCGTTGGCGCACATGGCGCCGAGTCTCAGTGATGCGGTGAGAAGCGCTGCGGTCTTGGCGGAGTGGATGAATCGCAGGGTGTCAGGAGAGATGGGTTTCCCTTCGTTCTCGAGGTCGAGAACCTGTCCTGCGATGAGATGTTTTGATCCGGATGCGGCGGCGAGTTCTCGGATGAGGAGGGCTGTGGGGTAGCGTTTCGAGCCGGGATGTTCAGCGAGGATTTCGAAGGCGATGGTGAGCAGTGCGTCGCCAGCGAGGACGGCGATCCCTTCGCCGAAGACCTTGTGGTTTGTTGGGCGACCACGGCGCAGGTCGTCATCGTCCATGCAGGGGAGATCGTCGTGGATGAGGGAGTAGGTGTGGATGCACTCGACGGCGGCAGCGGCGGGCAGCGCATCATTGAGCGAGCCTCCGCACGCCTCGGATGCTGCGATGCAAGCAGCTGGACGTAGGCGTTTTCCGCCGGCGAATAGGCTGTACCGCATCGCGCGATGGATGGTTGCAGGTTTCGCGGAGGCTTTCGGGATTTTCTGGTCCAGGAACTTCTCCACGGAGGAGGCCTGTGCGGAAAGGTAGGCGTCGACGTCCATTTTTTGGATGGGAGTAAACGACGGGAATCCATCGGCGGGCAACCTTTTCGCTAGGTGTGATGGGGGAAACTTTCCTATAAACGCGCACAATGAGTAAACCCGCCCCATCGGGAGCCTCTTCAGAGGCGACCGCAAGTCATCGTCTGGTACCGATCCAGGCGCGTGCGAAGTTCTTTTTTGAGGGCGATCGCAAGTTCTTTGTCAAAGGGGTCACGTACGGCCCTTTCGCACCGGACGAGTTGGGTTTTTACGTTGGGAACCCGAAGAAAGCGCGGGCGGACTTTGAGTTGATCTGCGAGATGGGGGCGAATCTTTTGCGGGTCTACCACGTGCCGCCTCGTTGGTTCTTGGATTTGGCGAAAGAGTTCGGGTTAAGGGTTTTGGTTTCGATCCCTTGGGCTGAGCACATCGAGTTCTTGAACGATCCGGCGATGCGGCGGAAGGTGGTGGACACGATCCGTTCTGCGGTGGCTGAGCACCGTGGGCATGAGGCGATTTTCGGGTACTTGGTGGGGAACGAGATCCCTTATGCGATGGTTCGGTGGTTGGGGCCGCGGCGGGTGACCGAGTTCGTGGAGCACCTGATCAATGTGGCGAGGGAGACCGATCCACGTCCGCTGTATTCCTATGCGAGTTATCCACCTACGGAGTATTTGCTTCCGCAGAACGTCGATTTCTACTCGTTCAATGTGTATCTTGAGCGGAAGACGGATTTTGACCGGTATCTTTCGAGGCTCCAGAACCTCTCTGAAGATAAGCCGTTGATGTTCGGCGAGTTCGGTTTGGACACGATGCGGAAGGGTGAGGAGATGCAGGCGGATGTGCTTTTGTGGCATCTGGAGTCGGTGGTGCGCGGGGGTGCTGCGGGGACTATCTTTTTCTCGTGGACGGACGAGTGGTTCACGGGCGGGCACGAGATCCTGGATTGGGAGTTCGGTTTGGTGACACGGGATCGGAAGCCGAAGAAGGCGTTCCATGTGTTGAAGGAGCGGTTGGCGGGGGAGCGATACGTGACGCAATACGTGCATTTGCCGCGGTATCCTCGGGTGTCGGTCGTGGTGTGTTCTTACAATGGTGCGAAGACGTTGAAGGACTGTTTGGAGTCACTGGATCTTGTTGAGTACCCGGATTTTGAGATCGTTTTGGTGGATGATGGATCGAAGGACAACACGCAAGCGCTGGTGAAGGAGTATGTGGATGCGCGGGCGTTGCGGGAGCAGCGGACGGGGATCAAGGCGCCGCATTTCATCAACATCATCCAGGTGAACATGGGGTTGAGTTATGCGCGCAACGTTGGGGCGCGGGCATCGAGCGGTGAGGTGATCGCTTACACGGATTCGGACTGCATGGCGGATCCGGATTGGCTGTACTACATGGTTGGGACGTTGTTGAGCGGCGATTACGTGGGAGTGGGGGGACCGAACATCTCTCCTCCGGCGGTGGATTGGATCCAAGCGGCGGTGTCTGCTGCTCCGGGGGGGCCGAGTCACGTGTTGCTGACGGATGTCGTGGCTGAGCACATCCCTGGATGCAACATGGCGTTCCATCGTGCTGCGTTCGAGAGTGTTGATGGGTTCGATTCGGAGTACCGCAAGGCGGGTGATGATGTGGACTTCTGTTGGCGCTTGCAGACGAATGGGGGTGTGATCGCTTTCAGTCCGAGCGCGATTGTGTGGCATTATCGGCGGTTCACGTTGGATGCGTTCCGGAAGCAGCAGGAGGGGTATGGGGAAGCGGAATCGATGCTGCGTTTCAAGCACTTGATCTTCTTCGGTCCGACGGGCACTGCGAAGTGGAAGGGGCAGATCTATGGAGCGCCTCGGTTCAACTGGGTGCTGAGTCGTCCGATCATCTATCATGGCGTGTTCGGGCACGGACTCTTCCAGTCGATCTATCCGACACCTCAGTCCGAGATTGCGGCTTACGTGAGCAGCATTGAGTGGGTTGTGTTGACGGGTATCATGGCGGTTCTTGGGGTGCCGTTGGAGAAGCTACGGATTTTGCCGATGGCGATGTTCGGGGCGACGTTCTTGGTGGCTCTGAGTTACATGATGAACGCGCGGATCGAGCGAGGGTTCGATACGGTTCGGGCCCGGTTGTTGGTGGGGATGTTGGCGTTGTTGCAACCGTTGACGAGGGGTTGGGCGCGGTATTTCACGTGGTTGCGGTACAAGCACACGCCGAGAAAGGTGATCAACACTCCTGAGGCATTGGCACCGGGGCCGCGGCGTTCTGGCTCACGGCGGTTGACCTTCTGGAATGAGACGGGGAAAGGGCGCGAGCAGTTGCTGACGGAGGTATTTGCACTTCTGGAGGCGGAGGGGTGGCGGTATTCGGCGGACACGGGTTGGAAGGAGTGGGATGTCCAGATCTACGGGCACCAGTTCTGGACGGTGCAGTTGCGTTCGGTGACGGAGTACCATGGTGGACCGAAGTGTTTGACGCGTGTGCATTTGAAGTCCCGTCCTGTGGTGACGACGGTCCTGTTGCATTATGCTGTGGGGTTGATCTTTGCGTATCGGTTCCTGTTCTTGGACCGTGTGGATCGGATTGCGTGGGGCATTTGGGCGGTGACGTTGTTCTGGTTCTTTTTGCGCTCCTTGAAGTTACGGCGTCGCATCGCGGATCTTGTTGTTGCGGCGGCTCAGCGGTGCGAGTTGGGGTTGGTGGTGAAGCGGGGGAATCCTGCGGGGCGGCCTGCATCGGCTGGGGGCGCCTCGGTTGCGGTTGAAGGAGGCGCGAGCGAGGGCGGGGCGGAGGAGGGGAAGAAGGAGTGAGTCACCGGTTGGAGGATTATCGTTTTGAGTTACCTCCGGAGTTGGTCGCGTCGCGACCTCCGGAGCGTCGGCGCGATGCGCGGATGATGGTGGTGGATCGGGTTTCTGGGACGTGGCGGCATGGACAGTTCACGGAGTTCGTGGATCACGTGGGGGAGGGGGATCTGGTGGTATTGAACAACAGCCGGGTGATCCGAGCTCGATTGTTTCCGGAGCATCCGGTTGAGGAGCTTTTGTTGTTGGAGCCGTTGGGTGGGACGCGGTGGCGTTGCATGGTGCGTCCGGGCAAGAAGATGCGGCTTGGGGATGAGTGCCGTGTGGCGGGCACGGTGGCGAGGGTGATCGCGGTGGAGGCGACAGGGGAACGCGTGGTGGAGTTCGCTGTGGAGCCTGATCTTGGGGTTCACGGTGAGTTGCCGTTACCGCCGTACATGCAGCGGCGAGCGGATGTGACGGATGATGAACGGTACCAGACGGTGTACGCGACTGAGGATGGGTCGGTTGCGGCGCCGACCGCTGGGTTGCATTTCGAGCCGGATCTTTTGGCATGCGTGCCGCATGCATTTGTGACGTTGCACGTTGGGGCTGGGACCTTTCGACCAGTGCAGGTCGAGGATGTCCGTGAGCATCGGATGCACACGGAGCGCTTCAGTGTGAGCGATGAGGCGGCGATGCGGGTTGCTTCGGCGAGGCGTGTGATTGCCGTGGGGACGACGACGGTACGTGTTTTGGAGAGCGTTGCGGACGCGCGCGGGTGCGTTCCAGCGGGGGCAGGGGAGACGAATATTTTCATCCGTCCTCCTCACGAGTTCCGTGTTGTGGATGCTTTGCTCACGAACTTCCATTTCCCCGAATCCACGTTGCTGATGTTGGTGTCCGCGTTTGCGAGTCGGGAGTTGATCTTGGCCGCGTATGCGGACGCGGTGCGGGAGCGGTACCGGTTTTTCAGTTACGGCGATTGTATGTTGATCTTGTGAGGAGGGGTGGGGGTTGACTTGTGAGGTTCGCGGGCTAGTGGTTTGGGATGAAAGTGTTGCTTAGCGGATTGATGGGGCTTTTGGTGGTCGCTCTGATCGGAGCCTGTGTGGGAGGGCGCGGGGGATATGCAACGCCTGACTATCGGGTCGTGGAGCGTGCTGAGGGGATCGAGGTCCGTGATTATCCTCGTTTGGTGTTGGTGGGGGTTTCGGCGAGTGGGAAGAAGGGAGATGACGGAGCTTTCATGCGGTTGTTCCGATACATTTCCGGACGGAACGAGGCGGGCGCGAAGATCCCGATGACGACTCCGGTGTTGATGCGTTCTGAGTCCGGCGAGGGGGGACGAGCGATGGCTTTCGTGATGCCTTCGGACATGGTCGAGAAGGAGGTGCCGAAGCCATCGGATGATGCGTTGCGATCATCGGTGCGATTGGCGGGTCGGTATGTGGTCCTTCGCGATTCGGGGTGGTGGAAACCGCAGGATGAGGAGCGCGCGGCTGCGAGCGTGAAGCGTTGGGCTGAGGGTCGCGGGCTCAGACTGGAGGGAGAGCCCGAGGTGGCATATTACGATCCGCCGTGGACGCTGGGGCCACTTCGCCGCAATGAGTTGCTTTGGCGTGTGGCGGATCGTGGGAAGCCGGTCAGTGCGGATTGAGTGCGCACTGAGTTCGGACTGAGTTCGGACTGAGTTCGGACTGAGTTCGGACTGAGGCTGCGTGTCAGACTTTCATCACGTCCGCTTCCTTCGAGGCGGTTTGTTGTTCGATCTTGCCGACTGCGGAGTCCGTGAGTTTTTGGATCTCTTTTTCGGCGGAGTCGAGTTGGTCCTCGGTGATGGTGCCCTCTTTCTGCATTTTTTTGGCCGCGTCGATTCCGTCGCGGCGTGCGGATCTGACGCGAACGCGCGCTTCTTCCGCCATCTGTTTGATGCTTTTCACGAGGTCGCGGCGCCGCTCTTCCGTGAGCGGGGGGATCGGGAGGCGGATGAGCTTTCCGTCGGTGGCTGGGTTGATCCCGAGTTTGGACTCTTTGATGGCTCGTTCGATGTCCTTGGTGGTGCTGCCGTCGAAGGGTTGGATGACGATCAGGCGAGCTTCTGGGGTGGTGATGAGTGCCAGCTGTTTGAGCTTCATCATTGATCCATATGCTTCAACATCAATGTTTTCCACTAGTGCAGGTGATGCCTTCCCGGTTCGGACGGAGGAGAACTCGTGGGTGAGATAATCCACGGCTTTGTCCATCGCTTCTTCGGTTTCTAGGAGTGTTTCGTCGAGGTCCATGTGTTTATTGATTCGTGTTTTAGAGGGTCCATCGTCTGGCGGCTTTTCTGGAGCTCCGGGTGATGGGAGAGGGTGTTAGGAGGTGACGAGGGTTCCGACGGTTTCGCCGAGGACCGCGTTCCGGATGCTGTTCGGTGCCATGAGATCGAAAACGATGATGGGCACTTTGTTGTCCATGCAGAGGGTGAATGCGGTGGAGTCCATCACTTGCAGCCGTTTGGCGAGGGCTTCCGAGTAGGAGATACGGTCGTACCGTGTCGCAGACGGATCCTTTTTTGGATCGGCGGTGTAGATGCCATCGACCTTGGTTGCTTTGAAGATGACCTCGGCACTGATTTCACTGGCTCGGAGAGCGGCGGTGGTGTCGGTGGAGAAGAAGGGGTTGCCGGTTCCTGCGACGAAGATGACGACGCGTCCTTGTTCGAGGTGGCGCATGGCTTTTCTTCGGATGAAGGGTTCTGCGACGCTCTGGATGGGGATGGCGGTTTGGACGCGGGTGGGAACTCCGAGGGCTTCGAGTTGGCTTTGGAGGGCCATTCCGTTGATCACCGTGGCGAGCATGCCCATGTAGTCGGCGGTGGTTCGCTCCATGCCCTTGTGGCTTGCGGTGAGTCCGCGCCAGATGTTTCCGCCGCCGATGACCACTGCGGTTTCGACGCCCATGGCGTGGACTTCTTGGATCTGTCGTGCGATGCCGGTGACGATGCCTGGGGTGATGCTCTCGGTGGATGCGCTGTCTTTCAGGGCTTCGCCGCTCACTTTGAGGACGATCCTTTTGTATCGCGGTTTACGGTGTTCAGGGGTGTGGTCGCTCATTTTGTTGGATTGTCCGTGTCGTGTTCGGGCGAGGAAAGCAGAAAGCGACGTTGGCAGGACGAGCGAATGGGTCGCTGGTACCTGAGTTGCTATCTGATGCGGGTGAGCGTTGGCGATGGCGCGAAGATGCGTTCGCCGCGCGGGTTGAGTCCGTCGATGAGTGCATATCCCCAGAGCTTTTTGCGAGCGAGCGTGCAGCGGTCCCGTGGGATCGTGTGCGGCATTCTTGCTGTGGCGTCCGCGTTCGTGGTGTTGGTGCGAGGAGCGGGTGCGGTGGAGGGGGATGATGGGGAGTTCTTTGAGAAGCGGGTGCGTCCTTTGTTGGCGGAGCATTGTTTGGAGTGTCACAGTGCGGCGAAGAAGATCAAAGGGGGGTTGAGGCTTGATTTTGAGGGTGGCTGGAGGGCGGGCGGTGACTCGGGAGCGTTGATGGTTCCTGGGGATGTTGAGGCGAGTTTGTTGGTCAAGGTGGTGCGTTATGCAGATGTCGATTTACAGATGCCTCCGCGGCGTAAGATGTCGGCATCGGAGATTGGTGTGATGGAGGAGTGGGTTCGTCGGGGTGGGCCGGACACGCGGAAGGTGGATCCGGCGGAGATGGCGGGAGCGGCGGGCAAGGGAGGGGCGAAGGTTCCGAGTGTGGAGGAGGGGCGCAAGTTCTGGGCGTTCCAGGCTCCTCGGCGGGGCGAGGTGCCGCGGGTGGGTGACGGCGGATGGTCCGCTTTGGCGGTGGACCGGTTTTTATTGGCGCGGATGGAGGCGGAGGGTCTTCGGCCGATTGGCGATGCGGATGGGGCCGCGGTTTTGCGTCGGTTGACGACGCTGCTTGCGGGGTTGCCGCCTGAGCCTGGTGCGGTGGAAGTGTTCTGTCGGGAGTATTTGCGTGATGCGCAGGGTGCGGTTGAGCGCGAGGTGGACCGGTTGTTGGGGCGGCGCGAGTTTGCGGAGGCGTTTGGGCGGAGGTGGTTGGACATGACGCGTTTTGCGGAATCGAGTGGGGGAGGGCGGACGTTGTTGTTCAAAGATGCGTGGCGGTATCGGGATTACGTGATCGCTTCGATCCACGGGGACGTTCCGTTGAACCGGTTCATCTCGGAGCAGGTGGCGGGGGATTTGATGCCGTGGGACACGGTGGAACAGCGGCGGCGTCAGTTGATTGCGACGGGATTTCTGGCGTTGGGTCCGACGAATTACGAGGAGCAGGACAAGCAGCAGTTACGTTTCGACATCATCGACGAGCAGTTGGACACGATTGGGAAGGTGTTCTTGGGACAGACCGTGGGATGTGCGCGGTGTCACGATCACAAGTTCGATCCGATTCCGCAGCGGGATTATTACGCGATGGCGGGCATTTTCAGCAGCACGCGGACGTTGTTCAACTTGACGGACAATGTGGCGCGTTGGATGACGGAGCCGTTGCCGGGGATGCCTGAGGAGGAGCGACTTGCGAAGGAGCATGCGGAGCGGGTGGGTGAGGTGAAGAAGCGCATCGAGGAGTTGCGTGCGACGGTTGCGCGGTTGAGTCATGGGGGAGCGGAGGTGGATGCATCGAGTTTGGGTGAGGTGAATGTTTCTGCGTTGAAGGGGATTGTGGTGGACGAGCAGCAGGCGCGGTTGGTGGGGCGATGGACTCGGTCCCGAGCTTCGAAGCGGCATGTTGGGGAGGGTTATTTGAATGATGGGAACGAGGCGAAGGGGGAGAAGACGGCGACATTCACCCCGCAGTTACCTGCGGCGGGACGGTACGAGGTACGATTTGCGTATCCGGAGGGTTCGAATCGAGCGCAAGAGGTGCGGGTCACGGTTTTCCATGCGGATGGCGAGGAGACGATTGTGTTGGATCAGACGCAGCCGCCTTCGGTGGATGGCTACTTCACGTCGTTGGGCACATTTCGGTTTGAGAAGGATGGGGCGGGTTATGTGTTGGTGAGCAATGCGGGTTCGAAGGGATTCGTGGTGGTGGATGCGGTGCAGTTCATCCCGGAAGGCGCTTCGGACGTGGCGGCCCGTGAGGTGGCGGGATCGGCGGGAGGCGCGGGGGCGGGTTCGTTGGAGAATGCGAAGAAGGAGATGGCTGCGATGAACGGTCGGATGAAGGCGTTGGAGAAGGCGGCTCCTGCCCGATCGATGGCGATGGTGGTTGGGGAGAGTGGGGAGATCGGGGACACGGAGATCCGCGTTCGCGGGGTGGCGAAGCAGAAGGGGGCGCGTGTTCCGCGTGGGTTCATGCAGGTGGCGATGAAGCCGGAGGTGCGACCGACGATCCGAGAGGGCACGAGTGGGCGGCTTGATTTCGCGGACTGGTTAACGGCGGATGACAATCCCCTGACGGCGAGGGTTTTGGTGAACCGCGTTTGGGCGTGGGTTTTTGGTTCAGGTCTTGTTCTGACCACGGAGAATTTTGGCACGACGGGGGAGGCGCCGAGTCACCCGGAGTTGCTGGACGACCTGACGGTTCGGTTCATTGAACAGGGTTGGAGTTTGAAGAGGTTGGTGCGGGAGATGGTGGTGTCGCGGGCATGGCGTCAGGCGACTGCGGAGCCGTTGGAATCGGACCCGCAGAACCGGTTGTGGTCGCGGCAGAATCGGCGTCGATTGGATGCTGACCAGATCCGGGATGGGTTGTTAGCGGTGTCTGGGCGTTTGGATCCGGCGTATTTGGGGCCGAACATCAATGGGGCGCGCGAGATCAACGCGAATGATTCGGGTTCACAGAACATCGAGTACAACTACGCGTTCACGGACAATCGGCGGAGTGTTTACACGCCGGCGTTTCGCAACAAGCGGCATGAGGTGTTTGAGGTGTTCGATTTTGGGGACATCAACAACCCGATCGGGGTGAGGGAGAACAGCACGGTGGCTCCGCAGGCTTTGTTCTTCCTGAACAGCGCATTTGTCGGGGAGCAGGCCATGGCCTTGGGAGAACGGTTTGCGGCGTTGGATGGGGATGTGAGGGAGACGGTGGAGAAGATGGTGCTGACGGTTTTGGGACGCGGTGCGACGGCGGATGAGATGACGGTTTTGATGAGGTTGGCAGGGGAGCGCGAGTTGCCTGCGTTGGCCAACGAGGAGGGGCGTGGGGAGAGAGGTGTGGCGGCGGTTGGGGAGGCCGAGTCGCTTTCGAAGCGGTTAGGGCGTGTTGCGCATGCGTTGTTCGCGTCGGTCGATTTTCGTTATCTCAAATGAACATGAACAAGCCTTTTGAATCCGATGGAATGCAGGATCGTCGTTCGGCCTTGAGCCAGTTGGCGTGCGGTTTTGGTGCGATGGCGTTTGCGGGGTTGGCTGGGAACGTTCGGGGGAGTGGGGTGGACCCGATGTCGCCGCGCGCAGGGGTGGTTCCGGCGCGGGCCAAGCGGATCATCTTCTTGTTCATGCAGGGCGGGGTGAGCCATGTGGACAGCTTTGACCATAAGCCGCTTCTGACGAAGCACGCGGGCGAGATGATGGATTTCAACGATCTTCGTTCGATTGCGAAGACGGGGAGCAGTCCGAAGCAGCGAGTGATGGCGCCGCTTTGGAATTTCAAGCAGCGAGGGCAGAGCGGGGCGTGGGTCTCGGAGTTGTTCCCTGAGATGGCTCGGCATGCGGATGATCTGTGTGTGGTCCGTTCGATGCAGACGGAGGGGATTGCGCACGGTCCGGCCACGTTGTTCTTGCACACGGGATCGACGGCGTTTGTGCGTCCCTCGATGGGCGCGTGGGTGGGATATGGTTTGGGGACAGAGAACTCGAACTTGCCGGGTTTTGTGACGATCTGTCCGAGCTTGGGGAATGGTGGGCCGCGTAACTATGGGACCGCATTTTTGCCTGCGGTTTATCAGGGGACAGCGGTTGGTAGGTCGGGGCAACCGATGCGGGAGGCGGGGATCCGGAACCTTGCGCCGGGGAGTGTTTTTGGGGGTGACGCGGCGCAGATGGAAGCGATTAGCGCGTTGAACGGATTGCAATCCCGCGAGGTGGGCGGAGGGTCAGCGATTGATGCGATGGTGCGGAGCTATGAGTTGGCGTGGCGGATGCAGGGAGCTGCTCCCCTTGCGTTTGATGTGGACTCGGAGCCGTTGCATGTGAGGGAGTTGTACGGGATCGGGCGGAAGGAGACGGAGCAGTTCGGGCGTCAGTGTTTACTGGCTCGTCGGTTGGCCGAATCGGGGGTCCGGTTCATCCAGGTGAACTACGGGGACAACTCGAACAATCCGTCGTGGGATCAGCATTCGAACCTGAAGAAGCATGGAGACCATGCGCTGGCTGTGGATCGACCGGTTGCGGGTTTGTTGGAAGACCTGAAACAGCGCGGGATGCTGGAGGACACGATTGTGTGGTGGGGTGGTGAGTTCGGGCGGACGCCGTATGCGGAGAGGAATGGGACGGGGCGCGATCACAACCCTGCTGGCTTCTCCATCTGGCTTGCGGGAGGCGGTTTCAAACCGGGTTTGGTTTACGGTGAGACGGACGATTTCGGGCATCATGCGGTGGTGGACAAGGTTCACATGCACGATTTGCATGCGACGCTGCTGCATGCGTTGGGGTTGGAGCATGAGCGACTGACTTTCCGTCATGCGGGGCGCGACTTCCGGTTGACGGATGTTCACGGGCATGTGGTGGGGGATCTGTTTGCGTGAAAGCCATTTGATCTATGAAACGAGGCAAAATCGGTACAGTGCTGGCCGTCGGATTGGCGGGGTTGTTGTGTGGGATTTCATCGGCTGAGGGGGCTCCTCGGACGGCTGAACAATCTGCGGTGGTGTTGGAGAAGTTGGATCCTTCGGCGCAGGGTGTGCCGGTGCTTTTGATCGCGGGTTCGGTATCGAACAAGGTGGGTCAGCACGAGTACTTTGCGGGGTGCACGTTGTTGGCGAACTGGTTGCGCCAGAACTCGGGTGTGGTGCCGGTTCAAGCGGCGGAGGGATGGCCTGCGGATGAGTCGTTGGTTGATCGGGCGAAGGTGATCGTTGTTTTTGCGGATGGCGGCGGGAAGTTACCGTTTTTGGATGCTTCACGGATGGAGCGAGTGCGTGCTGCGATGAAGCGCGGCGCGGGGCTTGTCCTGTTGCATCAGGCGGTGGATGTTCCTGCTTCGGTGAAGGAGGAGATCGGATCCTGGATGGGTGGTGTTTGGCAACCGGACATTGGTTCCCGCGGTCATTGGGACATGGATTTTTCATCGTTCCCGAAGCATCCGGTGACGCGGGGAGTGGAGCCTTTTAGCGCGCCGTTGGATGGGTGGCTTTACAACCTGCATTTCCATAAAGACGCGGTTCCCTTGGTGAGCGGTGCTGTTCCGGACAAGTCGCGTTCCACGCCGGATGCGAAGGCGCATGTTGGTCGGGCTGAGGTGATTGGATGGGCCTACGAGAGGCCCGGCGGGGGTCGGAGTTTTGGGTTCACGGGATGCGATCTTCACCGTAACTGGGGCGTGGAATCGCAGCGGCGCTTGGTGGTCAACGGGATCCTTTGGGCGGCGGGATTGGACGTTCCGGAAGCGGGGGCCAAGGTGGAAAATCCGGCGGCCGACCTCTTGCGTTGGATGGACGACAAGTCGAAGGAGACGAAGGCGAAATGATGTCGCAGGTCTGTCTTGGCGGGAAAAGCGGGATTGTCAGTGGGATCCGGTCGGGACAGGCTCACGTTGATTTTCCCCTAGGGCGCAGGGTCCTGTCTGGAGAGGTCCGGATGGGTCGGAGCGAGTTAGGGGATGAACAGAACAATCCCCCGGAAGACATCGTGAACACGCGGTGTTGCCGGTTTTTATCAAACCATGAGTGCCAATAAAATCCAGAGTGCGACGGAATCCCAGGTGAGCCGTCGCGATGTAGTCAAAGCGGCCGGCCTAATGACGGCGGCTGGAGTTGCGTTCCCGTACGTTTCGCGTGGGGCCGACGAGAACAAGCTGATCCGGATCGGGTTGGTGGGTGCTGGCGGTCGCGGGACCGGTGCGGCGGATCAGACGTTGAGTGTCGCGGGTTCGAACGTGAAGTTGGTGGCGGTGGCTGACGCGTTTTCGGACAAGGTGTCGAAGGCGGTGACCAACTTGGGCAACAAGCACAAGGAGAAGGTCGACGTTTCTGCGGAACGTCAGTTCGTCGGTTTGGACGGGTACAAGAAGATTTTTGATCATTGCGATCTGGTGATTTTGGCGACGCCTCCGGGTTTCCGTCCTGACATGTTCGCGGCGGCGGTGAAGGCGGGTAAGCACGTGTTCATGGAGAAGCCGGTTTGCGTGGATGCGGCGGGAGCGAAGGTGGTGTTGGATGCGGCGAAGGAGGCGGATGCGAAGGGGTTGAAGGTGGTTGTGGGGTTGCAGCGTCATTATGCGGGCAACTACCGTGAGACGGCGAAGCGGGTGCAGGACGGGATGATCGGCGATATCATCTCGGCCAACGTGTATTGGAACGGTGGTCCGATCTGGTATCGGAAGCGGGAGGAAGGGATGACGGAGACGATGTTCCAGGTGCATAACTGGTACCATTTCTGTTATCTGTCCGGGGACCACATCTGCGAGCAGCACGTTCACAACATTGACGTTGCGAACTGGTTCCTTGGGGCGACGCCTGCGAGCGCTTTCGGGATCGGGGGTCGTCAGATGCGGAATGCGGATCAGCCTTCTGAGATCTACGACCATTTCGGCATCAACTTCGTGTATGCGAGCGGCGCTTCGGTGAGCAGTCATTGCCGTCAGGTTCCTGGCGGGCAGGGACGTGTGTCGGAGGAGTTCCGTGGGACGAAGGGTTTTGCGGTTCCGGGTAAGATCACGAATTACAAGGGTGAGACGATCTGGAAATACGAAGGGAAGAGTGACAATCCCTATCAGGTCGAGCACGACGAGTTGCACGATGCGATCCGCAAGAACACCCCGTTGAACAACGCCTACTACGGCGCGACGAGCAGCTTCACAGCGGCGTTAGGTCGTTATGCGGCCTACTCGGGCAAGGAGTTGAAGTATGACGATGTGTTGAAGAGCGGGCATCGCATCTTCCCTGAATCGATGGATCCGAACGGGCCCGCGCCGGTCAAGCCGAATGCGGACGGTTCGTACAACATCCCGGTGGCACGCGATTACAAGATGTGATCTGAGTGTTGAGGAGCGGCTTCTGATGCATTGCATGCGGGGGCCGGTCCTCTGACTTTTTGTTGGGGCGCCATGGGTTCAATCTCGTGGCGCCCTCATCATTCGCACTGATCGGTATGCTGCTCCGGAGCATCATCCTAAGGAACTTCCGATGTTTTGAGCAGATGGAGGCTGCGTTCGCGCCGGGGTTGAACCTTGTGATCGGTCCGAATGCCCGTGGTAAAACCTCCTTATTGGAAGGTATTTGTGTGCTGTTGCGGTTACAGAGTCCGCGCGCGACGCGGTTGGGCGAGTTGATCCGGTACGATCAACGGGGATTGGTTGCGGACGGCTATGTGGATCGGTTACATCTCCAGTTCTACTATGGGCTGACGCGCAAGAAGTTGGCGTTGGATGGTGTCGAGCAGAAGGATGGCGCGGAGTATCTTGCGGCGGCGCGTGTGGTGTGGTTCGGGAACGGGGACATGGATCTGGTGACGGGAGGGAGCGAGAAGCGGCGACGGTTCCTTGATTTTGTGGGAGCGCAGATGGAGCCGCGGTATCGGGGTGTGCTGCGGGAGTACGAGCGGAGTTTGCGTTCCCGAAATCTGCTTTTGCGTGCGCCGCAGGTGCGGTGGGCGGAGGTTCGCGCATTTGATGAGCCGTTGGTACGGGCGGGGTCCGAGCTTTGGTGTCTACGGGCGGCACTTGCGGAGCGGTTGATGGCGCCTGTTTCTGAGGCTTACGCTGCGGTCTCTGGCAATCCGGAGGAGAGCATGACGATGGAGTATGTGTCTGGGGTTGGGGGTGGGTTGTGTGGGGAGGAGGGGCTATTTGCCCGTGCGTTGTTGGAGTCGCGCGATGAGGAGGCGCGTTTACGTTCGACGTTGGTGGGGCCGCATCGGGATGAGTTGCGTCTGAGTTTGATGGGTTATCCTGCGGATCGTGGGAGTGAGGGACAGCAACGGAGTGTTGCGCTTGCGTTGCGGATGGCTGCGGTACGGGCCTTCACGGATCATTTTGGCCGGGCACCGGTTCTCTTGTTGGATGATGTGATCGGGGAGTTGGATGCTGGGCGAAGGGCGCGGTTGCTGGGGATGCTGCCGGACGACGCGCAACGGATCATCGCGACGACGGCGTTGGATTGGTTGCCTGGGGGAGGGAGTGACGGGCATGTGATCCAGCTCTGACCCCAGTTTTTCGGGCTGACGAGACCTTGATGGGGTGTCACTTTCGCACATGGCTGTTGCAGGAATTGATCTGGTTGAAGAGATCCGAGAGCTTCGGAAGCGTCGGCATGCGGTGATCTTGGCGCACAACTACCAGGATAAAGAGATCCAAGAGGTTGCTGATTTTGTGGGGGATAGTCTTGGGTTGGCGTATCACGCAGCCGCGACGGATGCGGAGGTGATCGCGTTTTGCGGAGTTCATTTCATGGCGGAGACGGCCAAGATCGTGAACCCTTCGAAGGTGGTGGTCCTGCCGGACATGGACGCTGGATGTTCGCTCTCAGATTCTTGTCCGGAGGCGCGCTTGAAGTCGTATTTGGAGGCGAACGCGGACCGGAACTTCTATGTGGTTGCTTACATCAACTGTTCTGCGGGTGTGAAGGCATTGTCGGATGTGATTTGCACCTCGGGGAATGCGGTACGGATTGTGGAGAAGGTGCCGGCGGACAGGGAGATCCTGTTCGTGCCTGACGAGAATTTGGGGCAGTGGGTGATCGAGAAGACGGGGCGACCGATGGAGTTATGGAAGGGGAACTGTCATGTGCACATGGAGTTCACCCGGGATAGCATTGAGCGCATCCGATCGGGGAATCCTGGGATCCCGTTGGTTGCGCATCCGGAGTGCACGCGTGCAGTCAGATTGTTGGCTGATGAGGTGTGTTCGACGGAGCGGATGGTGGGATGGTGCAAGGAACATCCGTCGAATGCGTTCATCGTGGTGACGGAGTCGGGGATGTTGCATCGGTTGCGGCGCGAGATCCCGGGCAAGGAGTTCATCGCTGGGCCAACGGATGCGTGTGCGTGCGCGGACTGTCGCTTCATGAAACGGAACACGTTGGCGAAGTTACGAGATGCGCTAGACACGTTGTCGCCACGGATCGAGATGGAGGAGGCGGTGCGTGCGCGGGCGGAGTCCCCGATCCGGCGGATGCTGGAGTGGAGTCGTTGAGGTGACGGATCGTCCACTCTTTTCCTTTTCGACGGGAGTTCTCTCGGAGAAATTCGCGGGATGAAGAAACCCGTAGTTTTGATCATTCGAGATGGGTGGGGTGATAATCCCGGTGGAAGAGAGATGGCCGCGAGGAATGGGGATGCGACGTTGCTTGCGAAGACGCCGTTCCACGAGCATCTCTACGCGACATATCCGCAGAGTCGTCTGAGTGCGAGTGGGATGGATGTGGGTTTGCCGGAGGGTCAGATGGGAAACTCCGAGGTTGGCCATCTGAATCTGGGGGCTGGGCGCATCGTTTACCAGGATCTGACCCGCATCAACAAAGCGATCATCGATGGGGAGTTGGCGACGAACGCGGTGCTCCAGGATACGTTCCGGCGCGCTACGGGATCACGGTTGCATCTGCTGGGATTGGTTTCTGATGGCGGCGTGCACAGTCATCAGGAGCATTTGGTCGCGTTGGTGAATGCGGCGAAGGCGGCGGGGGTGAATGACATCATGGTGCACGCGATCACGGATGGTCGTGACACTTCTCCCACGGGAGGGAAGGGGTATCTGGCGACGGTGCAGGAAGGGTTGCGCCCGTCTGGGGCGGTGATCGCGACGGTCATCGGAAGGTATTTTGCGATGGACCGGGACTCTCGGTGGGAGCGGAACAAGTTGGCTTGGGATGCGATCGTGCTGGGCCGCGGGGAGGTGGTGCAGACATCGGCATCTGAGGCTGTTGCAGCTCGCTATGTGGCGGGTGAGACGGATGAGTTCTTGAAGCCGATCATCTTGGCGGCTGCGAACGAGCAGCGTATCCGGGATGGGGACGTGATCCTTTTCTTCAACTTCCGCGCTGATCGAGCTCGGCAGTTGTCGCTTGCGTTTCTGCGAGATGATTTCAGCGGGTTCGACAGGGAGGTCCGTCCGAAGGTGCAGTATGTGACTTTGACGGAGTACGATAAGACGTACGGCGTTCCGGTGGTGTTCGAGGCGCAATCGTTGGCGAACATTTTGGGCGAGGTGGTGAGTCAGGCGGGATTGACGCAGCTTCGCATAGCTGAGACGGAGAAATACCCGCATGTGACGTATTTTTTCAACGGGGGTGTGGAGAAGCAGTTCCCTGGGGAGGAGCGGATGATCGTTCCTTCGCCGAAGGACGTGGCGACGTACGACCTGAAGCCGCGAATGAGTGCGGTTGAGGTGACTGACAAGGTGACGTCAGCTTTGGAGCGCTTCGATCTGGTGATCCTGAATTTCGCGAATCCGGATATGGTTGGGCACACGGGGGTTCTTGCGGCGGCGATCGAGGCGGTTGAGACGATTGACGCGTGTGTGAAGCGGGTGGTGGAGCGGACGTTGGAGTTAGGTGGGCGGCTATTGATCACGGCGGACCACGGGAACTGCGAGCAGATGATGAATCCGGATGGGTCGCCTCATACGGCGCACACGACGAATCTTGTCCATCTGCTGTATGTTGCTGCGGATGCGGAAGCCAAGCGTTGTCGGAACGGGATCTTGGCCGATGTGGCTCCGACCTTGTTGGATTTGCTGGGGGTGGGGCAACCGCCTGAGATGACTGGCAAGACCTTGGTCGAGAGCAGAGCGTGATGCTTGCTCGCCGGTTGAGGGCGGATGGGATAGGACCTTTCCGCTCTCTCCGTTAATCGTTTGAAGTGAGGGGATTGGCTAGGGGAGCTCTTTGATGAAGATGCTCCTCACACGGATCAAGGAGGGGGCTTGGATCCATTCCCCGTTCTCCTTTTTGCCGTGGTGCTGGAAGCCGATCGGACCGCGGTCTGGCAGGTCGGGCACGTGGGCGTTGTCGATCAGTTTCTCGCCGTTGAGAACGACGGTGACGTGTTTTTTCAGGACGGTGATCTCGAAGCGGTTCCAGCTTCCGATCGGCTTGTCGACGCGTTTTTTCGGGGTGACAGCGGCTTTGAGCTCTGCGGGGGACGCTGGGTTCTTCCGCACGCCATACATTTCACCTGAGCCGACGGGCCAGTTCCAGATGTTGACCTGATGGCGTTCGCTTCCGTTGAGGAGGATGCCTGAATCGGCGTCGGGGCCTGGGATGGATACAGGCTTCCCTTCCCCGTCGAGTTTGTCGGAGCCGTCAGGGAGGATGTGTCTGATAGAAGGGTTGTTGTAGGGCGTGGCTTTGATCTTCCAGTCGAGGATGAGCGTGTAGTTCGAGTATTCCTTTTCGGTCCAGAGATGTTTTTCACCGGGAGCCTCGCTGAGTGCGTCGTAGTCGATCTCGCCTCCGGACGCTTTCCAGTGGTGATTGTCGCCCTCAGGGACTTTCCAGCCGCGGAAATCGGTGCCGGTGAAGAGGGATTTGAAGCCTGTGTAGGGGTTATGTGACTCGGATTCTGGAGCTTCGTTGGAGGGGAGTTCCTTGATGAAGAGGTTTTTGAAGTGGCATTCGCTCCCCTCGCTTTCGAGGGAGATGTAGCCTTTTCTGGGGCGACATTCTTTACCGACGGTGACTTCCTTTCCATTGACCTCGAGGCGGAGTTCTCCGTTGAGCCCGGTGATGCGATAGTGGTTCCACTCGGGGGAGCTTTTGCTGCGTTCCTCGGTGGGGAAACTTCGGCTTCCGCTTTTGGCGAGCCGACCTGCGGGGATCATGGTGGCGCCCCAGATGGGGAAGATGTCTCCATGGGTGGTGAACCACTCGTTCTTGCCTTTGACGTTGTAGTCGTTGTCGAGGACTTGGACTTCGATACCGCGAGTGTAACCGGTACCGACTGCGGGTATTCCGTCGCCCCAAACGAAGATGCCGCTGTTGCCGCCGGGTTTCATGTGGCGCCAGTCGACTTCCATGACGAAGTTTTCGTAGACCTTTTCTGAGCGCATGTACCCGGTGGGGTTCCCGTTGGTGATGATCATGTTATCACGGACGAAGAACGTCTCTGGGGCGACATTGACGGGCACCCAGCCGGACAGGTCCTTGCCGTTGAACATGGGCGAGAAGCCTTCTGGGGGGGTGTCTGCTGCGAGAAGGGTCGCGGCTCCGAGGCAGAGCATGGCGATGGAGGGGAGGGGGGATTTCATGGGTTCAAGTTGTCAGGTTTTCTCGTTGTGTGCGAGAAGCTTGGGAGGGGTGGTGGTGACGCCTAATGTTGGGCGAAATCGGTCAGGAGCGATTCGAGTGCGAACTGTCGGTTACGAGCTGTGACGTAGGCTGCTGCTGAGCCGGCTTTCGGTTTGATGGCCTTGCTGGGTTTCGCTGGGGCGATCTTGAGGCCTAGTTTTTCTGCGACGAAAACTGCTGCGCCACGGATGGATGCCTCGGGTTCGGGGTTCACGTACATGGGTGCACCGACGCAGTTTGCGAGATGCTGCATGGCTGCGGCGGATTTTTGGATACCGCCTGAGACGAGGTATTTCGGGGCGGGTTCGCGCGAGGATTTGCTCAGGAGAGCTGCGATGGCGCCGATGCGATGGTAGGTGGATTCAGTGAGCGCTTGGAGGATATCGAGGGGCGTTGTTGCTGCGGTGAGACCGGTGATGGTGCCGGAAACCTCTTCGTTCCAGGTGGGGGCTCGTTCGGTGGTGAGGTTGGGGAGCACGGTGAGGCCGTGGTCGGGGGTATGCCGTTTTGAGAGGGCGGCCTCGAGGGCTGACTCCTCGGGGAGGTTCAGGGTGGAAAGGGCCCAAGCGCGGAGGCTACCGGCGTTACTGACCGCGCCGCCGACGAGGTAACGGTCTTGGTCCACGCGGTAAGCGAAGAGACCGAAGGGCGCTTTGGCTTGTCGTCCTTTTCGCATGACGCGCAGGGCGGCGCTGGTTCCGACGTTGATGGCGGCGAGGCCGGGTTGAGTGGCACCGGAGCCGAGGTTACTGGCGGCGCCGTCACCGATGCCTGGGAACCAGGGGATTCCTGCGATTTCAGGGAACATCTCAGCGAGAGGGCCTTCGACGGGGGCGGGCAAATCATGAACGGGAGGCAGTGTGATGGGGTCGAGGTCACAGGCTTTGAGCAGGGTGGGTTCCCACGCGAGTTTGGATGGGTTGTAAATGCCGGTGCTGGTTGCCATCCCGATCGCGCACGAAGCGCGTTGTGTGAGTTCGGCTTGGAGCCATTCTGCGGGTGTGAGCCAAAGGGATACGGCGCGAAAGGTTTCGGGCTGGGTGCGTTTGAGCCAACGCATCTTAGCGGGCCAGAAAGATGCGCGAAGCATGCAACCGGTGAGGCGGTGAGCGAGTCGTTCATCCAGTTTTTTTCGGAGGGCACTTGCATCGGATCGGCAGCGGGAATCGGCCCAAGTGATGATGCGAGTGAGGGGGGTCCCGTTGGGGCTGACGCCGATGAGGCTGTGCCAGAAGCAGGACAAACCGATCCCGAGGATTGGCACGTCTTGGATGGAAGGTTCTTCTCGGCGGTAGAGGAGGGTTTCTGAGATGCAGGCGACGACGGCATCGAGCAATGCTTGAGGCTCGATTTCAGCGCGTCCGGAGGCGTCGGTGATCAGCGGGTAAACCTTTTGCGAGGTGCTTTCGACGATGCGCTCGCAGCGCGCATTGAATAGGGCCGCCCTTGTCGAGGATGTGCCGATATCGAGGGCGAGAATGAGGCCATTTTTGGATGTGGATTTCATGGGATAGAGGGAGGGTTCGAGGTGGTCAGTGAGCGCTTACTCCAAGGGGAGGACGCCTTCTGCGAACTGCTGGAGGGTTTTTGGGTACAGTTGATGTTCCGCGATCTGGATCCGGGCGTGGAGCGACTCGGGGGTGTCGTCCGGGAAGATGGGAACTTGTGCCTGAGCGATGATGGGGCCTGAGTCCATTCCGGCGTCGACGAAATGAACGGTGCAACCCGTTTCTGTCGCGCCTGCTCGGAGCGCTTGTTCCCATGCGGCGACGCCGGGGAAGTTCGGCAGCAGGGAGGGGTGGATGTTGATGATGCGGCGCGGGAACGCATCAAGCAGTGGGGGCTTGATCATGCGCATGTAACCCGCGAGCACGATGAGGTCGGGGTTGTGGGCGGCGAG
>CAZAZT010000012.1:0-1427 GCA_964489645.1 uncultured Chthoniobacteraceae bacterium | reverse complement strand
CAGGTTGGGCTGCGCCTCCGATTCATTTCACGCGAGGGAGGGTCAACGTTTGTCGAGGACCTTGTTCCAGTCGGCGATGTGGGCTGCTTCGTCGGAGAACAGAGCGTTGGTGGGATCGAGGATATCGATCGATTTGATGCTGTCTCCTTGTTGGATGGCATTGACGATGTCCTGTCCTTTGGTGACTTCGCCGAACACTGCGTGTTTTCCGTCGAGCCAGTCGGTGGGCACGTGGGTGATGAAGAACTGGCTTCCGTTGGTTCCTGGGCCTGCATTGGCCATCGAGAAGATGCCGGGTTTGGAGTGTTTGAGTGAGGGGTGGAACTCGTCGCGGAAGCGGTAGCCTGGGCCGCCCATTCCGGTTCCGGTTGGGTCGCCGCCTTGGATCATGAAGTCCTTGATGACGCGGTGGAATTTGATGCCGTTGTAGTAGCCTCTGGTGGAGAGGTTGAGGAAGTTGGCGCAGGTCATGGGGACTTTTGAAGCGAAGAGGGTTGCTTCGATGTCTCCTTTATTGGTGTGAACGATGATGCGGATGTCACTCATAAGGGAGGCAATCTGGTGGGGTGTGGCTGAGCGGACAAGCGCGAAAGCGGTTGTTTTGGGGAGGGT
Source organism: uncultured Chthoniobacteraceae bacterium (assembly GCA_964489645.1). GTDB lineage: Bacteria > Verrucomicrobiota > Verrucomicrobiia > Chthoniobacterales > Chthoniobacteraceae > JBEEPE01. The sequence continues at coordinate 815 of CAZAZT010000012.1, read as the reverse complement.
GTGTGAGTGGGGTGTGGATGGATTGCAAAGGGCGGTGGCGGGGATTAGGGTTTGGGGATGATGACGTTCTGCGATGTGACGAGAAGAGGCGCTTTGGTTTTGATGGCATTTGCGGGGTTTGGCTTGGGATGTAAGAAGGCTGCGGATCCTGCGTCGGCGGGGATGGGGGGAAGTGATCAAGAGATCCGGGTGGGGGAGTTCGCTTCGATGACGGGCGGCACGGCAAGTTTTGGGAAGTCCTCGCACAATGGGACGTTGATGGCGGTGGACGAGTTGAATGAGCGCGGGGGAGTGATGGGGAGGAAGGTGCGGTTGATCACGGAGGATGACCAATCGAAGGCAGGAGAAGCGGCGACGGTGGTTCGGAAGTTGATTGCTCGCGATCGGATTGTGGCGTTGTTGGGGGAGGTGGCGTCCTCGCGCTCTTTGGAGGCGGCCCCGATTGCCCAACAGGCGCGGATCCCGATGATTTCGCCGGCCTCGACGAATCCGAAGGTCACCGAGGTGGGGGACTACATTTTCCGGGTGTGTTTCATCGATCCGTTCCAGGGGACGGTTTTAGCGAAGTTCGCGTTGTCGAAGGGTTGGAAGAAGGTGGCGATTTTGACGGACGTGAAGCAGGAGTACAGCGTTGGTCTGACGCAGTTCTTCGAGAAGCACTTCACGGAGGGGGGTGGCACGGTGGTACAGAAGCAGACGTATTCTTCTGGAGACAAGGATTTTAAGGCGCCATTGACGACGATCGGTGGCGGGGCGCCGGACGCGATTTTGGCGGCGGGCTATTACACGGAGACGGGGTTGATTGCGTTGCAGGC
>CAZAZT010000011.1:28865-43885 GCA_964489645.1 uncultured Chthoniobacteraceae bacterium | reverse complement strand
TCACCGGCGGACTCGACCGCCGGGGCGGTGGTGCATGAGGTCGATGATCTCTGTGGTGGTGGCGAGGTTTGCGTCGCCTTCGAACGAGTGGGCTAGCACGGCTGCAGCGGTGGCGAAGTGCAGGGCGGTCGCGGGCGCGTTGAGTTCTGGTCCGGCATTGAGCGCGTGGATCAAGCCAGCGGCAAAGGCGTCACCTGCTCCGACCCGGTCCACAATGGTGTCGATGTGGAAGGGGGCGATATGTCCATCCACGAGAGGCGCAAGCAGGGGCGCTGCCGCGTCGCGTTCAGATAGCATGGCTCCGTAGTGATTGTTCGACGAACTCTCGCCGCTCCGGAGGGATGTCGCGACACATTGTAGGCGTGGAAAGCGGCCGAACAGGAGTTGGGCGAGGGAGAAGTTCGCATCGATCCGCTCTGATAAACGATCCGGGTTCGAGTGGCTGGACGACGTGGAATGGTGTGGCGACATCCCGAGCATCGTTGATGCGTCGTCGAGTCCTGCAACCAGCCAGTGCACGCGGTCCACCACTTCAGGCATGACGGACTGCGCGAGCTGTGAAGGGGTTCGTGCTGGGTTCCAGCGCCACAGTTTTGCGCGGTAGTTGAGGTCGCAGGAAATGGTGATGCCCCGATGGATGGCTTCATCCATTGCAGCGATCAGGGTGTCTGCGGCGAGTCGTGACAGTGCGGGGGTGATCCCTGAGACATGGAACCAGTTCGCGTCACGGAAAATGGTTTTCCAGTCGTAAGAATCCGCAGGTGTGATGGATATGGATGCGTTGTCCCGATCGTAGATCACGTTTCCGGAGCGTTGGCTGGCTCCTTTTTCGAGGAAATAGAGCCCGAGACGACCGTTGTCGGTCCGGACGATGTGTTCGGTATCGACCCCTCGCGATCTGAGGCTTGCGACACAGGCATCGGCGATGGCGTGTTTTGGGAGTGCCGTCACAAAGCGCGAGGGGGTGCCGAGGAGGGCGAGTGATGCGGCAACGTTCGCTTCCGCTCCGGCGAACTCGACTTGCACTGCACCAGGGAAGGATTGGCTGAAGCGAAGGAACCCGGGCGTGGAGAACCGGCCCATGATCTCGCCGAACGTGACGACGGTTTTCATCCGATTTCAGCGCAGGGATTTCACGATGGAAGACGCCTCTTGGGCAAGTTTGCGGATACGGTCCCAATCACGGGTTTGGATCGCTTCCTTGGGAGCTAGCCAAGAACCGCCCAGTGCGAGAACGGACGGTTCCGCGAGGAAGTCGGCTGCGTTGGAGCTGTTCAATCCGCCGAGGGGGATGTAGCGCAGGCCGAGGTGCGCGTAAGGGGCTGCGACGACTTTCAGGTTGGCGAGACCAGCCGCCCCGCCGGCGGGGAAGTATTTCATGCAAGTGCATCCGAGACGCCATGCGTGTTCGATTTCGCTGGGGGTGCTCACTCCTGGGGCGAAGGGAAAGCCGTGTTTTGCGGCAGATTCGACCACTGCGGGATTGAGCCCTGGTGCAACGGCAAAGGTCGCGCCTGCATCTCTTGCTTGGAGCAGTTGATCGGGGGTGAGGACGGTTCCGGCGCCAACGGTGAGGTCGGCAGACCATTCGGACATCGCACTGATGCAGGAGAGCGCATCTGGGGTGCGCAAGGTGAGTTCTACGGTATCGATGCCGCCTTCGAGAAGGACTTCGCCGAGAGCAGCTGCATCCTCTGGGCGATCCACCGTGACGACGGCGATGATGCCGCTTTGATGGAGAGCCTTGGTGAGTGGTTCCGGAAAGTTTGGGGGAAAACTTTTGGTGCTCATGGATTTGGGAGGAGGATTTTCATCACCACTTTTCTCACACGCCCTGCGGTTTGGCCGACGGAGCAGCCTGGCTTGTGCGCGTCTTGGGGAAGGAAAATGGCGAACTCCCCAGGGCGCATCTGGAGGGTTGTGGGGGCGGCATCGGGAGAGTCCTGAAAAAACTCGATATCACGCGACGGGTCGTAGGGTACCGAGGTGGAAAGGTGTGCTTTTGGGAGGATGGCGATGGTCTCCTCACCCGAGAGGACGGTTTGAATGTCGGCACGCAAGCGGTGCGCCTCGAAGCGGACCGTGGTTGAGGGCTTGGTATCGTATTCTTCGACGATCGCGAAGACGGTGTCTCCATCGACGGCATGTTTGCCGAGTGTCGCGTTGGCGGCGTGATCGCGAATCCAAGCGAAAGCCGTGGCAAATGCGGGAGGCAGACCGGCGTACGAGTCTGCATTCTGGATGAGGTCTTGGATCATGACGGGGCAGTTAGGGTTGCTGGTAAATCATTCTGCGAGAAGCTTCGCGAGAAGCTCGCCAGCGATCGCGGGGTTGGCCTTGCCTTGGGACATCTTCATGACTTGGCCCTTCAGGAAGTTGATGGATGCAGTTTTGCCCGCTTTGTATTCAGCAACGGGTTTTGGGTTGGCATCCATCACTTGACGACAGAGCGCTTCGATTGCGCCGAGATCGGATTCTTGTTTGAGGCCCTTCTCCTCCACGATGACCGAGGGATCTTTCCCTGAACCGATCATGTCCGCGAAGACCTCCTTGCCTTGCTTCCCGTTGATGGTGCCTGAATCGATCAGGCCGGTGAGCGCATCGATTTGAGAGGCGGTGATGGGGGATTCAGCGATGGATCGGTCGCTTGCGGCGAGTGCGGACTGAAGGTCGTTCAGGACCCAGTTCGCGAGTTGTTTTGGACGTTGAGAGGTCTTTGCACCGGATTCGAAAAAGTCGGCCAGCCCTCGGTCAGAAGCTAGTACGGATGCGTCGTAAGGAGTTATCCCATAGTCTTTTTCGAATCTTTGGCGTTTCTCGTCTGGTAGCTCGGGCCGTTGGGATCGCACCTCATCCATGAATACGCGGGTGTCCACGGGGAGCAGATCTGGATCCGGGAAATACCGATAATCGTGTGCGTCCTCTTTGACCCGCATGAGGAAGGTTTGGCCGGCGTCATCGTCCCATCGACGGGTTTCTTGTTGGAGTTTGCCGCCGGAGGAGAGGACTTCGATCTGACGTTGGATCTCGAAGGCGAGGGCGCGTCGGACACCTGAGATGGTGTTCATGTTCTTGATCTCGATCTTTGTGCCGAGGGTGTCTGAGCCTTCTGGGCGGACCGATACATTGCAATCGCACCGCATCTGACCCTTTTCCATATCGGCGTCGCTGACTCCGCCGTAAACGAGGATCTGTTGGAGTGACGAGAGGTAAGCGAACGCTTCTTCCGGATTGCTGATGTCCGGTTCTGACACGATTTCCATCAGGGGGGTGCCAGCGCGGTTGAAATCGATTCCCGTATTGGTTTCAAAGTGGGATGACTTCGCTACATCCTCCTCGAGGTGGATGCGGGTGAGTTGCACGGTTTTACCGGGATTCACGATATTCTTCTGAGCGTCTTTGGGATACGCGAGGTCCGGCAATGGGACGCCCCCGCCGATACAGATCGGCTGGTCGTATTGCGAGATCTGGTAGTTCTTTGGCATGTCGGGGTAGAAGTAGTTCTTCCGGTCCCATTTACAGATGTCCGCGATCCGGCAGTTGAGCATCAGTCCCGTGAGTGCGGTCATGCGGAGGGCGGCCTCGTTCATGACGGGGAGTGCTCCTGGGAAGCCGAGGCAGACTGGGCAGGTATTGCTGTTCGGTTCGGCGCCGTATTCAACAGCGCAAGCGCAGAACATCTTGCTGCGAGTCTTGAGTTGGACATGGACCTCGAGGCCGATGGTGGGGATAAAGCGCGTTGCCATGACAAAGTTGGTAATGGTGGGTGAGTTTTCGGTTGAATGCAAAGGTTGGGAGCGAGGAACCCGTTCAGGGGGATGTTTGCGTTCGGACGCGTTCCAGAGGTCGGCGCAACTCAGGTGGAAGGTTCGGGTGGGCCAGGAGAAGGGTGAGGGCGGGTACGCCTTGGCTTGCGAGTTGAGATTTTCCGAGGACGCGAAGCGGGTGGATACGTGGCGCGAGGAGGTCCTTTCGGGGAGAGTTCGAGAGTTTCGTTAGCGTGGCAGCTGACGCTGCGGGGTTGTCGGCGATGAGCGCCATTCGGAAAGGATCAAGGCGAGGGTGGAGACGGGTGTATTGTTCCAGTGCAGTGGCATCCATGAGACTGAGCCGATGAGCGTCGCGCAGAAGGGTCAGGGCTCCGACGGAAGAGCTGGTGACGACGATCAGCACGATCAGGGCGGCGGCGGAGGCGAGAAGGTTGTGGGTGCGACCGCACTCCGGTTTTGCGGACCTTAAGTCGCGCAGTGCGGCGGCGCCCCATCCGAAGAGGGTGCCGAGGAAGGCGGTGGGTGCTGCGGTGAAAGGGATGAGCATCAGGCCGAGTGGGGCGGTCGGACGGGTGCAGTGTTTGACGCTGAGGCATCCGAGTGTGATGGCGACCAGGTACGCGACAAGCGTCGAGAGGAGGGCCCATTTGCAGCGCCGGAGCCATGCTGCGTTCTGTGGGTGGACGGTCGGAACGTAGGGAGGGATTTCGGCGCTGACGAGGAATGGCATGAGGCTTCGGAGGGCCAATCCGACGGGGATTCCGAGTGGCCCGGTGATGTAAAAGGCGAGGAAGGGGCCGAATGCGCTTCGTGCGGGGGCGAAGAGCGGGGCGATGAAACCGAGCAGAAATCCAATGGCACTCGTGACGATCGCCCATGTTATGGCGCTTCGCATCTGGGATCGATGCCAAGGGGAGTCGGCTCGTGCGGCGAACCATCCGAGGAATCCCGCGATGATGGATGGGAGGGTTGCCACTGCGAGAGCTGCGGGGAAGGAGGGGGGATGCCCGCTGCTTGAGAGAGCGATATCTGTCCACGGAGTCAGTGCGATGAGGGTTGCGAGCCCGATGTTTGCAATCGAGAGGAGGGCGGCGCCGAGTCGCACGAGAGGGCTTGGGTGGGTGTCGGGTGCGAGGCTCATGGTGGACCTATGTGACAGAGTTCAGAGGAAAACTGTCGCGAAAGGAAGACACGACGCTGGGGGTTGGATTTTGTGTCCCTCGTGGCGATGCAGTTTCCTGCGATGGAGGAGGAGGTGTAGGCTCACGGGTCATGAACATCCATCACCTCGAGCTGTTCTATTATGTTGCGAAACATGGAGGCATCAGTGCGGCGGTGCGCCGTATCCCTTATGGGATCCAGCAGCCGGCGGTGAGTTGGCAAATCCTTCAGCTGGAAAGGTATTTAGGGGCAGCTTTATTCGTGAGGCGCCCCTTTGCGCTGACGGATTCGGGTGAAAGGTTGTTCCGGCATATTGCGCCATTTTTCGATGGATTGGGGGAGGTTGAGGCGTCGGTTCGGCAGGGAGGCGCGGGTGTGTTACGGATTGCGGCTGCTGAGAAGGTGCAGCGCGATTATCTGCCGAAAATTCTGGCGGGTCTGAAGCTGCGATTTCCGGGATTCGTGCCTGGGTTGGTGACAGCGAGATTGCCTGAGGCGGAGGGGCTTCTCGCAGAGCAGAAGGTGGACATCGCGGTGGGCGAGCTTGGGGGCAAGCGTGCGCCAGGGGTGCATGCGTTGGAGTTGACCCGTCTCGAACCGGTTCTGCTCGTACCGGCTCGATCCAAGTGGCGTTCTGCGGAGCAAGTGCTGACGGAGGGGTGCAGACTTGAGGCGCTCATCGCATTGCCGTCGGATGATGCGGTGAGGCGAGCCTTTTTCACGGAGTTGGCAAAGCGTAAGGTTGAGTGGTTCTGTGGTTTAGAGGTCCAGTCTCTCGATCTGGTCGGGCGATATGTTGCGGAGGGTTTCGGCATCGGCTTGGGATTGCGGGAGCCATCGGGGGAGGTTTTTCCTGGATGCAGACAGCTGACGCTCGAGGGGTTTTCGGCGCTCACGTATGGCGTGATCTGGATGGGAACGTTAAGCCCGTTACAGAGCGCGTTCATCGAAGCGTGCCGTGAATGGATCGCCGCCTCTGGGAGATCGCGTGCTCCGGTGTTGAAACGACGCGGCGCATGACTGATTGGGGCCGAGTCGTTTAGGGGATACGTTTCTGCGGAGGAAGCTTTGGGGCGGGATCGGGTGCGATTGATGCGCGATGGGAGCTGAGTTCGAAGGAGACCGTCATGGATTGCTGGGTAACGGTATCGGTCACGGTGATGGAGTGGCGCCCCATCTCACCTGTTGCTTGCGGTGGTTCGCTGGGGGTGATGCGCAACGTTGTTGAGGTCCAGCGGACGGGGTTTTTGCATTCGCTCCGCAACGGGATCCATCGACTTCCTGGGAACGTATCGTCGACAAGGTAGGTGCGTCCGTCTTGCGGGGACAAGATGCGGATCCCTTCGGGCGCATCAGCCTGGAATCGAACCGCTTGTTGTGAGGTCTTGATCCATTGATGAAAGGTGGGGCTGAGGATCCTTCGGCCGTCCTCGGTGAACGTGGAGGCATCGAATGGCGGGGGCGGCGCATCCTTCGGAAACCATTCTTGCACGGCGTCTGCGCGGTCTGAGCGGTTGCCGAGAAAGGGGTCAATCAGGTGTTTTTCGAGGTCCTGTCGGGGTGGAAACCAATCGGGAGCGTGGTCTTTTGCGAGCAGTTCAAACATTTCGTGGAGGATGGGCCCGGCGCCGGAGATTCCCGAGACGCCTTCCATCTCGCTGCCGTCCGGGTTTCCAGCCCAGACACCGACGGTGAATGACGGGGTGTAGCCGATGGCCCAGTTATCGCGGAAGCTTGTGGAAGTTCCGGTCTTACAGGCCACGGGATAATGGAATCGGAGTGGCGAGTGGGCGCCGAACGCGTGGGTGCGGGCTCGGTTGTCGGATAGGATGTCGGCGATGAGCCATGCGGAGCGCGATGAACCGACGGGTATCGTATTTGAGTTCGGGGTGAGGGTGAATGGGGCGGGTTGACCAAGGCGTGCGAGAGCGGCGTAAGCGTTGGTGAGTTCGAGGAGACGGATCTCGGGATTTCCGAGGGTGAGTCCCAGACCGTAGTGCGAGGCCGGCTTGGACAGGGTTGTGATGCCGAGGTCAGCGAGCATGGTGGCGAGTGGACCGGGGCCGCCGATGCGGTTGAGCAATCGCACGGCGGGGACATTCAGTGAGTTGGCGAGGGCGCGGCGCATGAGCACGGGGCCGACGAACTGGCGTGTGTAGTTCTCTGGTTCATAGGGGCCTTCGGGTGTCTCGAACGAGGAGGGGATATCCTCGAGAACCGAGCCGGGGCTGATTCCGAGGTCGAGTGCGAGCAGGTAGGTGAAGGGTTTGAGGGCGGAGCCAGGGGAGCGGGGCATCCATGCGTAGTTCACCATTCCGGAGGGTTGTCGGTGGTAATCGCGAGAACCAACCAGCGCGAGGACCTCTCCGGATCGGTTGGCAATCACGACCACAGCGGCTTCGGACACTTTTCTGTTTGAAAGGAGGTCGAGGTTTCTGCGGACGATGTGTTCGGCCGAGGTTTGAAGGGGAAGATCGATGGTTGTTGGAACGGTCCCTGAACGGGGCGTATCGGCCCTTTGGAGCAGCATATCCACGAGGTGTGGTGCTTTGAACGGGCGGCCTCGGGTGGAGAGAATGAGTGGTTGTGCGATTGCTCGGGCGGATTCAGCGGGGGAGATCCATCCTTCTTCCGCGAGGTGTGCGATGACCTCGGTCCTTCGTTTGATCGCTGCGTCGGGATTTTTGATGGGGTTGAGTCGTCCCGGTGCTTGGATGAGGCCGGCGAGGAGAGCGGCGCTGGCGATGTCCAAGTCGTCAACGGGTTTGTCGAAATAGAAACGGGCGGCAGCGTTGAAGCCACGGTTGAGATGGCCCAGTTCGACGCGGTTAGCGTATTCGGTGAGGATGCGCTGCTTGGTCCATTGGCGCTCCAGCTTTTGTGCGGCAAGGATGCGGTAGGATTTCGCGAGGACGGAGCGTCCGGCGAGGTGGGGTGAATCAGGTGCATTCTGGAGAAGTGCGACTTTGATGAGTTGTTGAGTGATGGTTGATGCCCCGGAGACGACGCGTTGTTTGAGGGAGTTGTCCCAGATCGCGCGGAGGGTTCGTTGAAGGTCGATGCCTTTGTGGTGGAGGAATCGTTTGTCCTCTGCGGCGAGGATGGAGTTGCGAAGCAGGATGGGGATGCTTTCAAGTTGGGATCCTGAAGCGGGTGAGGTGGATGCGGTCCTGAGAGGGGTGCCGTTACGGTCGACGAACTCGATGGGTGGGGGTGGAGGAGAGTCCAGTGCGGAGGGGAGCGGGGTGAGCTGGATGGCGATTTCCCAGCAGGCGAGCAGCGACGCAAGGGCGCCGGCGACCGCTATCGCGAGCCACAGTCTGCGTAACCGGTGAGGTGTTCGGGAATGGCTTGCGATGGAGGGTGGGCGGCGTGCCGTGCTCACGGGATGATGAGGCGACTTGCGGAGGTCTCGGAGAAGTTTTTCCGCTGATACATCTCTTCGATGCGAGCGGATGGGACGGCGGCGTCGCCGGACACTTTGACGCGAGCGAATGCGGTTGCGAGGTATTTCCCTGGAGGCATCTCGTTCCAGAAGAAAAGGATGCGGTCTGAGTGTGTCTCGACGTGGCTTGCACCTTGAGCGGTTGGCATGCGGTCTTTGTTGCCGCGTGTCTCAAATCCTTGGAGGGGTTCGAGGAGGGAGGGGAGGGGACACTCGAGTGCTACGAAGGCGCTGTTCCTCAGGACGGTGACGGTCACGCTGACTGCGGCGATGTCTCCGACTTCGAGAGGTTGTCCATCGATGCTTTGGATGGATCGTTCGAGGTTAAATCCATTGTTCTGAGGGGGCTGAGGTATGAGGGGAAAGGACGTGACCTTGATCGAAGCGAAAAGGTCGCCACCGCCTTTGCGTTGGATGGAGGTCGGTTTGAGGCGGGATTTGGTCCCGTGCCATTTCAGGGTGTGCTCGATGGATGGACGCTGCTCGGACAGGGTTTCCACCGATTTCGCGGAGCTTGCGTTCCATGTGAGCGAGGTGGAGGTGCTGTTTCGGTTGAGCGTGCTGAGATAGGAATTGGCCGCGATGAGTGCCCAAACATTTTCTTGGGTGGTTGACGATCCGAGCGATGCGGAGCGAGCGATGATCTCACTGAACAACGGGGCTTGTTCGTCGGCGAAGATGTTGCATCGAGAGAGCGCGAAGAGGCGCATGGCGCGTCGGCATACGACGCTGTGGAAGCTGGTGGGGGGCTGAATATCGGGTCTCGGAGACAGCAAGGTTTCCAAGGTTTCAGGAGTCGCTGTATTTGCGGAGTGCATGGCGACGGCGAGGATGGCGCGATCCATCTCGTTCAGGTCTTCGAGTCTGGCGAGTAACCGTTCGTTGGCGGCGTTGTCTGGAGTGCCGGCGAGTGCGAGGGCGCATACGGCGAGACAGCGGGCGGAGAGATTGGTCTTCGTGTCATCCGGGAGCGAGACAAAGTGCTTGAGCGATTCGAAGACACTGTCGGAGAGGTGATTTCCTGCGGCATTTGCGATGATCGGATCGGGGTCTTGCCGCATGATGGCGAGTCCGAGTCCGACGTAAGCGGTCACCCAACGATCGAGACGCATGGGAGGCTGGTCCATTTCGTTGCGGGGCCAGTAGGAGATACTGCCCGATGGGGTGATCATGGAGGAGATGCGATTGATTCCCGCTTCGATGGCTTGGCGGCGAGCGTCGATCTTCAAGGAACTGATGGGGAAGTTGCTTGCGAGAATCCAAGGGAAGAGGCGTGACATGGTCTGTTCGGCGCATCCGTAGGGGTACTGGAGGAGGGCGTCGATGGTGCCTTCGAGTTGTCCGGAGGGGTCGCGGAAAAGGGTGACTGTGGCTTGGCCCTCGCCCTCAAGGAGTTCTGCGTCGATGGATTTGAGGGCGTCCAGTGGTTGATCGGTGATCCGTTGGACGATGACTTGATGTCGTGCGGGGAGCGGTGAGCGGACGTTGAGAGGGAGGCGGAGTCCGTCCTTCTCCTTCCCGTCTGCGGACTGAACTCTCCAAAGGAGTTCGACATTTCCGGTCTCGCGGAAGGCGGTGCGGAAGCTGAATGGAGTGGTGGACATCGGGGGCAGGGTTGCGGAGGCGGTGCGTTCCCCCTCAACGGTTGCGTTGTTCGGCGGGTCGAACCGGAGTTCGACGGGTATGGGACGGGAGGTGGTGTTTTGGACAGAGCATCGGATGTCGATGGAGTCCCCTTTGTTCACGAACGCAGGGATGCCTGGATTGATCTGGAGGGGTTTGTTGACGCGGAGGGACTTGTCGGCTTTGCCGAAGCGGTGGCCGGAATGGTGGACGACCGCCATGAGTCGGTAGGAGGTGATGTTGTCGGGCACCTTGAGGGTTGCAGTGAAAAGGCCTTTGCCATTTGTTTTGCCGGCGGGGATCCAGAGCGGTGTGGATTCGAAGTTGTTCCTCAGGTCTGAGGCATCGTTGCCGCCGCCACCGACGAGGTATCCTTTGTTGGCGAACCTTTGAGAGACATCCCAGATGTCCCAGGTCCGAATGGAGGCGCGGCTGGATTGGAGGGACAGGCCGCTGAAATGATTGGGGTAGAGTGCGGCGGAAGGGTTCGGGGTGGTGTAGTTCGTCAGGCGAAGGACTCCTTCATCGACGGCGTAGAGAGTGACCTCGGCGTTCTCGACGGGACGACCGGCGGAGTCCTCGACGAGGATTTGCGGCGAGAGGACGGTATTCGGGCGTGCGTCGGTGGGGAGGTTGGTGATGGCCACGCTCAAGCGTTCGTCAAGCGGGCGCACGATGAGTTGGCTCGAGACGGAGCTTGATCGTGGTGGGTGTTCGGGGGGTGCGCCTGGGGGCAAGAGTTCAACGATGGTGGCGGTGATGCTTTGGCCTGGGGCGAAAGACTCGATGATCGGGATCTCGATGCCGTTCAGTCCGGGGCGCACGGTTTTGCTGATCGTTTTCAGGATGGGACTGGCTCCGACGCAGATGGTTGCGGTGCCATGGACGGGGCTGCTTAGGGTGAGTGCGGCGATATCGCCGGATTGGTACGCTGGTTTGTCGGGGATGAGTTTGACGCGGAAATCCCCGACCTCGAATGATCCCTCATCCTCCTCGTCCTCAGGCTCGAGTGGTTTGGTTCGTGTCTCGTTCAATTTGTGGATGGAAAACGAGAACCGAGCGCTTACTTCGCGTTGATGCGCATCCTCCGTGGAAAGTTTTGCCAGATATTCGCCTGGAGTAAGGTGGCTAAGGTCAACGGATTGATCGGATTTTGGAACGGTGAGGAGCCCTTTTTGGAGGGAATGCTTGGCCACGGTCACGGGGAGGGAGTGGACGGGGCCGAGGTCGTAGGAGTGTTCGACCCGTTCGCCTTGAGGGGTTTTTGTGATGGTCGATTTCCACAAGATCTGTTGGAGGGTGAGAGAGACGGGATTCGGGGGGACGATGGAATCTTCGTTTACATCGACGGCGATGACGCTGATTGGGAACGATTTGCCTGCCTGATGCGACCAGGTGTTCGGACAGCGGAACCCGAGGTAAAAGTTTGAGGAATCGACGACGAACCGATCCTCGGCGGAGAGGGTCTGGTTTTCCGCATCAGTGATCTCCACGGAGACGGTTGCCTGTTGGCGACCTGGCGAGTTGGGAGGTGGGATCTGGATCGAGATTGGGGCTCGTCCATCGTCGGAAAGGGAGGCGGTCTCTTGGAGGCTTGTTGGCGGATTGCTGAACTTCTCGGTGAGACGGAAATCATGCCAGCGATCGGAGAAGTGGTGATCCGGGGCGGATTGCGGTTCGAAGGGATATTTTTGGAGGGTGAGTTCCAACGACGCGTTGGCACCGGCGAGTGGGAGGCCGGATAGGTAACGGGCTTCGGTGTGGATGAGAGCGGGTTCAGGGAGGGTGACGATCTTCGGGCTGCGTAAGGTGATCTCGAACGCGTCCGGTTCGAACTCTGCGACGGTCAGTGCGGTTTGGGCTAGGACGTGGTCGCCGAGTTTGCCGAGGGAGAGCAAGTAAACGCCGACGGTGTGGGGCAGGGGGATATCGACGTGGAATGAACCTCGATCGGAGAGTTGAAACTCCCCGTGGGCAACGGTTTGTCCACGTGGGCCTGACAGGATCCAGTTCTGTTTTTCAGGGGTGGGAAAGGTCAACTTTCCGGGCGCGACATCGCGTGCGATGAGTTTGGCGTGAGCTGTTTCTCCTGGGCGGTAAACGTGGCGATCGGTGAAGAGCAAGGTTTGGGCGGGGCGCTGCGAGGTTTTTGTGGCCTCGGCCGACTCGTTGGCGGGCGCGTCGTCTTCGAATCCTGAGTCGAAGCTGGAGCGTGTTTGGAAGATGAGGGTGTCGCTTCCCTGGGAGGCATGGACGAAGGTGACGTTTTTGCCATCGAGAAGGGCGGTGCCGTCTGCGCCGGTGGTGAAGCTGTTGATGCGTTTTCGTTCGGCATTGAAGAGGGTGCAGGTGACATCGGCCAAGGGGTTGCCCGAGCTTGCGGAGTTGGCGATGCAGAGCGAGGCGTAGGGATTGGTCCATTGGGGGCCGGACCGGAGGAACTGGATGGATAGGTCCGAGCGTTGCACGAGTTGTTGGACACCGGAGCGAAGGCTGGTTTGGACGACACGGTTTGGATCGAACTCTTCGGCGGTCACGAGATACATGCCGGTTGCGTTCTCGCCGATGAGTTTTGCCCAAGGGATCCGGTGGACGATGGTCTCCTTCCCTTCGTACGAGGGCGTGATGATCTCTTCGTGGACGAGTTGGGCGCCGAGTTGATCGGGCTCGACTCGGGTTTTGACGGGGCCCCCCTTGTGGCGTGAAAGAGCGATGCGAGGGGCGTCTTGTGACATTCTGTTTTCGTCCCAAACATTGTTGACGTTCGTGCTCGGGTAGATCTTGTTCCAGAGTTCGAAAGCGGGCCATGCGTTGGAGACGGGGATCCGGTGGAGGGTCAGTTTGAACCGCGGGATTTTGGCGCAGAGGATCTCGATGTCTTTTTGCTGTTTTGGGGATTGGCGGACGAGTTCTCCGGAGAGGATGAGACGGGGCATCAACTCAGGGATGACGCGTTCGATAATCCTTGGGGGCAGTGTTTGGCCATCTGTTGATTTCAATGCGGGAAGGCTGATCCGGACGCGATCTCCGGCTTTGACGGATTTCGGGAAGTTGATGGCAAGTTGGCGTCCGTTTGGACCTGTATCTGGGATGGCCACGGGATGATCGTTGACGGAGAGCGTGATGCGCTCTGCGTCGATCGCGGATTGGTATTCAGACTGAGTGATCTGGTTCGCGGCGAGAGCTTCATCCCGTGCCTTCGATTTTTTGAGGTCGCGCTGGGGAAGGTTGGCTGCCACGGAGAAATGGATGGTCAGGGCGGTTTGGACCTCGGCGAAGGGTCTGCGTTGGAAACTGATGTCGAGGACCTTGAGTTCGGGGACGTAGCCGAGTTCGATCTGTGCGGGTTTCTCGAGGCGATGGTTTTCGTGGGTGTCTGAGAGGGTGGAGGGAAGGTGGAGGGTCCACGATCGGTCTGGGATGAGAGGGGAAGCTGGCGCCATGAAAAGATTGCAGCGGGGCACCTGGATCTTTCCTTTCGCCTGTTGGAGTTTAGCTGCTGCTTCAGCTAGCTCTGATGTACGGTCTTCCTCGATGAGTTTGGCGAGGTTTTGTTCTTGTGCGGAGATGTCCTCGGTGGGCGGCCAGACATCGTTCCATGGTCTCTCTTGAGAAGCGGTTAGTCGGATGTAGTCGAAGGGCGCTTGGCTGGGTTTGGCGGGAATGGACTCGCCTTTGTTGGAGATGAAGTTCGCTCTGGCGATGATGTGCTCGGGTGAGATCTCGCAGTTGAAGGACAGGAGGATGGTGGGCGTTGCGTTGGTGTGCCGTTTTTGCTGCGAGTTGGGGCCGATTTCGTAGGTGCTTTGTGGGTGGACGGAGTGTCGGCGGAGTTGAGCCTTGGGAGTGTGGATTGCGGTGAGACGGGTCGGATCGAGTTGAACCGGTGCACCGTCTTTGTCGGAAAGTCCGGGTGCCACTGAGAGGGTGTAGGTGGCCCCAGTTGCCGGGCGGGCGTTGAATCGGATGGATCCACTGACGGGGCTGGACCACTGGAAGGAGTGAGGGATGGAGGGAGTCAGGGAGACCGGGGCTGGAGGTCTTTTTGATCCCTCGTCCGCCGAGTACATCGGGGACGAGAACCGGATGGTGAGGCTTTCTCCCGGGGCCAACTCCGGCGATGGGTTGTTCAAGTAAACGTGGGTGTCACGGGCGGCTGCGGACCAGACGGAGAGCGTGAGGAGGAGGGCAGCGAGAAGTGTTCGCATAGGTGGCGAGGTCGACTCTAAGGCATAGCGAGTTCGGCTTAAATGGTTGAATGCGAAAAATAAGTGTGGATGGGTTCCGCGTCGGTTTTGGAGCGAGTCGTGGGTGGCATGGCGGTTGCCATCCGAGGAGAGGGCGCTTTACTTGCTGAATGAGCATTAGTCTTGAAAAAGGGGCGGTGGCGCCTGGTTTTTCCGCGGTCGCGGTGGGAGGTGAGTTTGGCGAGGGGAAGAGGGTGGCGTTGTCGGATTTTTTGGGTCGGCCGGTGGTGTTGTATTTTTATCCGAAGGACGACACGCCGGGATGCACGACGCAGGCGTGCGGAATCCGTGATGGCTGGGATGCGATTCGGGACCGAGCGGTGGTTTTTGGTGTGAGCACGGATTCGGCTTCGAGCCACTTGAAGTTCATCAACAAGTTCGGTCTGCCGTTCGCTCTGTTGGCGGATGATTCCAAGGAGATCGTTTCCGCTTACGGCGTCTGGGTGGAGAAGAGCATGTACGGCAAGAAGTACATGGGAACGGAGCGAACGACGTTCGTGATCGGTGCAGACGGCAAAGTGCTCGAGGTGTTCAGAAAGGTCAAACCTGCGGAGCACCTCGACCAAGTCCTCGGGGCATTGACCTGAACGGGGGATGGTGGCGCGTTCGTTGCGGCGAGCGTGGTTTCTTTCAAATCCGTTTGATGCGTGGCTTTTCGTGTTCGTTTTGCCAGTTGCTTCGTTTCGTGTAGACTTAAGTCACTTATGAAGACTTTGACCTTCGGGTTGTCAGCGGCGGAATCGGTACAGGAGATCCGGCGGGAGACTGCGAAGC
>CAZAZT010000011.1:0-28765 GCA_964489645.1 uncultured Chthoniobacteraceae bacterium | reverse complement strand
AGCCACTCGATGTACGAGAAGTGGGCGTCTGACCAGGCGCGTGACTCGAGAGTCAATGGTGTCTATGTGCTTTTGGTGAAACAACCTGGGCATCTCCATGCGGTGGTGGGCAACGAGACCCAGAGGAGAGCCTTCTCGATGGTGGAGCGTGATGAGTTGGCGAAGCTCATGTTGGCTCGACTTCGGCAGAAGGACTTTGATGGTGCTCTGCGGGAAGGAGTTAGCTTTGTTGCAAAGACGATGACTCGCAACTTGAAGGTGAGTGCGGGTGGGGCTTCGAAGGTTCCAGCAATCCGCTCTCAGTCTATGGGTAGCGGAATCCCTGGGTGGGGTTTGGCCCTGATCGGGCTTTTTGTGGTGGTTCTGGTGATCCGGTTACTGGGTTCTTTGTTCGGCGGTGGGGGGGGTGGATACGTGGTGGGCGGGATGGGTGGTGGGTATCCTGTTGGAGGCGGGTATCCGGTCGGCGGCGGAGGCGGCGGGTTTTTTCGATCGATGATGGGAGGATTGTTCGGCGCTGCCGCTGGCATGTGGATGTACGACCGCTTCTTTGGGGATCATGCATCGGCTTCGGGCTTCGAATCTCATCACACGGGGATTTCCGAGAACCAAGATTCGTCCGTGCAAGACACCTCCTACTCAGGAGGGGGAGAGGATTTCGATTCGAACGGGTCTTCGGGAAGCAGCGATTCTGGCTCCTTCTGGGGATCATCGGATTCATCTGATTCTTCGTCGGATGGAGGCAGTTGGGGCGGGGGTGACAGCGGTGGTGGAGATTTTGGTGGGGGCGGCGATTTCGGTGGCGGTGGCGATTAGAGATTTCGCGTGCGGTTCCCCCGTTTTAACCATGGTCACACGGCGAGCATTTTCTGTTTGGTTGACGGTGTTAACCGGTCTTTTTGGGCTACAAGCGCTCGCTGGGACTTATCTCAGCGTTTATCAAGGGTCTCGGATGTATGAGTGGGACGGTAAGTATCTGTCGCAGTATCAGGGGCAGCGGCTTTTCGAATGGGACGGTAAGTACCTCGCGCAGTATCAAGGGCGCCGATTATTCGAATGGGATGGACGGTACGTCAGTCAGTACCAGGGGCGGCGTGTGCTTGAGTTGGATGGTCGTCACGTCTCGGAATATCAGGGGAAACGGTTGTTCGCGTTCGATGGAAAGTATGTGGCTAGGTATCAAGGCTCTCGGGTTTTTGAGCAGGAAGGGGTGATTCCGCAGGTCATTCTTGCGCTGATCGCCACCGGTCAGATTTAGGGCACGGTGCCTGTTCGAGGGGGCTCGAGGCTTGGGAATCCTCGCTTTTTTTGTGTGGAGCGATGAGAATTGCGGGATGTCTTACCAACTTTCTCCCACGGTCATTCCGGCTGCCGGTCTCCACGTCCTGCATCTCTTTTATCGGGTGGAGTTGGGTCAGTGGGCTTTGCTGAGTCCCGACGAACAGCGCAAAGCGAAGACGCGTTTCACGCAGTTGGTGTCGGAGATCCGCTCGGCACCGGACACGCAGTTGTTCGTTTTGAGCATGGTGAGTCCGAAAGCGGACTTGGGTTTCATGCTCCTTTCGAAGGATCTCCATGTGCTCAATGCGTATGAGAAGCGGTTGTCGCAGGGGTTGGGGCCGGACATTTTGACGCCTGTTTACAGCTTTTTCTCGCTGACGGAGGAGAGTGAGTATGTGACGACGGACGAGGAGCAGACGGAGGTGCTGCGCCGGGAGGAGGGGTTGGAGCCTGGGACGGAGGCGTTTGAGAAGCGGATGGGAGAGTTCCGCGCGCGGATGGAGAAGTACAAGAAGGACAAGCTCTATCCGTTGCTGCCGACCTGGGAGGTGTTCTGTTTTTATCCGATGACGAAGCGTCGCAATCCGGGGCAGAACTGGTTCGCGGCTTCCTTTGAGGAGCGGAAGAAATTGATGTCGGGCCATGCTCGAGTGGGGCGTCAGTATGCGGGGAAGATTTTGCAACTGATCACGGGGTGCACGGGATTGGACGATTGGGAGTGGGGTGTGACGTTGTTGGCGCACGACACGTTCTACATCAAGGAGATCGTGTACAAGATGCGCTTCGATGAGGTGAGTGCACAGTATGCGGATTTCGGCGAGTTCTACATCGGCATGGCGTTGCCATTGGACGAGCTGTTCCGCCGGTTGTTGTTGTGAATTGTGTGATCTGGAGGGGGTTGTGATGCTAGTCGACGAGACGGTTCTTGGTTTGAAGCGGGGGGCATTGCGCGAACAGTTGCGAGATGCAGCTCCGCTGATCGTTGCTTATTCGGGTGGGGTGGACAGCGCGTTCTTGCTTGCGGAGGCGGCGCAGGTTTTGGGTGCTGGGGTGACGGGAGTGATTGCGGACAGCCCGAGTTTGCCGCGGAAAGCGTTGTCTGATGCGTTGGATTTGGCGCGTGCGCTCGGGGTGTCGGTCGAGGTTGTGTTGACGCGGGAGTTCGATAATCCGGAGTATTTGGCGAACCCGAACAATCGGTGCTATTTCTGTAAAGCGGAGCTTTTCAGGACATTGGAAGAGATGGCGAGGGAGCGGGGTATCCATTCTTTGGCGTATGGCGAGAATGCGGATGACATGGCGCAGGTTCGCCCGGGGAGGCAGGCTGCTGCGGAGTTCCGGGTGTTGGCGCCTTTGCGGGATGCGGGGTTGACGAAGTTGGAGATCCGCCGGTTGTCGGCGGAGCTGGGGTTGCCGACGGCGGATCGGCCTGCGCAGCCGTGTTTATCCTCTCGGATCCCGCATGGTACGCCTGTGACGCGGGATGCGTTGGCGATGGTGGAGGCTGCGGAGGAGTGGGTGCGGAGTTTGGGGTTTCGGGTGTTCCGGGTGCGGCATCTGGTTGGGCCGGACCGGATCTCGGCGGGGGCTTTGGTCCCTGTGGGTGACGGGTTGTATCCTCGTGCTCGGGTGCAGGTTGTGCCGGAGGAGATGGTGCGTGTGAGTGGGCTGGAGGGGCAGATCGAGGGGGGGATCATGGCTGCGGGTTATCGTTCAGTGGAGATCGATCCGCTTGGTTATCGGGGAGTCTCGTAGGGAGCGGAAGTTGCTCTCTTCGAGGGGGTGACTGGGTGCTGACGACATGAAAGCGGCTTTTCTCGATAAACTGATTGAGCGCATTTCGCGGGTAGGTGCGGAGGATGTTCAGTCGTATCTCTTGCAACTGGCTCAGGAGAAAGCATTTTTGGAGACGATTTTCGATGCGCTCCACGAAGGGTTGATGGTGACGGATGCGGGTGGAGAGATCACGTATTTCAATCGGGCGGCGGGAGACCTTTTCGGAATAGATTCGGAACTTGCTGTGGGAAAGTTGGTTGGCGATGTCTTGCGCGATGTGAATTGGGAGCGGGTGATGGAGGAAGGGGCGATCATCACGAGGGAGGTGGAGATTTTTTATCCGGCGCATCGGTACATCAGTTTTTATGCGCTGCCGTTACGAGTGCCTGGAAGAGAGGGTGATGTCGCAGGGTATCTGGTGACGTTGCGGGATGTGACGGAGACGCGTCGACAGACGGAGGAGACAATCGAGAGTCGGCAGTTGACGACGCTGACGATGTTGGCGGCGGAGATTGCCCATGAGTTGGGTAACCCACTGAACTCGTTGTCCATTCACTTACAGGTCTTGGAGCGGCGGTTGAAGCGGATGCCGGAAGGATTGCAGGAGGAGTGTTTGCGGCATGCGGGTGTGATGGCGTCGGAGTTGAAGCGACTGGACGGTTTGGTGAGGAACTTCTTGGGGACGATCCGGCCTTCGGTGCTGCAGTTGGAGGTGACGGGGCTGAACGAGTTCTTGAGGGAGAGTGTTGCCTTCATGGAGAAGGAGTTGCACGAGCGTGAGATCGGGGTTCGTTTTGAGTTGGAAGGGGGGTTGCCTTTTGTCGCGATCGATCGGGCCCAGATGAAGATGGCGGTTTTCAATGTGATCCGGAACGCTTTCCAAGCGATGCGTAATGGGGGTGAGTTGACGGTTTCCACGCGGGCGGATTCTGACTTTGTGCGCGTATCGTTCGAGGACACGGGCGGGGGCATTCCTGCGGATCGGATGGGGAGGGTTTTTGAGGCGTACAACACCACAAAGCCGGAGGGGACTGGGCTGGGGCTTTTGGTGGTTCGGCAGATCTTGCACAAGCATGGGGGTGAGGTGGATCTGGTTTCGCGTCAGGGTCTTGGGCTTGAGGTGAGTTTTCGTTTGCCGCTGCATGTTCGGCAGGCGCGCCAGTTGGCTTATGGGTCGCCGGATGGGGCGGTGACAGATGACGGGGTGCCGGTGATCGAGGTGGATGCGCGACCGGTTGGTGGCGGAGAGGGGGTGCCGTTGTGAATGCGATGGTGAAATGGGTGTCGGTGTGGTTCGTGATTGGTGCGTTGGGGACGGGGCGGGTGTGGGGACAGGGAAAGGATCCTGGGCCGATGACGGAGTTGTTGAAGGGTATTTTGGAAGTGGATCCGAACAAGAAGTTCGACCTGAGCAAGGCGCGGATCACGAACAGCGCTACGGGCATCAAGGAGCAGCGAGTCTTCGAGGCGAAGGAACTTGAGGCGAAACGTTTCGAGGGGTTGAGATCCTTTTTCACCCGGAAGGCGACGGAGGTGTCGATGGTGGGGGTGGGGCCTGAGTTCGCGGGCAAACAGGTGCCGGTATCCCGCTACGCGGATGTGCGCAAGTTCGACACGAAGACGCTACCGGACGTGATGTCCGATGCGAATGGACGCCGATTTGAATCCGGTGGCGCGATGGAAAGTCCGTTCAACGGTCGGAAGGCGGATGCGTCACGTTTTTCACGGTCCGTTCCGGCGGGGACGGCTCGGGAGGCTGAGCGTGTGGATAAACCGGAAAAGCCGGGGGCGCTTAAATCGTGGTCGGCGTCCTCTGGGCGTGTTTTGTCGGTGGATGAGGTCCGCGAGATCTTGAACCGGAGCAAGTGACTTTTTGCGGGGCCGTGCGTGGCTTTGCCGCAGCATGGAGAAAGCTTTTTCTATCGAAAAAGCGGTTGGGTTCGGAGACCATCACAGACCGATTTTATGGATCCTTCACAGACAGAGGCGGTGAACAGAGCGTTTGAGATCTTGGGCGAACATTTCGACCACGTGGTGATCGCGGTTGGGACGTACGACGAGGACAAGCAGTACACGACCTCGGCGAGTTACACGGGGGGTGTGGCTGCGGCGGTGGGGTTGTGTCGGTTGTATGAGACGAAGTGGATGGACGAGCACCTGTGGGGTGGGGGTGAAGATCCTGAGATGGATTAGAGCGAGATTGGCGTCGTGGCTTGGTAGATTTTGCTGAACCCCTTTGGCATCGATTCCGGAATGGAAAGAGCTCCGTTAATCCTCGCGACCTTGTTTTTTTTGGCTGGGTTTGCCCAATCGATGTTCGCTTTGGGAGCGAGGATGCGTGGTGTTTCGCGGGGCTATTTTTTGTCCATCCTCGGGGGGTTTGGGTGCCAGTTGGTATGGTTGGCGGAGCGAGGAGAGCAGTTGAAGAGGTGTCCGCTGACGTCGAGCTTTGACGTGTTGGTGTTCATTGCGTGGTCGATGGTGCTGTTCTATTTGGTGATCGGCCCGGTTTATCGGGTTTCGCTCTTGGGTTTGTTCACGGCTCCTGCGGCGTTTTTATTGCAATCTGTTGCATTGCTGATGGGGGTTCCTGCGGTTGGGGAGTTGCGTGCGGCGACGAGTGCATTGATGGAGTTGCATGCAGCGGTTTCGGTGATGGCGTATGGAGGCTTGGGGTTGGCTGCTTTGGCGGGTGCGATGTACCTCGTGCAGGAGCGTCAGTTGAAGACGCGGCGATTGAGCACCTTCTTTTTTTCGTTGCCGCCGGTGCGGGATCTGACGTCGGCGATGCGGCGCCTGTTGATGGCGGGTTTTCTGTTGCTCAGCGTGGGGTTGGGGACGGGATTCGCGAGTGGGCCGGCTCATCGGCCGGTGCTTCGGATGGTTTCGGTGGCGATGTGGCTTTTGTATGGGGCGGTGGCGTTTGCGGTTGGGGTTCGGAAGATCGATCCGGTTCGTGTGGCGTACACGGCGATTGTCGCGTTCGGCGTGCTTTTGGTGACGGTGGGATTGGTTGAACGTGTTTTGCCCTGAGGACGAACATGGAGATCCTTTGCTACGGTTTGAATCATCGCACGGCGCCGGTGGAGGTGCGTGAGCGGTTTGCCGTTGCGGATTCTTTGGCGGGTGAACTTGGAGCACGGATTGCGCGCGAGGCGGGAGGGGAGGCATTGGTTTTGTCGACCTGCAATCGCGTTGAGATCTATGTGGCCTCGGAGTCGCAGGGAGCGGCGCGGCGGGCGGTTGAGGCCTTTGTGATGGAGCGGGCTGGCGCGGATGCGGCGCATTCGTTTGACCAGGCGTTCGTCATGCGGAACGGGGATCTGGCGGTGAGGCATCTTTTCCGGGTGGCGTCAGGATTGGATTCGATGGTGTTGGGCGAGACGGAGATCTTTGGTCAGATCAAGAAGGCGTATCAGGCGGCGCAGGAGGCGGGCTCCACGGGACGATTTCTCAATCGCTTGTTCCAGAAGACTTTCAATGTGGCGAAGGAGGTTCGGACCGACACGAGCATCACCCGTGGAGCGGTGTCTGTTGGGGCAGCTGCGGTGGAGTTGGCTGAACAGATTTTTGGGCGGTTACGGGATTGCACGGTGATGATTTTGGGGGCGGGTGAGACGGCGGAGCTTACGGCGGGAGCGTTACAGGCTCGGGGTGTGCGCACGATGTTCGTGGCGAACCGCTCGTTCCCGCGGGCGGAGGAGCTTGCGCAGAAGATGGCGGGTAAGGCGCTTCACTTCGAGGAGTGGACGCAGCAGTTCGAGAGTGTGGACATCTTGATCGGCTCGACGGCGGCGCCACATCCGGTGGTGACGCGGGCTCAGTTGGAGCCGGTCATGGCGGAGCGTCCGGGACGCCCGTTGTTCTGCATCGATCTTGCGGTTCCGCGGGACATTGACCCGATGGTCAACATGTTGGCTGGGGTCTATTTGTACGATATCGACTCGTTGCAGCAGATCGCGGATCGATCGATCGAGGATCGGCGTCGCGAGTTATCGGCGTGCGAGGGGATCATTGATCGTCACGTGGGAGATTTTTTGGAATGGAAACGCTCTGACGCGGTGCGGATGGCATCGGTCCGGGATGGAACGGGTGGTGGTTCGTTGGAACCGGGGGGGCATGCCAAGCCGGATGGCGCGTGAGGTGCGTTGGGATTCTTCGATGTCTATGAAAAGGGAAATCGTTCTGGGGACTCGCTCTTCGTTGCTGGCGTTAGCGCAGACGGAGTTGGTGCGTCGTGCGCTGGCGGAGCGGTTTCCTGAGATGGGAATCCGAGTTGAGACCTTCCTGACGCGTGGCGATCGCAAGTTGGACCTGGATTTGAAGGCTGAACCGGCGGGTGGCAAAGGGCTTTTCACGAGGGAGTTGGAGCGAGCCTTGTTCGATGGTCGGATTGATGTGGCGGTTCATAGTCTGAAGGATTTGCCGGGGAACGAGCCGGAAGGGTTGGAGATTGCCAGCGTGCTCCCTCGTGCGGCGACGGATGACGTGTTGATTTCCAAGGCGTTGGGTGGGTTGGCTGGGCTTCCGAAGGGTGCGTTGGTGGGGACCAGTTCGGTCCGTCGGATCCGTCAGTTGCAATGGGCGCGGAACGATCTGCGGGTGATGGATTGGAGGGGTAACGTTCAGACGCGGCTGCGAAAGCTCCGTGAGTCGGCGGAGTGTGGTGCGATTGTTCTGGCGAGAGCGGGATTGGACCGTTTGGGGATGGATTTTGCGGATGGCATTCTTCGGGTGGAGGATGGCGGGGAGGTTTCGGAGTTTTTTGTCTCTTCGTTGGCGGACTCGATGTTGCCAGCGATGGGGCAGGGAATCGTGGCGTTGCAGGTTCGCAGCGAGGATCAGGTTCATGCGGAAGTGGTGCGCGCGATTGGCGATGAGCGGACGATGCGGCAGGCGAGAGTGGAGCGCGGGCTGCAGAGAAGGTTGGGAGGGGATTGTACGCTTCCGGTTGGGGTGCGAACGAAGTTGACGGACGGTGGGGGTGTGTGGATGGAGGGCGTATTGTTCGTTGCGGAGGGCGAGGCGCCGGTGCACGGGATTGCGGAGGGCATGACGGAAGAGGAGGTGGCGGAGGCGCTTTATCTTCGGCTGACTGGCGGGGCGAAAAATGAATCACACTGACGGAGGCAGATCTATGAGCAGGAAAAAGGAAAAAGGTTCGGGAAGAGGAGTTTGTTACTTGGCTGGGGCTGGTCCTGGGGATCTTGGACTGGTGACTTTACGGGTTCGGGAGTTGATCGAGCGCGTGGATGTCGTGGTTTTCGATTACCTGTGCAATGCGGAGATGTTGAAATGGGTGCGACCTGGGACGGAGATCGTGTATGCGGGGAAGAAGGCGGGGCAGCACACGTTGAAGCAGGAGGAGATCAATGCGTTGCTTGTGCGGAAGACCGCCGAGGGCAATCGGGTTTTGCGATTGAAGGGAGGGGATCCTTATGTTTTCGGGAGAGGTGGCGAGGAGGCGGAGGCATTGGTTGAAGCGGGGCTGGATTTTGAGGTCATCCCGGGAGTGACGTCTGCGATTGCGGCGCCGGCTTATGCGGGGATTCCGGTCACGCACCGAGACTTCACGTCGTCGCTCACGATTTTCACGGGGCACGAGGATCCGACGAAGGAGGATTCGGCGTTGGACTATGCCCGATTGGCGGCGTTGCCTGGGACGAAGGTGATGCTGATGGGGGTGGAGCGATTGGGGCCGATCACGGAGGCGTTGCAGCGGCATGGCATGGATCCGGAGACGCCGGTGGCATTGGTGCGGTGGGGGACCACAGGGAAGCAGCGATCGATTGCTGGGACGCTTGCGACGATTGCGCAGATCGTCGTTGAATCCGGGTTTGAGGCGCCTGCGGTGGCGGTTTTCGGGCAGGTCACAACCTTGCGTCACAAGTTGGGATGGTTTGAGAAGCGGCCTTTGCGTGGTAAGCGGATCGTGGTCACTCGGACGCGTCAGCAAGCGGGGGTGTTGAGTGAGCGTTTGCGGGCGATGGGAGCTGATGTGTACGAGTTGCCGACAATCCGGATCGAGGAGCCGACGGACAAAATGACGTTTGGAGAGATGGTTCAGGATGTGCACCAGTACGACTGGTTGGTCTTCACGAGTCCGAATGGTGTGACCGCATTTTTCGAGATGTTCTTCCGGGTGTATCGGGATGCGCGCGAGATCGGGGGGATAAAAATCGCGGCGATCGGGCCGGCGACGGCGAAGAAGGTGGCCGAGTATCGGTTCGCGGTGGATCTTCAGCCTACGGAATATGTTGCGGAAGCGGTGGTGAAGGCGTTCCAGGAGGAGGTGGGATCGGTCGAGAACCTCCGCGTTTTGGTTGCACGAGCGGAGGAGGCGCGAGAGGTGATCCCGCAGGAGTTGACGCGCTTGGGGGCGATTGTGGATGTGGTGGCGGTGTATCGTACCGTTGCGGAGACTGAGGATGTGACGGGTGGGATTGCCAGATTCCGGGCTGAGGGCGCGGATTTGATCACCTTCACGAGTTCATCGACGGCGGAGAACTTCATGGCGCTGAACCTCCCGTTGCCCGAGGGATTGCAAACGGCGTCGATCGGACCGATTACGAGTGAGGCGATGCGCAGGTTGGGGTTACCCGTCTCGGTTGAAGCAGAGCAATACGACATTCCCGGTTTAGTGGATGCGATTGCGGGACTGTACGGTGTAAAGGAGTCGTGAGTGCGAGGGGAGATTATGGAGATGTTCGGATTCAAAGAATGGGCGCTGATCTGCGAAGCGTTGGGTGCGGGTCGACAGAGTTTGATCCTTCGGAAGGGCGGGATCGCTGAGGGGCGTGCGGGATTCCGGTTTTCCCATGATCGCTTCTTGTTGGTGCCCACCTTGTTCCATGAGCAGGCTGAGAAGTTGACGGTTCCTGCAGAGACCGTTCTGCCGCAGGCGGATCCGCGAGGGCACGTGATGAGATATTTGGCGGAGGTGTGTTGGACTGAGGATGTTGTGGATTGGGAACGGGTCCGAGGTCTTGAGGGCTTCCATTTGTGGACGGAGCAAACGCTTTGGGAACGTTTCATTTACGACGAGCGCAGGAGCATCAGCTTAGCGTTTGTGAGGGTGCACCGCTTGGAGGAGCCGGTGGTGTTGCCGGACTCACCGAAGTTTGGCGGGTGCAAATCGTGGGTGAATCTTGGCGAGGTGGAGTTATCGAGATTCGTCTCGGTCATCGGGGATGAGGAGCATTCACTGAGAGAGCAACGGGTTCGCTCTGTGCTTGCTTAGGTTTATGGATCACACGGAAGAAGCGGAGGAGAGGGAATGAGCGGGAGCACCGGGGCCAAGGTGGGGTTGCGGGTGTTTTTCAATGACCCCGGGGTGCGGCGACTCGTGGCGTATTTGAGGCCGTACCGGTCTCGTCTCGTGTTGGGAATTGTGTTGGGGATCTTGAGCGGGGGAATCAACGCACTGCTGATTGCTGACTTGCAGTTTGTGACGTCGCTGGTTTTCCCAGCGGTGAAGGCGTCGGCGGGGAAGGTGCCGAGTTTGGTCCGGTGGTTTCCTGCGTTGTCAGGGCTGAGTCTGGATGGAGCGCTGTGGCAGGTCCTGGTGATTTGCGGGACCATACCCGCGTTGATGGGGTTACGTGGGTTGTTGGGCTACTTCAACAGCTACTGCATGTTATGGGTATCCTGTCGCGTCTTAGATGACATCCGGGTTGAGGCTTTCCGGTCGATCCTTGGGCAATCGATGGAGTATTTCAACCGGGTGAAAGCTGGAGAGTTGGTGCAGTTGACGTACGCGAAGACGGCGATGGCGCAGACCTCGTTGGCCACCGTGGTGACCGATTCGATCAAGCACCCGATCTCGATCGTGTCGGCCTTGGGCACGATGTTGTGGATGGACTGGAAGTTCACCGTGTCGTCGTTGGTGTTGTTCCCGCTCTGCATTGTCCCGGTTGCGTTGATCAGCCGGCGGGTGCGGCAGGCGGGCAAGCGAGAGGAGGAGGCTACGGGGGAGGTGATGGTTCGGATGCAGGAGGCTTTTGCGGGGGTACGAGTGGTCAAGACCTATGGCCGTGAGCAGTACGAGGTTGACCGGTTCCGGGATGCGAACCGGTCTGTCTTGAACCACATCATGCGGTGGAGACGTGGTGTGGAGATGGGAGGTCCATTGGTTGAGACGATCGCTTCGTTTGGGGCGGCGGCGGCGCTGTATTGGGCGTGGAGTTACGGTGATTACGGGACCTTCATGGGGTTGAATGGAGGGTTGCTGTTGCTTTACCCTGCTTTCAAAGGCCTTTCGCGCTTGCACTTGACGCTTCTGAAATGCACCACGGCGACGGAAGAGGTTTTTGCGGTCATCGATCGGCAACCTGCGGTGATGGATCGTCCGGGGGCTACGGTGCTGGGTGCTGGAGGGCGTGAGGTGGAGTTTCGGGATGTCGGGTTCTCGTATGTGGATGGAAGGTGCGCGTTGAGTGACGTCTCTTTCAAGGTGGGGCCTGGACGGACCTGCGCGTTAGTGGGTGCGAGTGGTGCGGGCAAGACGACGGTGCTTTCGTTGTTGCAGCGGTTGTATGACGTCAGCGAGGGGGCGGTACTATTGGATGGGCACGATGTTCGCGAACTGAGCCAATCGTTTTTGAGGTCGCAGATTGCGGTGGTCTCTCAGGACACGTTCCTTTTCCACGACACGATTGCGGCGAACATCCGGTATGGCAGGTTGGATGCAACGGACTCCGAGGTGCGAGAGGCGGCGAAACTTGCGTTTGCGCATGAGTTCATCGAGTTGCAGCCGAACGGGTACGAGACGATCATCGGAGACAAGGGATGTTTGTTGTCAGGGGGCCAGCAGCAGCGCATTGCCATTGCGAGGGCTCTTCTGCGAGGGGCTCCGGTGTTGTTGTTGGATGAGGCGACGAGCGCGTTGGATACGGAGAGCGAGAAGCAGATCCAGGCGGCGTTGGCGAACTTGTCGCGGGGCAAGACGGTGATCGCGATTGCGCATCGGCTGTCGACGATCCTTGGGGCTGACGAGATCCTTGTGATGGATGGGGGTCGAGTCGTGGAGCGCGGGACGCACGACACGTTACATGCTTTGGGAGGGATGTATCGAAGGCTTCACGATTTGCAGTTTTCTGGGACGGAGCGAGTGGCTTAGCGTTATCGGATGATGAGCAGGTTCGGCGCGATGATGTTGGTTCTCACGTGTGTTGCACGTGGACAGGACAGCACCTTGCCGGAGAAGCGTTTTGATGCGGAGGCATCGACCCATTATTTTTCGGATAAATCGCGAGTTGAGCGCGTGATGAACGCGGATTCGTTCCGTTTGCGCGAGACGTACTATGATCCTCAAGGGCGGATGGTGAGGAAGACGGTGTACGAGTTGGACGAGGGGCAGCAGCCGGTGCGGAGTTTGACGACGGATCCGAGTGGAAGGCCGATGGGGCGTTCGGAGTTCAGTTGCGCGAATGGGAAGGTGGTGGAGGAGCGGCAGTATGATGGCCGGGGGCAACCTTTGATGACGCGGAGTTTCATGTACGACAAGGGGGGGAAGTTTTTGGGTGAGATTCGGAAAGATGGGCAGGGCAGGGTGGTATTGGATACGGCGTCTGGTCCGCTGCGAGGAGGTGCGCCGCGACGTTCAACCGGCGCGGTGAAGTGATGGGGGGTGACGCTTCGGAGCGGAGGGTGGAGACGTCCTTGCGCTGGAACATTGTTGCGGGATGCTTTGGGATGTTTTGGCTCACGGTGCCTTTGGGCGCGCCGTTACCGCTTTTGATGCAGGCGGTGGATGCGTCGGGAACGCAGCAGGGTTGGGCCTCCGCGGCGTGGCAGTTGGCGATGCTGGCTCAGTTACCCGCCTCGATCTGGATCTCTGGGATGCGTTCGCGCAAGCGTCTGTGGGCGATCGTGAATACGGTGCATCGCTTGACGTGGTTCATCCCGGCATTGTTGCCGGTTTGGTTGCATGAGCGACCGGAGTGGTGGCCGTGGCTGATCATTGTGGCGTTTGCTGCCGGCAATTTTTTGGCGAACGTCGGGACGGTCGCATGGCAGAGTTGGATGGCCGACTTGATCCCAGAGAAAACGGCGGGACGGTTCTGGAATCGGCGTCAGTTGCCGTTGGGTTTCTGTTTGGTTGCTGCGACGATCGTGTACGGAGTGATTTTGGATCGTGCTGAGGGTGGGGGCGTTGGATTGAAGGGGTTCCAGTGGGTGTTCGGGATTTGCGCAGTCTGTGGCGTTCTGGATATCTGGATCCATCTGCTGGTGCATGAGCCGGAGCATGCGCATGTGGAGAGGCATGAGCCTCTGATGGGGCGGTTGCGAGAGGCGGTTCGGTTGCCGGGTTATGTGACGCTCACTGGGGCGATGGGGGTATGGACGGGGGCTTTGGCGATGTTGGGGTATAACTTGGGGTTGCCTGGATTCTTCAGCATGGTTCACCTGAAAGAGGATCATGGGGTGGGGTACACCTTTGCGTCGTTGATCTTCGCTGGGGCGGGTTTAGGGACGGTGGTGCTGAATCCGTGGCTGGGCCGGTGGATGGATCGCTACGGTGCGGATCGTGTGTTCCGAGTTCTGGCTTGGATTGCGCCGTTGACGCTGGGTTTGTGGTGGTTTCCGAGCGGTGGACACACGGTGCTTTGGAGTGGCGTCGAGGTGCCCCGTGCGATTGTGTGGATGACGGGGGCCTCTGTCCTGCAAGGCGCAGTTCTTGGAGGAGCGGTGCTTTGCCATTTCCGGATGGCGCAGATGGTTACCCGCCCTGAGGGGCGCACGATTTCCATGGGGCTCCACTGGTGCATTGTGGGAACGCTTGCGTCGTTCGGATCCGTCTTTGCGGGAGGCATGACGGATCGCTTGCGCGGCGTCGAACTGCCGTTCGGGTGCAAGCCGTTCGATGTGCTGGTGCTTTTGGAGTGGGCGCTGGTGTGGTGCGTTGTGCTACCGCTCCTGACGAGATTCCAGCGTCAGTTCAGGGGCAGCGATCAGCGCACGGGGTAAAGGAAGCGACTGCACTTGTTGCACTGAACGGGCTCTTCACTGGTGCGGGTTCGCACTGCGACGTCGGGAACAACCTTGATGTCGCATCCCCCACAGTACTGGTCTTGAAGAGGCACCACCGCAATGTCGCGGGTGTGTAGAAGGCGTCGGTACGTGTCTAGGACACCTTCATCGATGCCGACGGATCGGCGGTCTCGCTCGGCGGTTTCTGCAACGATCCGCTCGGCTAGGTTCACGAGTTTTTGGTCGAGGTCAGCGATTTCGCGTGTGATGACGGATTTCGATTCATCGAGCTCCTTTTTGGCGGCATCGATCTGAGGTTGCATCGCTTCGAGGGCCTCCATGATGTCCAGTTGTTGGTCTTCGATGCGGGTGATGTCGGCGCGTGTTGTTTCAATGGCGGCACCGATGGCTTGATATTCGTCGTTCTTGCGGGTTTGGGAGCGCTGGGCCTCGTATTTCTGGATCTGCTCTCGACGCGCGCGCACTTCCTTTTCGAGCATTGACCGCTTCACCTCGGTCTCTTTGGCTCCCTGCACCGCCTTATCATAGGCGCCGCCGAGGGCCGTGAGACGACGCTCCAGAGCGGTTCGGGTGGAAGGGATGGCCTCTTTTTCAGCGGTCAGTTTGCGGATGGAGAGGTCGCTCTCCTGCAGGAAAAGAAGTTGTTCGAGGATGGGGAGCATGGAGGCATGAAACACCGAGTGGGCGGGCATGGGAAGGGCAAGTCTTGGCAGTGCGCTGGTGTGAGGCGGGAGGCTTACCGTTGCCGACATCCAGAGTGGGTGCTGTATTAGTGGGATGAGTCTGACTGAGAATCTGCGAATCCAGAGTCGGTTTCACCCTGAGGGTGCTGTTGGCGGCGGAATTCCTGTGCGGCAAGATGTTGCGGAGGGAGACACCTGGGATCTTTCGCCGATCTTTCCTGATGCCTCTGCGTGGCAGCGCGAGTTTGACGCGGTGGCCGCGGACTATCTGTCGTTCCAGAAGTACAAGGGGCGGATGGGGGAATCAGTGGAGATGTTGGTGGAAGCGCTGGATGCGGATGCTGCGATCTCCCTGCGGTTGGAGCGGCTCCAGCACTACGCGGGGCTGCGCAGCAGTGAAGACAGTTCGGATGCGGCGAATCTCGCGCGAGAGGGGGTTCTTTCGAACCTATTGACCCGGATCTCGGAGGCGGCGTCATTTTTCACGCCGGAGATCCAAGCGATACCGGAGGAGGTGTTTCAGCGCTTTTTGGAGGATGATCGGCTGGCGATCTGGCGGATTCCGCTTCGAAAGATCCGGCGGTTCCGTGAGCACACCTTGTCGGAGCGTGAGGAGCGGTTGATGGCTCTGGCGGATGCGGCGTTAGGGGGGCACGGAGAGACGTTTTCCCAGCTCACGAATGTGGACATGCATTTTGCGGAGGTTGAGAT
Organism: uncultured Chthoniobacteraceae bacterium; assembly: GCA_964489645.1. GTDB lineage: Bacteria > Verrucomicrobiota > Verrucomicrobiia > Chthoniobacterales > Chthoniobacteraceae > JBEEPE01. The sequence continues at coordinate 13,322 of CAZAZT010000011.1, read as the reverse complement.
GCCTGGGGGCACCAAGCGTCCGCTTTCCCAGAGTGCGTTTTCGTCCTTCCTCGTGCATCCGGAGGCGTCGGTTCGGGCGCAGGCGTTCCGGAAGTTCTACGATGAGTTTGATGACCACAAGTACACGGTGGCATCCACTCTTGCGGCTTCGGTCAAAGCGGATGTGTTTCGCGCGCGTGCTCGCAACTATCCTTCGGCGCGTGAGGCGGCACTTTTCCGGGACGACGTGCCGGTATCGGTTTACGACCAGTTGATCGCTTCTGTTCGAGGTAATCTGGAGCCGTTGCATCGGTATTATTCGTTGAGAAAGAGGATTTTAGGACTCAAGGATATCCATCATTACGACACCTATGTCCCGCTGGTGGGCAGTGTTCAGATGCGGACGCGCTTTGATGAGGCGATTGGGATGGTTGTTGAGGCGTTGTCTCCGTTGGGCAGCGAGTATTGTTCGGTTTTGGAGGACGGGCTGACGCGGGCGAGGTGGTGTGATCGTTACGAGAACAAGGGGAAGCGGTCAGGGGCGTTCTCCTCTGGGGGGTTCGGGGTGCCGCCGTACATCTTGATGAACTACAAGGAGGACGTGTTTTCCGATGTGTACACGTTGGCGCATGAGGCAGGGCATTCGATGCACACTTGGTATTCGGCGAAGACGCAGCCGTACCAGACTTACGATTACCCGATCTTCCTTGCGGAGGTGGCTAGCACGTTCAACGAGGAGTTGTTGACGCATCATCTTCTGGCGAAGGCATCGGATCCCGCGATGCGAGCATACCTGATCTGTCGGCAAATCGATGACATCCGCGGGACGGTTTATCGGCAGACGATGTTCGCTGAGTTCGAGAAGTTGATCCATGCGGCGGAGGAAGCGGGCGAGGCGCTGACGCTGGATGTGTTCCGGGCGATGTATCGCGGATTGCTGGATACGTACTTCGGCCAGGATTTTGCGGTGGATGATGTTCTGGAGTTGGAATGTTTGCGTATCCCGCACTTTTACAATGCTTTTTACGTCTACAAGTACGCCACGGGTTTGAGTGCGGCGGTCAGCTTGTCGGATCAGGTGTTGCGGGAAGGTGCTTCGGCAGTCGAACGGTATTTAGGGTTCTTGAAGAGCGGCGGTTCGGAGTTCCCTTTGCCGACGCTTGTCCGGGCAGGGGTGGATCTTTCGACACCCAAACCTGTGGATGACACGCTGAGGTTGTTTGCTGCGCGTGTGGCGGAGTTGGAATCTTTGCTGGGCTGAGGTGATGTCGGACGATACCGGAAAGTTGGGGTCTAGGGAGCCTGAGGAGGGTGCGGCGGTGCCGAGCCATGATGTGTTGGGCATGCCCAAGTTGTCTGAGGGAGAGACGAGGATTGTTGAGTGCATGATGGGGTATTGCGGTCTTGGGATGGGGCGCGAAGCGTTGCGTGAGATGGCCAAACTTTCTCAAGAAACTTTGGCGCATCCTTATCTGTTGGAGATTCGTGTGATGGCACTGATCCAGGCGCGTCGGATGCGGGAGGCGGCGGCGAAAGGGAAGCGGTTGATCCGGATGGTTCCGGGTTATAAGGGGGGATACATCCATACCTCGTTCGCTTTGCATGAGACGGGAAGGACGCAAGAGGCGCTCGACCTTTTACGCAGTGGGCCGCCGGTGCTGAAGCAGGATGCCACCTACTTTTACAATGTGGCTTGTTACGAGGCGGTTTTGGGGAATGCCGAGAGCGCGGTGCGTAATCTTTCGCGGAGTTTCCGATTGGATAAGCGGCTCCGCGATGGTGCGTTGGATGACCGCGATCTGGCTGCGATCCGGCAACATGTGGAGGCCTTGCTGAAGCCTACTGGGGCGGATGGCACTTCGAATGGATTATGTTGAGTGATTGTTCGGAGGACGTGGAGGGTGGCTCGTTTGTTCTGAGTGGTTTCGAGATGCCGGCGCGCAGGATTGCGCCGCTCCATGTACCTGCCATTTTTCCGTCGGATGGCCCCTGTGTGGTGATCGCGTATGGGGAGGCACCAGGGCCGCGCGGTGCGGGAGTGTCGGGGATACCGTTTTGGGGGGATGGCGCGGGTATTCCGCTTTACCGGGCTTTGGTGGAAGCGGGGCTGGTGGAGGTGCCCTCGAGTGCGTGGACGGACTGGGATGGGGCGCGCTTTGTCAGCGAGGGGATGGTGCCACGATTTTCGGGGGCGGCATTGAGCAATGCTTTCCCGATGTGTCCGACGGACGATGGGATGAAGTTCCGTACGCCTCGGCCTGCAGAGTTCAAGGCGGCTTCGAATGTGGCGCGGGTTCGCGAGGAAATTCTGCGTGCGCGCGAGATGGGGTGTGTGCGAGTGATCACGATGGGGCGCGTTGCGGCGGGATTGGTCGGGCCATTGGCCTCGGAGGTGGGGATGGTTCTCGAAGCGTTCCCCCATCCGAGCAGTCAGGGTTTGTTGATGTCTGCACCGGGAAAGGGCAAAGGTTTGAGATTGGCTGATTTGCGGCGTGAATGGGAGCGTCGGCTATTGGCGGTTCTGCGGGAGTGCGCGGGTTGATGGATTCTTGTCGCTGGGACGTGAGAGTGGTCAACGGGTTGCGGCGGCGGTAGCATCCTGAGATGGATGATCATCGGGATGAGGCCTCCTTGGAGGTTCGGACGTATTTTGTGCGGAAGCGGAACGCGTTACTGGCTCGGGCGGAGTTCAGCGGGTTGTACGTTGATTATTATCTTCATCAGGGACAGATCGCGCATCGGCCTGCGCCTCAGGAGGACCTTTTCTTCAAGGACACGCTAGCGGCGTTGGGGTTGCACATGGCGTCGAAGCCATGGAACGAGTCGATTGCATGGACGGTGCATCTGGAGGAACCGCGATTCAACGTGTTTGTGGCGGGAGATAACCGACAAGGCACGTTGATCGGGCAGAGTTTTTCGGAGGATGTGCGGGAGGTGGGCCGCAACCTGTTTTACTCGGACCTCATCCGTCTGAATGAGCCGCTCCGTCGGAGTTCGGTGGAGTTCATCGGCGACTCTGGGTTTCGAGCCGTCGAGACGTTTTATCGCGACAGTGAGCAGCGTTTGATGCGGTTATTCACGCACGGCGACGAGGATTACGTGATGGTACAGGCTCAGCCGGATTGCGATGAGGCGTGGCTTCGCGGGCTGAGCGATGAGGGGATCAGGACTTTGGATCAGACGGAGGAGCTGAGCCTGCTCGAGGTGCGCAAGTATCGGTGGCTTTGCGGCTGCAATGCGCTGCGGATGATGGCGGTGTTATCGTCAGTTGGGCGCGATGATCTTGAGGGGTTATTCCAAGGTGAGGAATCGGTGAGGATGCGTTGTCCTCGCTGTGGGGTTCGTTACACGATCACCGAAGAGGCGATGCAGGCATTTCTTGCGGAGGGAGATGCGTCGTGACGGGGAGTGCGATCCAGCGGGATGTCCGTTTTTTTGAGAGGTTCGGTGGGATTGGAAGGTTGTATGGGCGTGAGGGGTTGGAGCGATTGGCGAGTGCCCGAGTGATGGTGGTGGGTATTGGGGGTGTTGGAACATGGGCGGTGGAGGCATTGGTCCGCAGCGGGATCGGCTCGGTCGTTCTGGTGGATCTTGATGATATTTGCATCACAAACTCGAACAGGCAGTTGCCGGCAATGGAGGGCAATGTGGGGCGGGCGAAGGTGACTGCGGTGGCGGAGAGGATGCGGCTCATCTCGCCTGGGTGTGAGATCGTTGAGTCACACGCTTTTTTTGGAGAGCGGAATGCGTCGGAGTTGTTGGCCTGTGCGGGAGGGTGGGTGTTGGACGCGATGGATGATGTTCGGGAGAAGGCACGGTTGATCGCATGCGCGCGCGGCGGCGGCAAGCGGGTGGTGACCGTTGGTGGCGCGGGTGGAAAGTTGAGCGGACTCGGGGTGCGGGTGAATGATTTGGCGCGCTCCGGAGGGGATGATCTGTTGCGCGCTGTCCGGCGGTCTTTGCGGCGCGATTTCGGGATGGAGGTGAGGGGTGATTCCTTGATGGGAGTGGATGCTGTGTATTCGGAGGAGCGTCCGGTCTATCCATGGAGTGATGGTTCTGTGGGATGCGTTGCGGAGCGCGATGCCTCGTTGCGATTGGATTGTGGGAGCGGGTTTGGCACGGCGACCTTTGTGACGGGAGCCTTCGGGTTCGCTGCGGCTGGAGTGGTGGTCAGGGGGATCGCGAGTGGGGCGGAGGTGGAGGAGGGAGCATGAGCAAAGGGGGCAGAGTGCTTGTGGTGGGAGGAGGTGCCGCGGGTTTTTTTGGGGCCATTGCGGCGGCGGAGCGTGGAGCTGAAGTGGTGCTGTTGGAGAAGGGATCCGAGTTCTTGTCGAAAGTGCGGATCTCTGGGGGCGGCAGATGCAATGTCACCCATGCGTGTTTCGAGTCGCGTTCGTTGAGTAAGCGGTATCCGCGTGGGGAGCGTGCTTTGATCGGTGCATTTTCGCGATTCCAGCCGAGCGACACGATTGCGTGGTTCCGTGAGCGCGGGGTGGTGTTGAAAACGGAGGGGGATGGTCGGATGTTCCCGGTCACCGATTCCTCGGAGACCATCATTGATTGTTTGATGGCTGCCGCACGCTCGGCGGGAGTGCGATTGGTTTCGCGTTGCGGCTTGGAGCGTCTGCAGAGATCGGAGGGAGAGGGATCGGAGGGAACGGAGTGGCTGGCATCCTTATCGGACGGGAGCGAGTGGAGGGGCGGGGCGGTTTTGATCGCAACGGGAGGGTGCCGTGCAGGAAACATGCGGCATCTGTTGGCTGGTTTAGGGCACGACATGGACGATCCGGTGCCCTCGTTGTTCTCTCTACATTTGCGGGATGAGTGGAGTCGAGAGTTGGCGGGTATCTCGTTATCGGACGCGGAAGTCAGTGTGCCGGCGCTACGGATCGCTGAGCGTGGTGCGATGCTTTTGACGCATCAGGGTTTGAGTGGCCCCGCAATATTGCGCCTTTCGGCTTGGGGGGCGCGGGTGTTGGCGGAGCAGGGGTACCGGTTCAGGTTACGCGTTCGGTGGGTGGCGGAGTTGACCGAGGAGATCGTGAGCAACGCGTTCAAACAACAGCGTGATCGCTCGCCGGGGAGGGCTGTTTCTTCCACGCCACTGTTCGGTGTGCCGAGTCGCTTGTGGGATCGGTTGTGCGGGATTGCGGGCATCGATGATGGCGTGCGGTGGGCGATCCTTCGTCGAGAGGAGGCCCGAGAGTTGATGAGCATGCTGCTCGGGATGGAGTTTGAGGTGGTAGGTAAGTCGCTGAACAAAGAGGAGTTCGTGACGTGCGGTGGAGTAAGGCTGAGGGATGTGGATTTTCGTACGATGGAGAGCCGCGTGTGTGCGGGGCTGTATTTCGCTGGGGAGGTGTTGGATATCGATGGGATCACGGGCGGATTCAATTTTCAGGCGGCATGGACCACGGCGTGGATAGCGGCGAATGCGATGACGAGTCCGAAGACGTTCTCGAGGGAGCGGCCTTAAAGGCTTGGTGCGAATGGAGTCGAGTGTGAACATCAGCCATGTCGAGACCCGCTCCTGAGAGACGAGATACGGAAGCCCTTTTCGGTGAGGTACGCGCTGTGTATGACGAACTGGATCAGCGGCGTGTGGAGCGGTTTTGTGAGGGGCGTACGGATTGCTGCCGTTTTAAGCTGACAGGGTTGACTCCCTATCTAACTCGCGGTGAGGCGTATGTGGCGGCTCGAGCGTTCCGAGCGACGGGCAAAGGGGAGGTTCCGGTCAAGGCGGATGGAAGCTGTCCGATGTTGGTCGAGTCCACGGGGCGCTGTCAGATCTATCAGGACAGGCCCTTTGCGTGTCGGACACATTTTTGCGAAGCGGCGGGTGGTGCGTATCCGAGGAGGGACGTGATCGATCTGATCCGGAGGCTGGAGGCGGTGGATGAGAAGTGGGATGGGCGCGGGCCTCAGAAGATCGAGGTGGCAATCGGATATGCGCTGAGGAATTTGCCTCGGAGCGGGAAGCGTTAGCGGAGCGAGGGGCGGGTTGTGCGTTGAGCGCGAACGGCCTCAGCGAGTCTTGAAACGGGGTGTTGGACGGTGACCGCATGCATTCCGGCCTCGGTGAGGCCTGCTTCGATTTGCAGATGGCATCCTGGGTTTGCGGTGTAGACCGTTTGAGCGCCTGTGGATCGGATGTGGTGGATCTTCTTGTTCAGGAGTTCTTGGGCTTGAGCGGGTTGTGTTAGGTTGTAGATCCCTGCACTGCCGCAGCACCAGCTCGATTCAGGGAGTGGAGTCAGGTGGGTTCCTGAATGCTTGAGGAGTTCGCGGGGTTGAGAGGAGATTTTCTGACCGTGGCAGAGGTGACACGAATCGTGGTAGGTGGCTGGACCGCTGTTGGAGGTTAGTGTCGGGGGCTTCCATCCGATTTCGCACAACCACTCGTGAATGTCGCGGATCTTGGAATCCCATGTTTTGGCCAAGGCGTTCCATGGTGAGTTGTCTGGGAAAAGAGCACTGAAGCGACGGAGGTGGGAACCGCATCCTCCTGCGTTGGAGATGATCGCGTCATAAGCATGCGCAGGATGGCGATGCATCATCGCGATGGCAAGTCGTTGTGCGGTGGCTGGATCGCCGTTGTGGGCATGGAGGGAGCCGCAGCAAGATTGGTTGCGTGGTGTGTGCACGCTACATCCGGCAGCGAGAAGCACGTCGGCGGTATCTCGGTGAATGGTGCCGTGGATGAGGTCTTGGACGCAGCCGGTCAGGAGCAGGACTCGGTGTTTGGGAGGTGAATCTGGATGTTCGGTTTCTGCGATGAGATCGGCGGCGATATTTGGGGCGATGACGGGCGTTTTGGACTCGAGTTCGCGCAGGCGGTTTGGGAGCAAACGGAGGATTCCGGAGCGGCGAACGGCGTCTTGAAGGCCGCTTGAGCGGTACCAGCGGACGAGGGATCCAGCGAACCTTAGAGCGCGCGGATTCGTGAAGAGGAAGCGGAGTGTGACTGCGCGGATGATGCGCCTGATGAGGGATCCGCCTTTGGAATGATGTTCTGCGGTTGCGCGTGCGGATTCGAAAAGGTCGACGTACTCGACTCCTGCGGGACATGCGGTCTGGCAGGCGAGGCAGCCTAGGCAGTAGGCCATTTCATCGGCGAAGGTCGCATCCGGCACGAGTTGCCCCTCTGCGACTCCGCGCATGAGCGCGATGCGTCCGCGAGGGCTGTTCTTCTCGCGATGTGTGGAGTTGTAGGTTGGGCAGACGGGGAGACACATCCCGCAGTGCATGCACTGTTGGAGCATTGCGGGGTCGAGGTGTGAGAGGAGGGAGGCCATGCGTTGAGGACGGGCTCAATCGAGCATCTTGCCGGGATTGAGCAGGTTCATGGGATCGAAGGCGTCTTTGAGACGGCGCATGAGGCTGAGGCTGTGATCGCCGGTTTGGAGTTTGAGCCAAGGCTTTTTTGCGAGGCCCACGCCATGTTCACCGGTGATGGTTCCGCCGCGGCGAAGGGTTTCATGAACGATCTCATCCAGAGCTAGATGGACACGTTCCATTTCGTGTCGATCTTTCTCGTCCGTGAGAAATGTGGGGTGCAGATTTCCGTCGCCCATATGACCGAAGGTTCCGACGAGGAGATCATGGCGTTTCGCGGTTTTCGCGATGAAAGCGACCATGGCGGCGAGTTCGGTTCGAGGCACGGTGATGTCCTCGAGAATGGTGGTTGGACGGATGCGAGCCAGTGCGGAGAACGCATTTCTCCTGGCTGAGGCGAGTGCGACGGCTTCTGACTCATTCTGCGCGATCCGGAAGGACACCGCATTGTGGGCGCGAGCGATCTTTTCCATCGCGACGGCTTCATCGGCAACGGCAGCGGGGTGGCCATCGGTTTCCATGAGCAGGATGGCTTCACAATCCAGAGGGAGACCGATGTGAGCGAAGTCCTCGACACAACGGATCGTGTTGCGGTCGAGAAACTCGAGGGTGCAGGGGATGATCCGTGACGCGATGATGCCTGAGACCGTTTCGGCTGCGTCTTCCATCCGAGAGAAGGAGGCGAGCATGGTGCGACGGGCTGCGGGGCGCGGGACAAGGCGGAGGAGGATTTCGGTGACAACGCCGAGCAGACCCTCGGAACCGATGAAGACGTCCTTCATCGAGAAGCCTGCGACGTCTTTGACGCAGCCTGAGCCGAATCTGGCGATGGTTCCATCCATGAGGACGACCTCGAGTGCCATGACGTAGTCGCGGGTGACACCGTATTTGAGTCCGCGCAGTCCGCCGGAGTTCTCGGCGACATTTCCGCCGATGGTGCTGATGCGCAGGGAGCCTGGGTCAGGTGGATAGAAGAGGCCGTGGCGGGCCGCTTCCTCATCGATTTTTTGGGTGATGACGCCGGGTTGAGTGCGCAGCAGGAGGTTGTTTGGAACGACATCGAGGATCCGGTCCATGTGGACGGTGCAGAGCACGACGGATCCGGGTGTGGGTACGCTTCCGCCGCTCAGGCCGGTACCTGAGCCTCGAGTGACGATGGGGATGCGTTGTTGGGACGCCCATTTGAGCACTGCGGAAACCTGCTCGGTTGAGCGAGGGAAGACGACGGCATCGGGGGTGCAGTGGAGGGCGGCCGTGCCATCGTATCCGTAGGTGTGGAGATCCTGAGGGTCTGTCAGGATATCATTGTTTGGCAGGATTTTGTGGAGTGCGAGGAGATGGTTTTCGGGAAGCGGCATGACGAAAGGCTCTGGGTGGAGGCTAATGCGGCGCGTGGGATGGTCGACGCGTAAAACGTGCGGGTCTTACGCGAGGTGCATCCACCCTCCGAGGGGCGTGTTGATCCTTTTCGTCGCGCGCAGTTCCGGGGGATCACGCTGAGGGCGCAGGAGCGATCTCCCACCCTTTGCGGTAGCTCTTGGTGATGTATCGGTTGGCGTCTTCGAGATTGGTGAAGCGCAGCGCTTTGGTGTCCCACTCGAGGGAACGTTTAGGGAAGCGGGTTGCGATATTTCCAAGAGCCACGGTTTCGCTGAGCGGGCCCGCGTAGTGGAAGCCGTCGCTGGTCTTGGCGCCCGACATCGCGGCGTCCACCCAGACATGCCAGTGACTGAGTTTGGTCTCTTCGGGGAGCGGTCGGGTGGCGAATTTTTCCACGGGATAGAGTTTCGGCATTCCGACATGCGGAAGGATCAATGTGCCTTCTTCCCCGATGAACAAGGACCCCGACGAGGGCAGTTCGTCGCCGAGTGGCATCTTTGCGAGCTTTTTCGATGGCTTGAGTCCTCCGTCGTACCATGTCACTGGGAGTGCTCCGGAGGTGAGTTTGTTCGCTGGGAACAGGAACTTAACGGTTTCCAGGGTCGGCCAGATGTGGTCATTGATCCCGGAGTTCTCAGCGGAGATGGATGAGGGGGCGTGGAGGTCGAGGGCGGTGAACACGGGGTCCAGGATGTGGCAACCGAAGTCGCCGAGCGCCCCGGAACCGAAGTCCTGCCAATCGCGCCAAACGAATGGATGGTACACGGACTTGTATTCGCGCATGGCGGCGACTCCGATCCAGAGGTCCCAGTTGAGATTTGTGGGGACTTTGAGGGAGTCGCTGGGGGGTGTTAGCAATTTGTTGCGTTCGTTACCTGTCACACTGGCCCAGGAGTGGACTTCCTTCACTTTTCCGATGAACCCTTCGCGGATGAGGCGAGTGCCGAGGCGGTATTCCAAGTTGGAGTGGATCTGATTTCCCATCTGGGTGACGACGCGTGTGGAGGAGGCATAGAGGCTCATCTGACGGGCCTCCCAGACGGTGTGTGCGAGGGGTTTCTGACAGTACACATGTTTTTCCCGCTTCATGGCTTCGATGGAAGCGTGGGCGTGCATGTGGTCCGGGATTGATACGGAGACCCCGTCCACCTTGTCCCCGAGCGAGGCGAGCATTTCGCGGTAATCGACGAAGTGTGGCACGTTGGGGAAAGCGGCATCGGCCTTCGCGAAGCGGTTGGAATCGACGTCACAGAAGCCGACGAACTTCACTTTGGGATGGGTTCCGATCTGTTTGAGGTCGGAGAAGGCCATCCCATCCGCGCCGACAGTGGCGACTTGGAAGTGGCTGTTGGGGGAGGCGCTACGGGTGATGGCAGGGAATGCTGCGGCGAGGGTTCCGAGACTTGCGGATTTGATGAAGGATCGTCGGGAGGAGTTCATACGGGTTACTTGAACAGGATGCGTGCCTTTGGCGCTTTGGAGCGTTTGAGGGATGTTGGAGTCCAGAGATGCGGAGGGTGCGGGTGGATTGAAAGCCATCGACAGAGCGTTGGGGTGCGCCTAACACTTCATCATGGGTCATGCTTTGCATCTTGTTCTGAGCTTGCGATATAGGGTGATAGTGGGGCGGGTCGCGGTTGCGCTGGTCGTCGTATTGTTGGGTGTGGGGTGCAAAGAGATGAAGATTGGTTCCAAGGAGGGGGTTGAGCGGCAGGAGGAGACGGTTTCGAAGGCTGCCGCGGTGAAGAAATATCCCAGTCTTGGAGTGTTGGACTCCGATTTCAACAAGGCGTTCCGGGATCGAGTTGCGGTCCTTCGGAAGGGGCAGGGAGACTTCTTTGCCGACCCAAGTTGGCCGGAGCGCCTTGCGGATGAGATTGCGGCAGAGATGTTTTCCCGAGGGAAGGTGGGTGAGGCGAAAATTGGGGACGGGATTCTCCAACCGGCGGAGGTGCGGTCGGGGATAGCTGGTCATGAGGGGAAGTGGAGATTGGTTCAGGGTCATATCCGGAAGATTTACGAACCGGACATCTCGTCTGGAAACATCCGGGTGGGGTTGGATTCGGAGGTGGAGGTGTGGTTGGTCCGGAATGGGATGGATGCTTTGAAGGGGGTGAGCGACGAGTTCTTGAGATGGCGTTTGCGAGTCGACCAAGGGAGTCTTGTTGTGAAGGGGAATGAGGGTTTTGCGAAGGCGAATGCTGTGTATTTTGCGAGGGACAAAGTGATTTTTTCTGAGGGGACATTGATCCGGGTTTCAGGAGTGGTGCGAGCGAAGGGGAATCGTGTCTGGATCGAGAAGGCGCAGATGCGGTCTTTGTACAGCGGGCAATAGGGGGGCCGTTTTTGCTGCTTCAAGGAGGGGGTGGTGGTAGGGTTCTGTCATGTCTACCCCGGTTGAAGTGTTGGATCAGCGAATCCGCGAGCTTTGTGAGGCGATTGTTGCGCAGGAGGGATTTGCGGATTTACATCGCAAAACGGACGCATTTTTGCGTGATGAGGGCGCGAAGTATCAGTTCAGCATCTTGAATGATGTGGGGGGCTATCTCCAACAGAAGCAGGCGCTTGGCGCGGAACTTTCGGAGGATGAGGTGGGGCACTACGAGGGGTTGCGGAAAGCGGCTTTAGAGAAGTCGGTGATTGTCGAATTTGCGGAGGCTCAGCAGGGGGTTCAGGGGATCCAGGATCGTATCCTTCGGATGGTGAGTAAGACGTTTGAGGTGGGGAGAGTTCCCGTGCATGAGGACTTTTCGGATGAGACGTGTCAGTCCTGTGGCACTCACTGAAAGGCTCGAGTGAATGGATTGGGAGCGGGAGTTGCCTGAGGGGGATGTGTTCGATTTGGCGCTGACGTTGAACAGCGGCCAGGCATTTCATTGGGCGGAGCACGAAGGAGGCTGGAAAGGGGTGATTGACGGGTATGGTGGGTGGTTCAGGCAGCGTGGGCGGAAGCTCATCGGTGAGGGTGTCCCGTGGGCGGTTGCGGAGAACTACTTTGCGTTGGATCATGACATTGCGGCGATCCATGGGGCGTTTCCGGATCATCCGCGATTGAGAGCGGCGGTGGAGGCGTGCGGAGGGATGCGGATCCTTCGGCAGCCGTTATGGGAATGTTTGGCGGCTTTTATCACTTCGTCGATGAAGCGGGTGTCGCACATCAGTGCGATGTCGCATTGTTTGCGGGGGCGTTATGGCAGGGCGATTGAGACATCGTTCGGCGTGTTGTGGGACTATCCTGAGCCTAGTCGGCTTCGTGATGCGGGGGAGTTGGCATTGAGAGAATGTGGGTTGGGTTATCGGGCACCGAATCTTTGGAGAACGGCAGAGATGGTGGCGAACCGCGAGGTGAATCTGGAGGAATGGCGTGCTCTTCCTGACGAGGCTTTGCGGGGGCGGCTTTGTGGGTTGCCGGGAGTTGGGGTGAAAGTGGCGAACTGTGTGATGCTTTTTGGGTATGGGCGGTTGGCTTCTGTGCCGGTAGACGTGTGGATTGACCGGATTGTCCGGGAGCATTTCCTAAAAGGGCGTCGTCGCGTGACGGCGGGACGGGTTCGAGAGTTTTGTGAGTCGGGATTCGGTGCGTTTGGAGGGTACGCACAGCAGTACCTTTTCCACCATGCGCGGGTACTCGGGGGCGCGGAGCATGGTAGAAAGGGGTGAGAGAGGGCGTGGGATTGGCTATTCAAGGGTCATGAGGCAGATGACGTTTTTGGCGGCGGTGTTGAGGTGGATGCTGGCCATGGTGCTGGGTGAGTGTGTGTTTGCGGGTGGGTTCGTGCCGGTTTCCATCCCTGGGGAGACCTTGCGAGGGAATCCTTTGGGAGATCCAGTGGCTCGAGTTGCGGCGGTTTACTCGCCTTCGACGGACGCCGGAGTTGGCGTGAAGACGATGTACTATCTGCCTGGGTATGGCGGAGGTTCGGAAGAGTATCTGCAAGGAGCGGGCGCAGGCTTTGAGCGGGTGCTGCGTCAGTTGGCAGACAGCGGGTTGCCCGTGCGAATGGTGGTTGTTGATGCGCGGAACCGTTTTGGGGGTAGCCAGTTCTTGAACAGTTCAGCCCAAGGGCGCTACGCGGATTACGTTCTGGATGAGGTGATTCCTCTGGTTGAGAAGCGGTTTGGAGCGCCGGTCAAAGCGGCAGACCGCATTTTGGCGGGGCATTCGAGCGGAGGGTTTGGTGCGCTACGGTTGGCGATGATTGCCAAGGATCGGATTGGAGCGGTTGTTGCGCTGTCTCCGGACACTGATTTCGAGGTCACGCACAAGGGGTTATCGATGACGCCGAGCATGCGCAGTGTTCGCCCGGTCGATGTCGAGGCGTATTGTGCGCAGGGAGGTCGGTTTCGGCGGCCGAGTGACGGGATGGTGGGTATTTGGATGGGGCTTTCTGCGGCGTACGCAGCGGTCGGGCCCGATGCTCCCGGCAAGTTTCTTTGGTTGTATGACGGGCAGGGTCGTTGGCGGGACGATGTCTGGGCTCGGTGGTTAGAGCAGGATCCGGTGGTGATGGCGCGTCGGGATCCGACGGTTTTTTCGCGTGAGCAGCGGATTTATTTGGACGGTGCTGAACGTGATGAGTTCAAGGCTCAGTTGGGAGCGTCCGCTTTGAAAAAGGCTTTGAAGG
>CAZAZT010000010.1:0-50384 GCA_964489645.1 uncultured Chthoniobacteraceae bacterium | reverse complement strand
CGATGAGGGCCTCGTAGGAGTAGTGGGTGGCGACGAGTTTGGAGATGGCGGGGATACGGAGACGTTGGTCTTTTGGGGTTGGGGTTTCTGGATAGTTCTCGAAGACCCATTTTTGAACGGTGAAGAACAGGTCGGAATCGCGGTTCATCTCTTCGTACTTGATGAGAGCGCCTCCGAAGATGAGTTGCGGGATGAGGACGAGGGGCACGCAGTTGGCGGCCATGCGGCTTGAGGTGGCGACACAGGAGATGAGGAGGCCGAGAGCGATCCCGCTGAAGGCGGTGACGAACATGATGCTCCAGTAGGGGAGGAACATGCCACGGACTTGGAGGATGGTGTTGCCGACGAGGACGAATATGGCGCACTGGATCGCGGAGAAGATGCTGAGCGAAAATGCTTTAGAAAGGACGTATGAGACGGAGAACACGTTCAGGTTGCGTTCTCGGTTGAGGATGACCCGATCGCGGATGATGTCGTCCACGCTGTTCATGAGGGCGAGGAACATGGCGACGAGCAGGGCGATGAAGATGTAAGTGGGGATATGGAAGGCGCGGGCGAAATCGTATCGACCGGTTTCGTTGTCGGTGTAGTAGAGGGCCCATCCGACGATGCCTGCGAGGAGGGGAGGGACGATGAGGGTGAGGGTGAGGGTGCCGACGCTGCGCATCTTTGATCGCAGGTTGCGTTGGAGCATGGTGCGGAAGCGGAGCCATTCTTCGCGGAATCGGACGCGGCGGCGGAGGTTGACGGGAACGGGAGCGGGTCCGGGGAGGGCTGATTGATTCTTCAGGTTGACCTGTTTGACCTCTTGGATGAGGCGGAAGCTTTCGAAACGGTCGCGCCAATAGCCTGGGGAGAATCGCCGTGCGGGGACGAGTTGTCCTTGGGCGTTCTCTTCGTAGATGATGTCGCCGCTCAGGTCGCGCAGGGGGGTTTCGAGGACGTCGAAGATGAATTCGGGGCGGGTGGTTCCGCATGCGGGGCACCCTCCGATCTCTTGGGCGAGGTGTTGTTCATGTTCTGCGTCAGCGAAGTAGGAGAGCATCTCCTGAGGGGTGCCGAAGAAGACCATCTGTCCGCCTTTGTCGAGGAGGATGGCCTTGGAGAACATGTGGAAGAGTTTGGAGGTGGGTTGGTGGAGGGTGACGAGGACGATCTTGTTGTGGGCGGTGGATCGGATGATTTCGAGGACGTGCTCGGAGTCTTTGGAGGAGAGACCGCTGGTGGGTTCGTCGAAGAGCAGGACATCGGCGGAGGAGATCATGTCGAGGCCGATGTTGAGGCGTTTGCGTTCGCCGCCGGAGAGACGCTTGGCGTTGGCGCTTCCGACGAGGGAGTTCCGGCGTTCGGCGAGGCCGAGTTCGATCAGTTTACTTTCGATGCGTCGGAGGCGATCGCGGCTGGAGAGGTGCGGTGCGCGGACGGCGGCTGCGTAGGTCATGTTCTCGACGATGGTGAGGTTATCGTCGAACGCGTCGTCTTGCGGGATGTAGGTGAGGAAATGTTTGAGGCTATCGAGGGAATCGTGGAGGCGGTGTCCGTTGAGGAGAACGGCGCCGCGGGAGGGGAAAAGTTGGCCGGAGATGGTTCTGAGGAGGGTGGATTTTCCGGAGGCGCTGGCGCCCATCACGCAGATCATCTCGCCGCGCGAGGCGGCGAAGGAGATGCCATCGAGGGCGAGTCGGTTACGTTTGAAGCCGAAGGTGAGGTCGCGTATCTCGAGGGTGGAGATGGTGTTACGTTCCTCTTCGAGGATGCGTTCGGTGAAATCGCAGCGCAGGACTTGGCCTGCATCGAGGCGGATGGTGGCTTCTTCTTTGAGGTCGCATGTACCGCCGACGTTGAGGGGGATGTCGCCGACGTAGATGGGGCGGTCGGAGTGGATGATCTCGAGTTTGCCTGAGCGGTTTTCGTAGTTGCAGATGATGCGCAGGAGGAATTCTCCGGTGGTGCCTGGGGAGAGGAGGATGTCGTCGACGTCGAGTTGTGCGGGGTCGTTGGAGACGAGGTAAGAGGATTTGTAGGATTTGAGGAGGAATCGGCCTCCCATGGCGCGAGCACGGCGTCGGAGATCGGCGATGGGGAGTTCTGCGTCTTCGCCGAAGCGGATGACGTCGTGCAGGGTGGATTCGATGCGGGATCCTGGTCGGAGCTGGGATGTTCCGATGCGGGCGTCGACTTCGCGGAGGCAGCGGACGACGACCTTGAGGCCGAACCGGATCTCGAGGCAGCTGTCGCGGGATCTTTCTTTTTCGATCTCGACCTCACCGTCTTCGTCGACGGAGAGGTAGATCTGGGTCACTTGGATGTTCTTTTTCGCGTTGAAATAGTAGGTGAGGTCCTGGTGGTTCAGGACTTGGTCACCGATGAGAACGCGTTGTCCGACATGGATCCGGCAGAACTCGCCGGGTTTGAGAGGGCGGCTTCGGACGGAGACATTTTCGGCGTTGCGGTTCTTGATGATGAGGAGGTCGTGATAGCGGAAGGCGGTGATGCGGTGATCTTCGTTGAGGGGGTCGATGAAGACATCGGCGTTACTGCCGGGTTTACCGAACGAGAGGGTTTCGAGGGGGGAGACGGAGTTTGAGGTGGGGTCGGGGAGATCGTCGGCTTCGTTCAGTTGTCGAACGATATCGATGGCTTGGGTTGCCATGCCGAGTTGGGTCATGAAGGTGTGGAATGCGGAGACCTTGTTCTGGTCGAGGCCTGCGCGCGCGATGAGGTCGTAGAGTTGGATGCCGAGCATCATCTTGCGATCGGTTCCGAGTTGGGACGCGAGTTTGGCGGCCATGCTTGCGAGGTCCTGCTGTTCTTGCAGGGCTTCACGGAACAGGGATCGGAGTTCGGAATAGACGGCTTCGGGGAAGTCGTGGCGAAGGAAGCCGAGAGAGGAGTCGATGTCGGCTTCGATGAATTGTCCTTCGCGTTTGGAGAATGCGGCGAGGACTTGGATGAGGAGGGGGAGAAGGTTGGGGCTTTCGGTGACGGTGCGCGGTCGTCCGGCGACGCGGCGGTAGAGGTATTGGGCGGCGTTCCAGGCGCGGCGTGCGCCGGGGAGGCGTGCAACGTACTGGCGGAGGCGACTTTTCGCCTCGTGCAGGAGACTGTCGATGACGGACGGGAACGGCACGGTGCGGCGTCAGTTCCCGGTCTTGACCTCGATGATGTCGTGGGGCGCGCTTTCCTTTTGTCCGGCGGCGGACACTTGGATGTAGCGGGCTTTGGATCGGAGTTCTGGGAGGGAGTGTGCACCGAGGTAGCCCATGCCGCTTTGGACGCCTCCTGCGAGTTGGCTCATGACGCGGTCGAGGGGTTGGGAGAGTTCTTTGAGTGCTTCGACGCCTTCTGCTGCGACTTTCCGTGCGGTGTCCTGTGTTGAGTGTCCGTATCGTGCGGCGCTGCCAGCGGACATGGCGGCGAGGGAACCCATTCCGCGGTATTGTTTGAAGACTTTTCCGTTGATCTCGAGGACTTGACCTGGCGCCTCGGGGCAGCCTGCGAGGAGGCCGCCGCAGATGACGGCTTCGGCGAGTGTGAGGGCTTTGACGATGTCGCCGGACTTGGTGATGCCGCCATCTGCGAGCAGGGTGACGCCGCGTTTTCGAGCGGCTTGGGAGGCGACGTAAAGGGCTGTCAACTGGGGGATACCGACGCCTGCGACGATGCGTGTGGTGCAGATGGAACCGGGGCCTTGTCCGACTTTGACGATGGAGGCGCCGCAATCCGCGAGGTATTCGACGCCAGCGGCGGAGGTGACATTTCCGGCGATGATGGGGAGTTCTTTGAATGCGTGTCGGATGAGGCGGACGGCTTCGCCGACGCCTGAGGAATGGCCGTGGGCGGTGGAGACGGCGACGACATCGGCTCCGCGTTCGACGAGTGCAGCGACGTGGTTGAGGAGGCGGTCTTGATCGATGGTGCCGTCGGGTTTACGGACGACGGAGACGCCGACTCCGCAGAGGAGTCTGAACTGGCTATCGCGTGCGGGTTTGAGGTTGGAACGTTTCTCCTGACGGATGCGTTCGATGTCGGAGATGGTGAAGAGACCGCGGAGGGTATCATCGGTGGCGACGACGAGGAGTTTGTGGAGTCCGATGTGTTCGGAGAAGAAGCGATCGGCGGCATCGATGGGGTCTCGTCCGAGGTCTTCTTGGCGGATGGTTTCGAGTTGGTTGCGCGGGGTCATGGCGTCTGCGACGGAGCGGGACGCGTAGCGGGGACGCACGACATGGCCGGGCAGGAGGCCGATGAGGCGGCCTTTTGGATCGACGACGGGGAAGGTACGGAAGGAGAACTGTTTGGTTTCGATGAGTTGAAGGATTTCGCCGATGGATTGTTCGGGATGAACGCGGATGGGGTCTTGGATGAGACCGTGGACGTTGTTTTTGACGCGGCTGACTTCCGAGAGTTGTTGTTTCTCGGTCATGTTGCAGTGGATGAGACCCATTCCTCCGCACTGCGCCATGGCGATGGCCATGTTGGATTCGGTGACGGTGTCCATGTCTGCGGAGACGATGGGCAAGGGGAGGTGGAGGGTGGGGGCGAGGGTGGTTGCGGGGTCGGTATCTTTGGGGAGGACGTCGGTGAAGAGGGTGGCGAGTGTGACGTCGTCGTAGGTGAGGGCGGAGGACGCGTTGGGGAAGAAAGCGTCTGCGGATTTGTAGAAAGCGTCGTCTACGGGGTGCGAAGCGAAGTCTGCCATGACGGATGAGGGCGTGAACGCGCGCGGGTGGGAAGGGGGAGGGAGGGTGGAGCGGGGGAGGGTGGGGTAGTTGGTGTGAGGGATTGGTTCAGGCGGCGTGGGTGGATGCGGTGAGGAGGAAGTCTCTGACGATCTCTTTCAGGGTTTCTGGGGTGACGTTGAGCAATGCGGATGGGATGAGGGTTTTGAGGTTGCGAGCTTCGGCGCCGAAGCCGAGGCCGTGGATGCGGACATTTTGGCGGCGGAGTTGTCGGAGGGTGGTGCGGCAGTGGGCGATGTGGGATGACTTGACCTCGCCATCGGTGAGGATCCAGAGGTGTCGATCTTTTTCGGGGCGTTGGGTGATGAGGGTTTGGGCTGAGTGGAGGGCATCGAGGAAGTTCGTTCCGCCGGAGGGGTTTGCGATGGAGAGGATATTGTCTTGGCACCGGCTGGAGTCTGGATCGGTCCAGTCGACGACGAGGGAGGGGTTTGAGGCGAAGGTGAGGATGGCGTGGGGGATCTTGATGCGGAGGCAGGCCTCTCGGAGGATGACCATGGATTCCATGGTGTGTTGTGCGCGGTTTTCTTGTTGCATGGAATGGGAGACATCGATGACGAACAGGAAGGCGGGGTCTGGGGTTGTTGGACGGATACGCCGAGACCACAGGGTGTTGTGTTTGCGTCGATCGGCGCTGAATTGGAGGACGGAGGGCATGTGGACACGATCTCCGTGGGGTTGGTTGACCACCTGTTTGAGGCTGCGGTTGAGGCGCATGTTATCGAGGATGACGTTGCAGGTATGTTCGATGTGAGGATGGTGGAGGGAGACGATGTCGTGGTACGCGGCGTGGTGATGGGGTTGGCTGGTGTTGTGCGGTGGCGGGGGAGAGGTATGGATCGAGAGGCTTTGGGGTGCGGTGGCGGTGGGGTGGATGTGGCTGAGGGCGAGGCTCCCTTGCCCTTCGGTGGTTGCTTCACCGTGCGAGTGGATGAGTTTGCGGTAGGTGGGGAGGATCTCCTTTTGGACGATGCGGAAGGCTTCGAGTTGGCTGAGCAGGGAGATCTCGTCGAGGAGCGATTCTGGGATGATCGTTTGGAGGCGGACGGATTCGATCACGGAGAGCGGTTTGACCCGATGGCGCATCTCGCGAAGGGTTGCGGAGGTTGCGACCTCGGTGGGTGGGCGGGTGTTTCCGAGTCGCTCGACGGCATCACGGACGGTGAGGGCTGCGGCGAGTCCTTTGGGGTGGATGCCGTCGGGAAGTGGCAATCCCATTCCCATGAGGTATGCGGCTTCGATGAAGGCGTTGACGGGGTTGGTGCGTGCGGGAGGGGGGCAGGGTCGTGTTTCGGCGTCGGCATAGGAGATTTGCTGCCAGGGGACGGTTCCTGGGAACCGTTCTACGAGCCATCGTTCGATCCGGATGTCTTCGAGTGCGTTGAGGAGGAGGAGAAGGCCGGGTTGTTGGAGTTGATGTGTGCTGACGAGCCATTGGTAGCGGGTGATGGCGACATGGGCGGCTTCGTGGAGGACGATCCAGGCGTTGTGTTGCCAGGGCTTGGAGAGCAGGTCGTGCTCTGGGATCTCGATGACGCGACTTCTCCAGTTGAAGCACCAGTTCGGACCGAATTGGACTGACAGATCGCCTTGTTGAGCGGCGATGCTCGCGAGCGAGAGAGCGTTTTGAACGTTCTCGCGTGCTGTTTCAGCGGATGGGGATGGTGGGGTTTTCACGGGATGAGAACGGATGCTCGAGGGGTTCAGGAGAGGGTGGAGGCTTTGAGGATGTTCACGATGGCGCGTCGGTCGGCGGCATCGGCGACTTTGTTGAGGTAGAAGAGGCGGAGGCCTTGTTCGATGATTGAGCTATCGGAAGCGGCTTTCGGATCTTTTTGGAGGGTGGCATCCACGAAGGTGAGGAGATTGAGCAGGGTTCGACGCGTGAAGGTGTAGCGTTCTTTGCGATGGCGGCCGAGGGATGGGGCGGAGCCATCGGTTCCGGAGGCTTTGGCGATGCCGGCGTGGAAGGTGGCGATCCGGTGGAGGGTGGAGTCGAGAGAGGGGATTTGTTGCCAATGTGGGAATGCGGCGGGGCGGGTGGGGGCTTGATAGGTTCGCTTGCCGAGGGTGACGGAGGGTTGGATGCCTTGGGTCGCGGTCACGAGCATCTGATGGATTTCCTCTTCATCGGGGAGGCTTGCTTGGTGCCAGATGCTGAAGCGGTCGCGGAATGCGGGGCTGAGGGTGGTGCGTCCCGAATATTCTGCGGGATTCATCGTGGCGAAGATGTTGAAGCTCTTTGGGATGGGGGTGCCATTCATCCCGAGTACAGATCCGTCGCCTTCGGTGAGGGCGAGGGAGGGCGGGTTCTCGAGGGCGCAGTTCAGGCGTTCCAGCACATGGGCTTCGGCCAGATTGACCTCATCGAGAAGGAGCCACCATCCGTGGCGCATCGCGGTGGGGAGGAACCCTTCATGGAAGCGGAACGATGTGGACGTCAACCCTTCGGTGGAGGCGATGACGGTTCGTTCCATTGGGGAGAGTTGGCGGTTCTGGGCTTTTGCGAAGGAAAGGATCTCCTTGGACTTTTTGCTCATCCACGCGGGGGTGGGGTCGAGGGCTTGCGGGTTGAGAGCGGCGGACGCATCCAGAGGCACGTATCGACCGACGATCTCGCTGGGATCGCTTTGTCCATTCAGGTTCAGGCGAAGGAGTGGTTGTTGGAGGTGATGTGCGAGGAAACGGACGGCGGTGGTTTTGGATGCGGCGGTGTCGCCTTCGAGGGCGACGGGCATGTGGTGTTGAACACCGATCGCGGTGGCGCGGAGGGTTTGGAGGAAGGGTTTGTCGAGGCAGAGGTGTGCGAACTCCGAGGCGTGCGGGACGAGATGTTGACCAGAGGGCGAGGGGAGTTCGGGGCGTTCGAGGTGGATGTCGAGGATGCGGATCCGATCGCCGTCAGCGGCGATAGGTGGGAGCGCGGTTTCGGGGTCGGCGGCGTGGGTGATTTCGGTGTGGGTGAGTTGCATGTTCATGAGCGTATGTGAGGTGTGTGGTTTGGGAGGGGGGGGGCTTAGATCCCGAGGTCATCGTCCTCATTGTTGAGACCGCCTCGTTGAGTGTTTGGCGAATCCCCGTTCTCCAAATCATTTTTTGAGAGGAGGATACGTTGGAGGAGATTTGGCGTGGTGCGGACGATCCGGTCACGGATCTGGGGGCGCAGGTAGAGGCAGTCCAAGCCGTTGAATGCGGAGAGGATCTCGATGGCATCGTCAGGGAGTTGGGTTTTGAGCCAATCCCATCCGATCGATGCTTCACCTGGGACGATCTTTGACCATTGGATCCACGGTTTTTCGTGGCTCGAGTTCTCCTCCGTTCCTCGGAGGGTATTGTCACTATGGTCGACGCAGCTGACCACGTAGGTCTTGCCGGCTTCGTAGCCATCGGAGTTGTGGTTGACGGTGAATCGGTCGCCGACGTGAGGTTTCCTGTTGGATCGCATGAGTTTAATAGGGTTCGTTTTCTGGGGGATCGAGTGGTATCCGCCAGGATTTAGGACTTGCCATCGGGCCTCGTTTTTTGCAAGGGGTCGAAAAACGGAAATTTTTTCGAGGGCCTTACCGCGTGTGGTCACGGGGGTGAGGAGAGCGGTTTGGGGACGGAGGCGCGTTGATGAGGCGATCGGGCATCGTGTTGATCACCGAGCCTGCTTTTTTCGAAGAATTCCTGTTGGGGAAATGTGGAGATCGGAGGCGTTCCGACGGACTTCAATGTTCCCGAGCGTGAATGTTGGCGTTGCCGAGGGCGGCTGTGTTTGCCCGTCATTGCCGATCGAATCCTCTCGCCTTGCGGATTGGCTGCGGGGAGTGCGTTTGGACTGATCGGCCCGTTCTTTTCGCAGATGGAACGGACGAGGGTGGGGGGCTGATTGTTACCGGGTGGGAGATCAGCGGGTTTCAGCGGCGGGTCGTTGATGCTGGCGTGGGGATCCGGGCGGTTGAACTGCGCGGCGTGGGGGGGAGAGGTGGCCTCAGTTGAGGCGCTTCATCTTGTTGATGTCGGGTGCTTCGGGATCTTTTTTTGGGGGGCGGCGCTTTTTTGCGAAGCGGACGATGATCCCGCCGAGTGCGAGGAACGGCGCGATGACGAGCAGTCGGTGTTTATTGGGTAATGGGGCGAGGGCTACGCCGGCGACGAGAGCCATGAGCACGAAGAACAGGGTGGCTCGGGCGATCCACGAGCGGATGCCGGCGGAACCGGCTTTGAGGAGCATCTTGATGATGCTCCAAGCTGCGTAGGCGACGAGGAGGGCGATGACGACGTATCCGATGGCCATGCTCTCCGAGGGTCTCCGGGGTGGAGGGGTTGTGTTCTGGGATGGGGAGGGGGAAAATGGGCGATCGCTTAGCGCGAGAGGCCGAAGGCTTCGTGTGCCAGTTGGGCGGCTTCTTGGATCTTGGATTCTTCGATGATCACGGCGGTCTTGATCTCGCTGGTTGAGATCATCTGGATGTTGATACCGCCTTTGTGCATGGCGTCGAAGAGTTTGGCTGCGACGCCGGAGTGGGAGCGCATGCCGATGCCGACGATGGACAGTTTGGCGATTCCGTCATGTGATTGGACTCCGGAGGATCCGAGTTCACGGACGACGGGTTCGAGGGCGGCTTGGACTTTTGGCAATTCGTCCTTGGAGAGGGTGAAGGAGATGTCGGTGGTACCGCCGACGCTGACGTTTTGGACGATCATGTCGATGACGAGGTTGGCGGAATCGACGGCGGCGAAGATTTTTGCGGCGCTTCCGGGCTGGTCAGGGACTTGGCTGATGGTGACCTTGGCTTGGTTTTTTTCGATGCTGACGCCGCGGACGACGACGGCTTCCATGCTGGTGGTTTCTTCTTTCACGATGGTGCCCGGGTTGTTGTTGAAACTCGATCTGACTTCGAAGACGACGCCGAACTTCTTGGCGAACTCGACGGATCTGGACTGCATGACTTTGGAGCCGCTGGAGGCCATTTCCAGCATTTCGTCGTAGGAGATCTCCTCGAGTTTTTTTGCGGAGGGAACGACCCGAGGGTCGCAGGTATAGACTCCGTCGACGTCGGTGAAGATCTGGCAGAGGTCGGCTTTGACGGCGGCTGCGATGGCGATGGCGGTGAGGTCTGAGCCGCCGCGACCGAGGGTGGTGATGGTGCCGTCTTGGGTTTCGCCTTGGAATCCTGCGATGATGACGATGTTTCCGTTGTCGAGGAGTTCGTGGACGCGGTCGGGGGTGATGTTGGAGATTTTGGCTTTGGTGTGGACGTCGCTGGTGACGATGCCGGCTTGGGCGCCGGTGAGGGAGACGGCTTTTTTACCGAGGCCGTTGATGGCCATGGCGGTGAGGGCGATGGTGGTCTGTTCACCGGTTGCGAGGAGGACATCCATCTCGCGTTCGGAGGGGGATTTGGAGACCTCTTTGGCGAGTTTGATGAGACCGTCGGTCACACCGCTCATGGCGGAGACGACGGCGACCACTTGATGGCCTTCGGTTTGGGTTTGGATGAGACGGCGAGCGACGTTGAGGATGCGTTCGGGATTGCCGACGGAGGTGCCTCCGTATTTCTGGACGATCAGAGCCATGGGAACCGAGGATGGTTTTCGAGAGCGTGCGGGGTGTCAATCGCGCGCGAGGAACGGAGCCGCTGCGGGGGCGGTGGGTTTGGGGTGGGGATAGCTGTTGGCTGGGGATGGGAGGGTGTGTGATGTGCGTGGAGTGCCGCGGTTTGGCGCGGTTTAGCGCGGATCACTTCTTCGTCCAGTTCCCGATATCGTCTGCGGTGTCAGGGACTCCGTCTTTTCCGAAGGAGACGATGTCGTAGCTGTCGGTGTTGTGTTTGCCTGGGTTGACGAGGACGTATTCGCGGCCCCAGGGGTCGGTGGGAATTTCTTTGAGGAGGCGTTTCCAGTTCTTGGGGACTGGGGCTGAGTTGGGTTGTTCGACGAGGGCTTTGAGGCCTTGGGCGGAGGATGGGGCGAAACCGTTTTGGGTTTCGTAGACCATGAGTTGGGTTTCGAGGGTGCGGATATCGGATTTGACCTTGGTATCTCGCGCGACGCCGACGTTGTCGCCCATCATGTAAACGGCGGAAGCGGCGAGGAGGCCGATGATGGCGACGACCATCATGATCTCGAGCAGGGTGAATCCGGAGCGGAGGGGATGGGCGATGGGGAGGCGGGGGGATGTGTGTTTCATGGGACGGGGAGGGCGTTGGGTCAGGGGATGACGTTAAAATCGAACTTCTTCCAAGGGTATTTCAATTGAATTTCGAGATGTCTGATGGTGTAGGCGAGTTTGCCATCGGTCGAGGCGAACTCGAGTTTATTGACGCCATTCACGAGGGCGCTGAGGGGGAGAGCTGCTTGGGCTTTTCTCCAGGCGGTGTAGACGAAGTTGACGGGATTTTTTCCTGTGATGAGGGGGCGCCAAGCGGGATCGGCGAGGTCGGGGATCTGAACGGCGACGGGATCGATTTTTTGTCCGTTGAGAAAGACGGCGGGCGGTGTGGTGAGGGACAGGTTTTTGGTTTCGAAGGAGATGAAGGCGACGAGGGGTTGCTTGGTGAGTTCGAATTCGACGCGACTGCTGGAGCTTTCGTGGACGGGGAGTTCGGATGCGTCGAGGGTGGCGCGGATGCGGCCGAAGAGGAGGGAATCGTCGGTGCCTGGGAGGGAGCGAATGCCGTTGGTGAAGGGGTCAGCGGCGTTGGATTCGAGTGGAAAATCGAGGGCGCGGAGGACGGGGACTTCGCGATTGGCGGTGAGGAAGAGTGTGCGGAGGCCTGAGCCGTCATCGGGGAGAGCGATCTCGATGTAGCCGGCACGATCTGCGGGGAAGCGGTGGATATCGCAGGACGGCATGGGGTTGGGGTCGGCCGTTTGGATCTCGGTGGGGATGAGTTCTTTGGCGGGTTGCGAGCGGTAGATACATTCACCGAGTTCGGACCAGACGGTGACGGCGGTTTGTCCGGCGGTTTTGGCGTCGAGGCTGAGTCTTAGTTCGAGTTCGCGTGCGGAGCGAGGGAGGCGGCGCAAGTCGACGCGGTAGGTGGTGCGGCGACCGTCGGGCGAATCGTTTTGAGGGGACGTTTTGGTGAATCCGGAGAACCAGTGGGGTGCGGGGCCGACGGGACGTTCTTGGCGCAGGGTGCGGGCGTCGAGCCAGAGGGCGTGTGGGGTGGGGTGTTCGCGGAGTTCTTGGGCGGAGCCAGAGGGGAGGATGGGGGTCCGGAGAAGCAGGGTGGCTAGGAGGGCGAAGACGAGCGTTTGGAGGCGTTTGGTTTGATGGCGGTCGGGTTGCCACGCGGGATACGGCTCCACGGGCGGGGAGGTTGTATCTGTGTGATGGTCCGGATCCATGGGAGGGGAGTGTGAGCTTTACGCTTTGGATTCGAGGGAGTTAGCGTCCTCCGGGTCGGAGGCTTCCTGTCATGCCGAAGACGGCGCTGAGGATTCCGTAGACGACAAAACCGACGACGACGGCGATCCCGACCATCACGAGGGGCGGGACGAGGGTGGAGATGGTTTTGACGGTTTTATCCAGTTCGCGTTCGTAGACGTCTGCGATGTTGTTGAGGGTTTCGGCGAGGCGACCGGATTGTTCTCCGATGGAGAGCATGTCGAGGAACAGTTCAGGGAAGAGGTTTTGTCGGGCGAGTGCGGAGGAGAGAGGGGTGCCGTCGCTTACGGCGAGTCGGACTTCGTGCATCTTTTTGGAGACGAAGAGATTGCCGGAGATGTCTTGGAGGAGTTCGAGGGCTTTGAGGAGGGTGACCCCATTTGCCATGAGGGTGGACAGGGTTCGGGCGAATTGGGCGTAGTAGCGTCCGCGGAGCACGCCGCCCACGAGGGGTAACGACCAGCGGGATCTGTCCCACTGGGCTCGACCGGCGGGTGAGTTCGTCCAGGCTTTGAATGCGGAGAAACCGCCGACGAGGGCGAGTCCGATGAGCCACCAGTAGGATTGGAGGATGGTGTAAGTATTTTGGAGGACTCTGGTTGCGAAGGGGAGCTGCATGTTGGAGTCCAGGAAGAACTTCATGAGCTTCGGGACCATGACGGTCATGAAGAGGGTGACCATGCCGATACCGACGACGACGAGGATGGCGGGGTAGAGGAGGGCTTGTTGAACGCGGTCGCGGAGGGCTTTGAGGTCGGCGAGGTAGGCGACGAGGCGTTTGAGGATTTCGCCGATGGTGCCGCTGGCTTCGCCGGCGGCGACCATGTTGACGTAGAGAGGTTCGAAGATTTTGGGGAACGATTTGAGTGATTGGGAGAGGCTACGGCCTTCGACGAGAGATTGGTGGAGTTCTTTGGCGAGGGCGTGGAGTTTCGGATGTTTCATCCGTTTGACGAGGATTCCGAGGCCTTCGTCGAGGGTGATGCCTGCGTTGAGGAGGAGGGCGAGTTGTTCGGTGAAGAGGTGGAGTTGGGTGTGGGACATCGTGGAGACTTCCACGGATGGGGGTGTGGTTGTTGGGCTTTTGCTTGGGGCGGTGGGTGTTGTGATCTTTTTTCGTGGGGCCACTGGCGGGGGATTGGCGCTGGCGGTGGCGGAGGAGGGGGCGGTTTCGGGCTCTTTTTTTGCGGGGGTTGGGGAGGAAGCGAGAGCGACGCGAATGGGGGTGATGCGTTGTTGTTCGATCTGCCGGATTGCGGCGGGTCGATCGTTGGCGTCGACGGTTCCGTGGACGGTTTGGCCCTGGGAGTTTTTACCGCTGTAGGAGAAGGAGGGCATGGGAGGGGAAAGGTTTCACCTTAACAGGGCGAGTATTAAGAGGATGGAGCCGAGGGCAATCCGGTAGACGCCGAAACCGGCGAAGGAATGGTTGCGGACGTAGCCGAGAAGCCATTTGACGGTGGCGAAGGAAGTGATGGCGGCGACCAGCCACGCGATGATGAGTTGGGTCCATGGTTCATCGAGGGCGCCATGGCGGAGGGCTTTCAGAATTTTCCAAGCGGAAGCGGCGAGGATGGTGGGGATCCCGATGAGGAAGGAGAACTCTGTGGCGCTGGAGCGGCTGGTGCCGCAGAGCATTGCGGCCATGATGGTTGAGCCGGAGCGTGATGCTCCAGGGAAGATCGCGGCGAGGAGTTGTCCGCATCCTGCGATGACGGCGGTGGCGGGGGTGATTTCTGGAGGGCGATCGGTTTTTTGGAGGACGCGTTCGATGAGGAGGAAGGCGACGCCGCCGAGGATGAGAGCGAGGGCGACGGGGGTGAGGGATTCGGGGAGTCTGAGGCCGGCTTTATCGATGAGAAGCCCTCCGGCGACGGTGAGGAGGAAGGCGATGCTGATGGCTTTGAGGAGGTGTTGGCTTGCGGGTTTTCTCCAGTCTTTGAGGGCTTGGAGCCGTTCTTTGAACAGGGGCAGGACTGCGAGCACGGCTCCGGACTGGATGGCGATGTTGAAGAGATCTGAGCGTTTGCCGACCAGCGAGGGGGCGAGTTGTTGGAGGATGAGGAGGTGACCGGTTGATGAGACGGGGAGGAACTCGGTGAGGCCTTCGATGAGGCCGAGGAGGACGGCGCCGAGGAGAGAATGTTCTTCCATAAAAAAGCCCCGCTTTTGAGGGCGGGGCTTGAAGGGGTTGGGGTTGCGTCGCTCAGACTGCTTGCGAGCCGCGTTCGCCGGTGCGGATCCGGATCGCGTCTTCCATGGGGAGGACGAAAACTTTTCCGTCACCGATTTTCCCAGTTTTAGCTGATTTGATGATGGCTTGGACGACTTCATCGACGCGCGCATCGTCGACGATGACCTCGAATTTCATTTTCGGGAGAAAGTCCACCGTGTACTCGCTGCCGCGATAGATCTCGGTGTGGCCTTTCTGGCGGCCGAAGCCTTTGACTTCGGTGATGGTCATGCCTTCAACACCTGCTTGGGTGAGCGCTTCCTTGACGTCCTCGACTTTGAAGGGTTTGACGATGGCTTCGATTTTTTTCATGGGGAAAGAGTGATTGGGTGGGGTTGGGAGATGTTTTGGGTCAGGCGAGGTAGTGTCGGCCTGACAGGGCACGATGTAAGGTCAGATCGTCGGCGAATTCAAGACTTGTACCAGCGGGCAATCCTTGGGCGATGCGCGAGACGCGTCCGGTTCGGTTGCGGAGGAGGTTTGCGAGGTAGTTGGCGGTGGCTTCGCCTTCGACGTCGGCGCTGAGGGCGAGGATGGTTTCTGTGGGTGGGGATGCGAGGGTACGGGTGAGGAGAGCGTCGATGCGCAGGGATTCTGGGCCGACGCCGTTGAGAGGGGAGAGGCGGCCACCGAGGGCATGGTAGAGGCCGTTGAAACTGGCGGATCGTTCGAGGGAGAGGATATCGGTGGGTGATTCGACGACGCAGAGCAGGGAGGTATCGCGCCGAGGGTCGGAGCAGATTTCACAGAGGATTTCTGGTGAGGCGGGGTTGGGGGAGAGGTCGGCGAAGAAGCCGCATTGGGAGCAGGGGGTGATGGAGGCGGAGGCGTTGCGGATGGCGTCGGAGAGGGAGTCGGGGTGGGAGTCTTTGGATTGGATCATCCAGAGTGCGATGCGTTCAGCGCTGCGGGATCCGATGCCGGGGAGGCGTTTCAGTTCTGCGATCAGGGATCGCATGGGTGGGGGATACTCTGCGCGGTTCATCCGAGGTGGATGGGGACACTAGGAAGCTTTCCTAGGGTTCGCAAGCTGGGGGAGTGGGCGGATGCCGTCGGGTTCGTCGAGAGGCGCTTGCGGGCTGAGTTTTTCTTCGATCCGAGCGAGGTAGAGGTCGAGGGCGGCGTCGGTCTCGTTTTGAGGGATGCTGCGGAGGAGATGGTTTCTGGCGGCGAGCCAACGTTGATTGCGGAAGAGGCGGATGCCGTCTTCCCACGCGTCGAGGCGCTGTTTTTCATCGGGGTCGAGGGTGCCTTTGAGGGCGATGGGTTCGACGACGTTTTCTGGGGGGAATGGGGGCAAGAATCGTTGCAGGGTGTCGAGAGTCCTGCATTCGAAGGATGGGCTTGCGAGCGAGATGGTGGAGGGGCCTGCGAGGACTTTTGAGCCGAAGAGGAGGTTGGCGCTGGAGAGTTTGCGCGCCCACTCGACGGGTTCACCGCCGATAGAGGGGGTTTGAGCGGGGGTGGTGAGGACGGTGCTGAGGGTTTCGCCGGTATTGATCCCGATGCGGAAATCGGGGAGGCACCGTGGGGAGCCGTTCCTGATGGGATTTGCGAGGGTGTTCAGGCGTTCTCGGGCAAGGATGCCGGCGCGAAGGGCTTGGGAAGCGTGGCTGCCGGAGGTGTCGTGTTGGAAAACGGCTTGCACGGAGTTGATGGAGAGGGACTGGATGGTTCCCCCGAATCGGCGACAGGCGCTGATGACCTCTCGGATGGCGGATTGGACCAGTTTGTCACAGGCGGCTGCGTCCTCTGATTCGAGCAATTCGGCGAGGTTGACGAGTTGGGCGTGGAGAATGGTGGCGACGATGATCCGCGGTTCGGGGATTGAGGGGGGCGGGGTTTGTGCGCTGGGTGCGGTGATGGCCGATTGCGCGGGGAGAGATTCGGGGGTCGCTTTTTTGTGTGCTACCGGCTCGGGTGTTGAGTGGGTCAAGCCGCTCAGGAGGAGGTTGGCTGAGCAGGCGACGAGGAGAGCTTCCCACGAGAGAGGCATGCCGGAGAGAGCTGCTAGGAGCCAACTTCCGAGTGCGACGGTCAGTGCCAAAGTGGAGTTCTGGATGAACTCTCTGGGGGTACGGCTGCAGCGGATTCCCCAGAGTAACAACGCTGTTGAGCCGAGGATGGCGAGTCCGTCGATGAGGCCGAGTACTGGGGAGGTTGCGAAGACCGGTGCTTTGAGTCGGAGGTTCGCTTCGAGCTGAGAGACTGCGGGGACGCCAGGGAACTCCTCACGGTACGCCCAAGCCAGGCCGCTGATCACAGCGGCGGGGAGGATATTTTTCAGGGCTTGTACGTGTTGTTTCACTGGGGGACCTGCGAAGCAGACTGCTTGCCTCGGACGGGGAGCGGAGCGAGTCGGTCTGAGTAAAGGGCCACGGGTGAGGGGCTAGCGGGGTGAAAAATCATGTGGTGGCGCGGGCGGAGGGGCGTGTCTGTTTGCGAGGATCCAGAGTTCGGGGGGGCGATTTTGTCGTCCTACGGAGCGGATGTGGTGGAGGTCTCGACCTTCGTTCGCTTTGAGAGTGAGCCATTGTTCGATGGATTCGTGTTCGGCGAGGCCGTCTGGGAAACCGGGGTAGGAGGTGATCACTAGGACGCCCGTGGGTTTCAGGAGGGGCAGGGTGGATTGGATGGCCTCGAGGGACGAGGCGGAGGTGGTGATGGATTTCGGGCCTCCGGGGAGGTAGCCGAGGTTGAAGACGGCGGCGTCCAGTCCCTCAGAGAGCTCGGGCGGCAGGAGGGAAGCGAGGTTGCGATGGTCTGCTTGGAGACAGGCCCAACGATTTTGAGGGATGTTTGTGCGTTTCAGTTGTTCGGTGGTTGCGAGGATGGCTTCGGGTTGGATGTCGATGGCGAGGAGGAATCCGCGTGGCAGCACGAAGGGGGCAAGGAAGGCGGCGTCGTGCCCATTTCCGCATGTGGCATCAACAATTGCGGCGTTTGGCGGAAGGAGTTCTTCGAGATAGCGGTGTCCTACTGCGGTAAGGGGCGGAAGTTTAGACATATGGGTGAATCTTCACGTTCAGCGGGTGTTTTCTCTGTAATGAGTGGACAATCTAGCGGGTTTGAGCGAGCAAGAGTCGGTGAATCTCAACTTGCGCACCGATTACAGTCTCCGGTTATTGGTGTACCTGTCCGTGTATCCTGGGGAAAACGTGACGGTGGCGCGGGTGGCGAAGGCGTACGACATTTCGGCGCACCACCTGACCAAGGTGGCTCAGACGCTTGGGACTCTTGGGGTGATCGATCTGGTTCGTGGGCGTTCTGGGGGGGTTCGGTTGGCGAAGGCGCCGGATCAGATCTCTCTGGGGCAGGTGGTACGGCGTGTGGAGGGCGAGCAGGTATTGGTGGAGTGTTTTGATCCGAAAACAAACACGTGCGCGATCTCTCCTGCGTGTGGGTTGAAGCGGGTTCTTGCGGAAGCTCAGCGTGCGTTTTTCTCGGTGCTCGACCGATACACTCTGGCGGATGTGGGTGGGAATCCCGAGGTGTTGCGTCGGATCTTCGAGTTCTCGGCGTGAGGTCAGGGGGGCTGGGTCAGTGCAGGGGCGGGTATTTGTCCAGTTTCCGTTGGAGGGTGCGTCGGTGCAGGTTGAGACGACGTGCGGCTTCCGAGATATTGCCGGAGCATTCTGAGAGGACCCGCTGGATATGTTCCCATTCGACGCGGTCGAGGGTAGGGACTTCGTGAGGGGGCTCATTGCTGTCGGTGACGCCGCCTGGTTTATCGAAGGCGGCGAGGATCTGGTCGGCGTCTGCTGGTTTGGTGAGGTAGTCGATGGCGCCGTTTCTTACGGCTTCTAGGGCGGAGGCGATGCTGCCGTAACCGGTGAGGAGGATGACCTTGAGGTCTGGGAGTTCCGAGAGCAGTTCTTTGAGGACGACGAGGCCGCCGGGGCCTGGCATTTTGAGATCGAGCACGGCGCGTTCGGGGACGAACTCTGAGAGGATGTTGAGTGCGGATGGGCCGTCGGCGGCGGCGCGGGCATCGTGGCCGCGGGCTTGGAAGGCGCGAACGAGGCGATCTCTGTAAGGCTGTTCGTCGTCAATGACCAGGATGCGGGTTTTCATGGGATTGGAGTCGGGCAGCGTTTTGGGAGGGTGAGGGAGGCGATGGTGCCTGTGGGGGTATTGGTGAGCGAGAAGGAACCTCCGAGGCGTTCTGCGAGGAGGCGGACGAGGTAGAGGCCGAGGCCCATGCCGCGTCCTGGTTCTTTGGTTGTGAAGAAGGGTTCTCCGAAGTGGGTGGTGAGGGATTCGGGCAAGTGGGTGCCGTGGTCTTGGACGGACAGGGAGATGAGGGATTCGTCGAGGGAGGGGAGGATGAGGATGGGGCCGGATGTGGCTTCGGCGGCATTTCTGACGAGACAGGCGAGGGCTTCGATGACGGCGGATTTTGGGAGGAGCAGCGTGGTGCGATCTTCTGTGTGTGGGAAGATGACGCGAGGGAGGATGTTGGGGGCGAGAATTTCGCGCAGATTTTCCATCAACTCGGGGAGGGAGGTATGGATGGGGGGTTCGCCGAGTTCGGCCGTGGATTTGGCGTTGAGTCGGCCGAGCAGCGTTTTGCATCGTTCCGTTTCGGAGCGGATGAGGCGTGCGTCTTCGAGGAGAGCGGGGTCGGGTTGATCGCGGGCGAGGATCTCGAGTTCTTTGGATGCGACGAGGATGGTGCCGAGGGGCGAGCCGAGTTCGTGGGCGACACCGGCTGCAAGGGTTGCGAGGGCGGCGAACCGTTCGCGTTGTTCGGCTGCGATGCGGAGGCGCGCGACGTCTGCTTCGCGGCGGCGAAGCGCACGATGGAGTCGGCCGGTGAAGAGGGCGATGGCAGCGGCGGTCAATGTGACCGAGGTGAGTTTGCCGATGGAGACGACGTGTTCGGGGATGGGGTTTGGTCGGTGGGTGAGGAGGGGGATGAGGTGGAGGATGAGGAGACAAGCGGCAGACCATGCGGCGATGACCCAGGCGGTGCGTTTTTCTGGCGCGATGGCGGCGATGGCGACATGGACGAGGTAGAACGAGGTGAACGGGTTATCGGATGCGCCGGAGTCGAGCAGGAGGAGGGTGAGGGTGAGGGTGTCGACGATGAGGATGGTTTGGAACAGTTTGTTCTGGTTGGTGGTGTGGCGTTTTGGGTGGAGGGAGAGGAGGAGGTTGGAGACGGCGTTTGCGCCCACGATGGCGAGGAGGGGGCCGACTTTGAGAGGTACATCGAGAGCGTAAGCGGCGGTCAGGATGGTTGCGGTCTGGCCGAGGACTGCGCCCCAGCGGAGTCGGAGCAGCCAGGTGAGGCTTAGCGCAGGTGCCGCGAGGGCAGAGGGTTCGGCTGGCTCAAGTTTGGAGATGAGGCGGCCGAGGAGTCCTTGGTTTTGGGGCAAGCTCACGGAATGGGGCGTGGGATGGGGATGGTGGCGAAGTGATCGAGTGCGTCGGTTTGGACTGGGGAGAGCCACCGGTGATGGTTTTTGATGGCGGCGGCGAGGTGTTCTTTTGCGCTGAAGAACGCATCTGTCAGGGAGAGTCCGAGGGCGAGGCGAGCGGCGATGAGAGCGGCGAATGAGCACCCGGTTCCGTGGGTGTAGATGTCTCGTGTGAAGGGGCTTGAGTGGGAACGGATGGTTCCGTCTGGCAGCACCAGATGATCGGTTGCGAGGTCTCCGCCGACATGACCTCCTTTCGCCAAGATGGCGCAACGGTTCTGGGATGCGAGTTGGAGAGCAGCATCGACCAGCGTGGTGTGATCGGTGATTGGCTGTCCGCTCAAGGCCGCCAGTTCGTCGGCATTGGGGGTGATGAGTGTTGCGAGGGGGAAGAGTCTGTCGTGGTAGGATTGGACGGCATCTGGTTTGAGGAGGGGTGTTCCGCTGGTGGCGATCATGACGGGATCGATGACGAGGGGACGGGGGGTGCGTTGTTGGATGGGGTGGAGGGTATCTGCGACGGCGTGGATGATCTCTGCGGACAGGAGCATTCCGGTCTTGATGGCGGCGACGGGGAATGCGGCGAATGAGAGCCGGATCTGTTCTGCGACGGTTTCTGGGGAGATGGGTTCGATTTTGGAGACGAGTCCGGGCACTTCGGCGACGACACAGGTGATGGCGGTCAGGCCATAGACGCCGGATGCCGAGAAACTTTTCAGGTCGGCTTGTGCGCCGGCGCCGCAGCTGTTGTCGGAGCCTGCGATGGAGAGGGCTACGGGGGGAGGCTGGGTCATGGGGTCGAGGTTTCGGGGGTGCTGAGAAGGGCGTTGCGCAAGGCGCTGGTGATGAGGCGGATCTCAGAGGGGGAGATGGAGAGGGGCGGCATGATGACGAGGGTGTCGAGGATGGGACGGGTGAGGAGGCCGAACTGTCGTGCGGCGAGGCACACTTTCGCTCCGATGTGGAGTTCGGTTGGGAATGGGGTGCGGGATGCGGGTTGGACGAGGTCGACGGCAGCGATGAGGCCGAGGACCCGGGGATTTGCGACGGAGGCGAGGGGCAGCAGATCATGCTGGATGGCTTGGGAGAGGAGTTCGGATGATTTGATTACCTGTTCGAGGACAGGGGTTTCTCGGAAGATGGCGAGATTTTCGAGAGCGATGGAACAGCCGAGTTGGTGACCGGTGTAGGAGTGGCCATAGAACAGGGTTGAGTTGGGGTTTGTGGAGTTGAATGGATGGAATACGTGCTCGGCGACGAGTGTTGCAGCGAGGGGTGAGTATCCGCCGGTGAGGCCTTTTGCGAGGGCGACGAGGTCTGGGCGGACGTTTTCGTGTTGGCAGGCGAACATCTTTCCGGTGCGTCCGAAGCCGGTCATGACTTCATCTGCGATGAGGAGGACGTTGTGGTTTGTGCACCAGTGTTGGAGTTGTTGGAGCAGGTCCTTGGGCCAGAAGTGCATGCGGTTTGCGCCTTGCACGAGCGGTTCGATGACGACGGCTGCAAGCGATTCGGTTGCTTGCTCTTGAAGGTCGGGGAGGGAGTTTACGTGGATGACTGGGGTGTGGTGTTGGTGGAAGCGCTGGAAGAAGAGGGGGATGCCGCCGAGGCTTGATGCTCCGAGGGTGTCGCCGTGGTAGGCACCTTGGAATGCGGCGAAGGTGTTTTTTTGGGGGTTACCGGTGAGTTGATGGAACTGCAGGGCCATCTTGAGGGCTGCTTCGATGGCGGTGGAACCGTTGTCGGAGAAGAAGCAGCGAGCGAAGTGAGGGGACCAGAGTTGGCAGAGTTCCTTTGCGAGTTGAGCGGCGGGCGGGTTGGAGAGTCCGAGAAAGGAGGAATGGGCGATGCGCTCGAGTTGCCGATGGATTGCGGCATTGAGGCGCGGGTGGTTATGTCCGTGGATGTTGGTCCAGATGGAGGAGTTACCGTCGAGGTAGGAGTTACCGTTTTGGTCGGTGATGCGGCAGCCTTGGCCAGAGACGATGGTGAGGGGCTCTGATTCGAGCCAGTGCCCCATGTTGGTGAACGGATGCCAGACGAACTGGCGGTCCCAGTCGGCTGGAGTTTCCTGCATCAGGCGTGAGGGAAGACGGGGACGGAGAGTCCGAGGAGGTTGAGGGCGTTTTCGAAGACTGCGGGGAAGGATTCGATGAAGGAGTCCCAATCGCGTTGCGGGGAGAACGGGGTATCGATGCCTGCGGAGATGGCGTTTGGCAGGACGTTGGATTCTTCGATCAGCACACGGACTTCGTGTTCCCAGTCGGGGATGCGGACGGCGCCGAGGAAACCGGGGCGCGCGATGGTGAGACCTGCGGCGAAAGGGCGCAGGAAGCGTTCTCTTTCGAGGGGGCTTGGGAAGCGGATCTGGCCTTGGATGGAGAGGGCGGAGAGGGCTCCCGGGTGGATGGGGACGAGGTTGAACGAACGGAGGAGGGCTTGATGCAGGACGTGCCAGTCTTGGGTGGTACGTGCGTTACGGATGAGGATGCGCAGGCGGTCGGCGGTTCGGACGAGAGTTCCATTTCCCTCAAACAGAGTGGTTTGGAGTTCCCACTGGTAGAGGGAGTCGCGATTGACGAGTTGGCATTGGGCGGGGCGGATACCGAGTCCCTTTGCGGGGTCGCAGAGGCTTTGTGCGAACGTTTCGATCTGGGCCTGTTGGAGGCTTTGCGGGGATTCGAGGGGCACATCGACGCTCAGGGCGAAGGTTTCGACAGCGAGAGCGATCATGAGGGGGAGAAGCTGCGTGGGTGGCTCAGTAGTTCAGGGTGTTGAAATCCGAGTTCGCTGGGCGTGAGAGAGAGCTGGAGGTTTGGGGTGTCTGGAGGGGCGTTCTCAGCAGTTGCTGTTGGCGTTCTAGGAGGACGTCTGCGTGATCGCGCATGACATCCCGTTGGCGCACTGCCATATCGCGTTCTTTGCGCAGACGGGTGAGTTCGCGTTCGATGCGGTCGCGACTTTCGGAGTCGGAGCGGAGGATCTCGGTGCGTTCGCGCTCGAGGTTGTAAGATTGTTCACGGGCTGCGGAGCGGGCTGCATCGGCGGAGGCGCGAGCCTCGTCACGTTGGCGGATGAGGCCGTCGAGTTGGCGCGAGAACTCATCGGTTCTTGTGCGGAGGGTTTCCCGTGTTTCCTCGAGGAGGGCGAGGAGGGTGCATTTTTCGTTGAGGAGCGCTTCGCGTTCTCGAGCGAGTTGCTCGTTGCGTCTGCGCGCGTCGCTCTCGATGGCTGCGGTGCGGCTGGAGAGTTCTCCACACTCTGAGCGTGCTGCGTCGAGTTCGTCGCGTAAGCGTCCGATCTCTGCGGGGTAACGTTTTTCTGCGTCTTGGAGGGCGGCGCGCAGTCGATCATTTTCGACGCGGATGGTGCCGGTCTCTTCCCGGAGGCGAGCGATCTCGGAATCTTTTGCACTGGTGAGGGATGCGACGGCCTGGCGGTGTTCGATGGTGATCTGGGTGATGCGGCGGTCGCGCTCGGCATTGGCTTC
Source organism: uncultured Chthoniobacteraceae bacterium (assembly GCA_964489645.1). Classification (GTDB taxonomy): domain Bacteria; phylum Verrucomicrobiota; class Verrucomicrobiia; order Chthoniobacterales; family Chthoniobacteraceae; genus JBEEPE01. The sequence continues at coordinate 27,118 of CAZAZT010000010.1, read as the reverse complement.
GGCGAGGGTTTGGTCCCGTTGGAAGGTGATGGCGTCGCGTTCGGCGGAGAGGTTGGCGATGGCGCGGGCGTGTTCGGCTTGGGCGGAATCGAATCGAGCGACCCATTCGCTGAGGCGGCGGTCTCGGTCTGAGGAGACGTTGGCGATGCGTTGGTCGCGTTCGGACACGGCGTTGTTGCGTTCGGCGAGGGCTGCCGCGATGGCGCGTTCGTGGTCGGCGCGTTGGAGGGCGAGTTTGCGTTCGTTTTCCGCGTTGAGATCTGCGACCAGGCGATGTCTTTCTTCGAGGGCGGCGGCTTTGTCCGCTTCATGGCGCGCGGAAGCGGCTTGGGAAGCGGCTTCGAGGTCGCCGAGTTCTTGGCTGAAGTCGGCGCGAAGGTCGGTCAGTTGCCGTTCGAAGTGGGATCGTTCGGCTTCGAGTTCTTGGGAGTGTTGCGAGCGAAGAACCTCGAGGGCAGCGGAGTGTTTTGCGTCGAGAGCGTGGAGGGTTCGTTGGTGTTCTGCGTCCCGAACTTCGATGCGTTTCGCTGCGTTTTCCTCGGCGGCTGTGAGATTTTCTTCTGCGGTTTGGAGGCTGGATTTCAGCGAACTGTTGGCGGCTTCGAGTTCTCGTCGGAGTTGGGCGAGTGCGATGCGGTGGTCTTCTCGTTCGGCCTCGATGGCTTTTGTGTGGGCGAGTGAGAGTTCGGCTTCGAGACGTTTTTTATCGGCTTCGACTGCAGCGATGGAGAGGTCGTATTCCTGTTTTCTTGCGGCGATGAGTTCGTCGAAATCGCGGGTACGAGCATTGAGTTCGGCGTCTTTGTCGCCGATGGCGACGTGGGCTTTCTCGAGTTCGGTGCGGGCGTTGGCAAGTTGCTCCTGCGTTGCGGCGAGTTTGTTCTCGAGTTCGGAGGCTTTGGCTTCGGCGGCGAGTTTGGCTTCGCCGAGGGTGCGGTTGGTTTTCTCCGAATGGCTGAGGCGTTGTTCGAGTTCGAGGCGTGCGGCGGCGACGGCGCGTTCGGTTCCGGCGTTGGCGGCTGCGAGTTCTGCTTCGAGGCGTGTCTTGAGAGCGGCAGAGTCGGCTTTTTCACGGCCAACGGCATTGGTCGCATCTGCGAGCGATTTCCGGAGTTCTGTGACGTTTTTCTCGAGATTTTGGGTTTGGGACCGGAGGGCATCCCTTTCCTTTGAAAGATCCCCGATGAGGGAGGAGTCGCCTGCTTTGGCGCTTTCGAGTCGGCTGCGAGCGTCTTCCGATTGTTTCAGCTTGTCGCGGAGACCGGCGGATTCGGCTTGGAGGGAATCGCGCGTTTCGCGCAGGTCGTTTTCGAGGCGGCGCTTGGCGGTATCGAGGTCGTCCCGTTCTTTGGTGAGCGCAGCGACCGCTTTTTGCTGTGCGTCGATTGTCCGACGAAGACCTGCGAGGGCGCGGTCACCGTTGTTGGACTGGGACTTATCGCGTTCAAGGGCGGATTGAACGGAGCGGTTCTCGTCCGCGAGTTCGTCGCGCTGCTTCGCGATCTCGTCCTTTTCGGATTCGAGCCGAACGTTTTTTTTTCTGAGGTCTTCGAGTTGAGCTTTCCAGCGTTCAACTTCGGCGCGGAGGCTGGCTAGTTCAGCTTCTTGGGCCTTTTGCGCTTTGATGAAATCATCGGACGGTCCCAGGATGTTGGGGGTTGTTCCTGTCCTTTTCGCTTCCTCGATTTTCTCGATGGCGTCTTGGCGCGCTTTTTCGAGGACCTGACGTTCTTGTTTGAGGGAGTTGATGCGGTTTTGGAGGACTTCGGCGGACTGAGGGGAGATCCCTTCTGCGGAGGGGGCTTGGATGCTGTGTTCTCGTGTGACGGGTTCGTCGGATGAGCCGTTGGAGAGCAGTTCTTCGTTGCGTTTGGCGAGTTCGTCGCGTTCGGCGATGAGGGAGCGGATGCGCTTCCTGTAGTTCTCGATATCGGCTTCGAGGGCGGTCACCGCGCGTTTTTCCCAGGCATCGGATGCGGGGTCGGTTGGGGGTGCGGAGGGGACATGGCTCCAGTTCTGGCTGGGAATCGCATTGCCGCTATTGACGGGTTCATCGAGGGGCAGGGATTCGGCAGGTTCGATGCGTTGCCGAGGCTGCCGTTCGGGGGATTCGCGGCGTGCAGATGGTGCAGATGGGGCGGGCGAGGTCCGTTCGCGGGTGGCTCGGGGTTCGGGCTCTGGGTCTTGGCGTTCTGACCGAGTGGAGCGGGGGGTTGTTTGGTCAGGGGAGTCTTGGGAGAGCGCTTCGTCTGGCAGGGAGTTCGGGGCGGCGCTGCGTCGGGCTTTTGATGGGCGCTCGGTTGGGGCGAGGCTAGAAGCGAGTTCGGCGACATCGGCGGCGGATTTCGAGATGTACTCGTTTGTCGCGGACTGAGCGGCTCGGCGTGTTTCTGGGGATTTGACGACGAGAGTGGAGTCGTCTTTGTCGGGGGTCCGGAGGATGTTGAGGATTTTTTGCCAGGGCAGACGGATTTGGGTGGTGTCGGTGGCGCTGGCCGAGCTTGCGAAGACGTGGGGAACTTTTTCGTAGAGTTCACGGATCGGGATGCTGGTCATCCCTCGGGAGATGCGTTGGGAGATGTCTTCGCGGTCGAAGAAGATGCTGAGGTGGCGGTCGCGGGACCCTTCTGCGAGCAGGGTGGAAGGGAGGCGATGGAGGAAGTCCCCGAGTTCGAGACGGACGACGCCGGAAGGTTGGTCGTTTGGGTCGGAGGTGCTGGTGCTCTGACCTGTTCTTGGGGTGTCCGGCGAGGGGTTCATGGAAAGATGTCGGGAAAAAGGGTTCGCGGGAGAGCGATGGGGGTTGGGATTAGCGGGTGAGTATGAATGGACATAAAAGAGGGGGCTAGACGGAAATGGGGGGTGAGTGGGGTTTTCCCTAGGTTTGGGGGTATTTTCCGTTTTCAAACGGATGAACGTGGGTATTCTAATTGGCGCTTTCTGCGCTCGTAGCTCAGTGGATAGAGCAGCTGCCTTCTAAGCAGCGGGTCGTGGGTTCGATCCCCGCCGAGCGCGCTCTTCCTTTTTCCGATGAGTTTTGGGCGGATGGAGGTGGGTCTACGTCAACGGGGTGAGGGCAGTTGTTGGGCGGGTTGCGGCGCGGGTTGTCTCTGAAGCGAGGATTTTGCGGTTGCGCGGTTGCTGGGGGTGGCGAGGAATAGCGTATTACACAACATGTCGTCGCAACGTTCTCCGATTGGTCTGATCTTCCTCACTGTTTTCATCAGCATGGTGGGGTTTGGGATCGTGATTCCGGTTTTGCCGGTTTACGCGAACAGCGAACCGTTTTTGATGAAGCCCTCTGAGTTGGGGTTTTTGGTTGGGGTTTTCTCGTTGGTGCAGTTGGTTGCGGCTCCATTGTTCGGGAGATTGTCGGACCGGATCGGGAGGAAGCCGGTGTTGTTGGTGAGCATCGTGGGGACGGCGGTTGGTTTTGTGGTGATCGGGATGGCGCAGTCTGCGTGGATGCTGTTTTTGGGGCGGATCATCGATGGGGCGAGCGGGGGGAACATCGCGACGGCACAGGCTTGCATTGCGGATGTGACTCCGCCGGAGAAACGGTCGCGGACCATGGGGATGATTGGGGCGGCGTTTGGTTTGGGTTTTGTGATGGGGCCGGCACTGGGGGGGATCTTGAGCAAGTATTCGACGCAGTTGCCTTTTTATGTCGCTGCGGGTCTTTCGGTTTTGAATGGTGTTCTGGTTTGGGCGCGGTTGCCTGAGACTTACCCTGTGGAGCGGCGTGGCGCGGTGGTGGCTTCGTTGCCTTTGTCGGAGGTGTTCCGAGGATCGATGGGGCGTTGGATTGGGATGATCCTGTTGGCATCGGTTTTGTCGACAACGGGTTTTGCGTTCATCCATGTGTTGTTCGCGTTGTTCTGCAAGGACCGGTTCGGTTGGGATCAGGAGCAGACCAGTTATGGGTTTGCGTATGTGGGTGTTTTAGCGGTGTTGGTTCAGGGTGGGTTGTTGCGTCGGTTGTTGCGTCGGAACATTGAGCGGGAGCTCGCGTTGGGAGGGGCGTTGATTTTGGCTCAGAGTTTGTGGTTATTGCCTGGGGTTCGGAGTGTGGGCGGGTTCATGGGGGTGTGTGCGTTGATGGCGTTGGGGAATGGGTTGTTGACGCCGACGTTGAGTGGGATGGCCTCGCGGTATGTGGATCAGCACGCGCAGGGGCGGGTGATGGGTTTGATGTCTGCGTCGGGGAGTTTGGGGCGGTTTCTTGGGCCGATTGTGGCGGTGTTACCGTTGCCTTTGGCGTTCTCGGAGTTTGCGCGTCCGTTGAGCGAAGCGGATCGGCTGCTGGTTGATGGGGGGTACGGGAAAGCGTTCGCTTTGGGGGCGGGTTTGATTGCGTGTTCGATCTTGTGTGTTTTGGCTGCGGGCCGGCGTGAGGCGCCTGCGACGTCCGACTCTGGCGGCGGCGTTCGATGAACGGGTGACGTGGAGCGGGGAAGTTGGATGCGATTCGGTCTTCCTTCGGGGAACGGGATTAGGTAGGGGTATTCGTTTCCCCGCGTTGGTTCATTTCACCAAGTTTTTATGGCAAAACATTCACGCATCGTGATTCTCGACTTCGGGTCGCAGTACACGCAGGTCATTGCTCGGCGCATCCGCGAGTTCCACGTTTTTTCGCAGGTGCTTCCGTTCAACACACCTGCTTCGAAGATCCGCGAGCTAGCGCCTGCGGGGATCATCTTGTCGGGAGGGCCGGCGAGTGTTTACGCGAAGGGTTCGCCGCAGCCGGATAAGGCGATCTTGCGGATGGGGGTGCCGGTTTTGGGGATCTGTTACGGGATGCAGTTGTTGGCTCACCATCTTGGGGGGAAGGTGGAGCATTCTGAGCGTCGTGAGTATGGGATGGGGACGTTGAAGGTGTCGAAGGCGTGTGCGTTGTTCAAGGGGATGGACAAGGAGTTGGCGGTCTGGAACTCGCATGGGGACAAGGTGACCAAGTTGCCGGAGGGGTTCCGTCCGGTGGGGACGACGACGAACAGTCCGTTTGCGGTGGTGGAGGATGCGAAGCGGCGTTTTTACGGGTTACAGTTTCATCCGGAGGTTGTGCACACGCCGCGAGGGAAGGAGATCCTTGCGAACTTCGTTCTTGGGATCTGTCGAGCGACGGCGGATTGGACGATGGGCTCGTTCATTGAGGAGACGTGCAATCGGATCCGGGAGCAGGTTGGGGGGGATCGTGTGGTTCTTGGGTTGAGTGGCGGGGTTGATTCGAGTGTGGCGGCGGCCTTGATCCATCGTGCGATTGGGGATCAGTTGACGTGTGTTTTTGTGAATAACGGGTTGCTTCGAGCGAACGAGGCGGAGGCGGTGGAGCGTTTGTTCGGGGACAATTTCCAGATGCGGTTGAAGACGGTGGATGCGACGAGGCGCTTTCTTTCGAAGTTGCGAGGGGTGACGGATCCGGAGAAGAAGCGGCGGGTGATCGGGCACGAGTTCATCCGGGTGTTCGAGGACGCGGTGAAATCGGTGACGAAGCGTCGGCGTGCGGGAGCTGGGTCGTTCCGTTTTCTGGCGCAGGGGACGCTTTATCCTGATGTGATTGAGAGTGTTGCGATTGCCGGGAACCCGGCTTCGCTGATCAAGAGCCATCACAATGTGGGGGGGTTGCCGAAGGACTTGAAGTTTGAGTTGGTGGAACCGTTGAGGGAGTTGTTCAAGGACGAGGTTCGGGAGGTTGGGACGAAGTTGGGGTTGCCGAAGGAGGTGGTGCATCGGCAGCCGTTCCCTGGGCCGGGGTTAGCGGTTCGGATCATCGGGGCAATCACGCCTCAGCGGTTGCGTGTGTTGCGCGAGGCGGACGCGATTGTGGTGGAGGAGATGAAGGCGTCGGGATGGTATTACAAGGTTTGGCAGAGCTTTGCGGTGTTGTTACCGGTGCGTTCGGTTGGGGTGATGGGGGATGGTCGGACGTATGAGGACACGATCGCGTTGCGGATTGTGGAGAGCCAGGACGGTATGACGGCGGATTGGGTACGCGTTCCGTATGAGTTGCTTGCGAAGATATCTTCGCGGATCATCAACGAGGTGAAGGGTGTGAACCGTGTGGTGTATGATGTTTCGTCGAAACCTCCTGCCACCATCGAGTGGGAGTGAGTGTTGATCTGGAAGAACTGATGAATCACATGGACAAGCCGATCGGAGTTGGGATTGCGGGGTTGGGCAATGTCGGGGCTGGGGTGTTCAAGCATCTCGCGGGGAATCGGGCGTTGATCCGAGGCCGCACGGGGTTCGATCTGGAGGTGCGGAAGTTGGCGGTGCGAGATGTGGGGCGTCGGGTTGCGGAGGGGATTGAGGAGCGTCTGTTGACGGGGGATTGGCGGGATGTGATCGCGGATGGGGAGGTCGGGATTGCGGTGGAGTTGATGGGGCGGAAGGAGGAGAGTTTGGCATTCATCCTTGCGGCGTTGGAGTCGAAGAAAGCGGTTGTGACGGCGAACAAAGCGTTATTGGCTGAGCATGGTCGGGAGATCTTCGAGTGTGCGAATCGGAACGGCGTTCCGGTTCTTTACGAGGCGGCGGTTGCGGGAGGGATCCCGATCATCAAAGCGGTGCGGGAGTCATTCATCGGCAATCACATCGTTTCGATCCACGGCATCATCAATGGGACGAGCAATTATATCCTGACGCGGATGACCGAGACGGGGATGGGGTTTGAGGAGGCGTTGCGGGAGGCGCAGGCGGCGGGTTATGCGGAGCCCGATCCGTCGTTTGACGTGAATGGTTGGGATGCGGCGCACAAGGCGATCATTTTGGCGTCGTTGGCGTATGGGTTTTGGGTTGCGCCGGACAAGGTGCATGTGGAGGGGATTGAAGCGATCACGGCTTCCGACATCTGTTTTGCGCGGAAGCTGGGTTATCGGATCAAACTTTTGGGGGTCATCAAGGCGGGGAAAGATGGGATGGGGGCGGAGGTGGAGGTTCGGGTGCATCCCACGTTGGTTCCGGAGAAGCATGTTTTGGCGAGTGTGAATGGGGTGTTCAATGCGGTGGCAGTGCACGGGGATTTGGTGGGCGAGACGTTGTTCTATGGGAGAGGCGCTGGACAGGATGCGACATCGAGTTCGGTGTTGGGGGACATCGCGGAGGCGGCGGAGGCGTTGGTGCGTCCGCGCCGAGATGCGGGGTTTGTGACGCACGCATTGTACGGGAGTTGCAGACCGATCGCGGAGATCCGATCGGCGTGTTACTTGCGGTTGGCGGTGGAGGATCGTCCGGGGGTGATGTCGAGGGTGGCGGGGATTTTGGGGGATCTTGGGATCAGCATTGCATCGATTTTACAACCGGAGTCGGAGGATGAGGGGGCTACTGTGCCACTGATCCTGATGACCCACGCGACGACGAACCGACAGATTGGCGAGGCGATGACGCGGTTGGCTGCGTTGGATGCGGTCAAGAAGGCGCCTCGGATGATCCGAGTAGAGCATTTCGAATGAGCCTGAAACCCTTTTCCACATTGCATGACCGCGGAGTGATTGCGCGGTACCGTTCTTATTTACCGGTTGGCGAGTCGACTCCGGTGATTTCGTTGAACGAGGGGAGCACTCCGTTGATCCATTCGCCGAAGTTGAGTGCGAAGGTGGGGCGTGGGGTGGAGGTGTATTTGAAGTACGAGGGTTTGAATCCGACGGGTTCGTTCAAGGATCGGGGGATGACGGTGGCGTTATCGAAGGCGGTTGAGGGTGGGGCGAGGGCGGTGATCTGTGCGTCCACGGGGAACACCAGTGCGGCGGCTGCGGCTTACGCGGCGCGGGCAGGGATTGCATCGGTGGTGTTGTTGCCGAAGGGGAAGATCGCTTTCGGGAAGATGGCGCAGGCCTTCATGTATGGGTCGAAGGTGGTGGCGATTGAGGGGAACTTCGATGATGCGTTGCGTTTGGTTCGGGAGATTGGCGCGTTGGGTGGGATCGCGGTGGTGAACTCGGTGAATCCGGATCGGCTTCAGGGTCAGAAAACCGCGAGTTTCGAGATTGTGGAAGAGCTTGGAGATGCTCCGGATGTGCACATCTTGCCGGTGGGCAATGCTGGCAACATCTCCGCGTATTGGATGGGTTATCGGGAATTCCGAGAGGCTGGTCGGTCGACGAAGTTGCCGAGGATGACGGGATTTCAGGCGCTGGGATCTGCGCCGATCTTTTTCAAGAAAGTGGTCGAGAATCCCGAGACGGTTGCGACTGCCATCCGGATTGGGAACCCCGCGAGTTGGGATCTTGCGGAGGAGGCGATCAAGACGAGTGGCGGGTGTATCGACGTGGTGTCTGACGAAGAGATCTTGGCAGCGCAAGCGTGGTTGGCGGCGGAGGAGGGAATCTTTGTTGAGCCGGCGAGTGCGGCGAGTGTTGCGGGGTTGTTGAAGTGTCAGGGATCGGCTCGCTGCGTGGGGTGTCCGATGTCAGGGATTGCGGAGGGGGCGCGGGTTGTGTTGACCGTTACGGGGCATGGATTGAAGGATCCGGATGTGGCGAAGGACCAGATTGGAGGGGTGTTGAGTGCTGCTGCGCGGCGGGATGATGTGCTTCGGGTGATCGGTCTGTGATCAGTTGGCTCAAAAATCATTAGAAGAGAGAGATTTATGTCGAACAATGTCGTTTGGGTGGAGAACACGTCTTGGGAGCCGCTGTTTTACGGGTTGCCCGGCAAGTTGCCGTGGCCAGCGGAGGCGGATCCTGAGGGGGCGAAGCGTCAGCCCTTGGATCTTGAAACGTTGTGTGAAGCGATTGACCGGCTTGGTGTGGAGGCGGTGGATCCGTGGTCAAGTTTCCGTGCGGCGACGGGGTTGTTCAGCGATTTGTCGGATGCTCTGGAGGAGGGGGAGATCGTGAAGGCTTACCGTGTTCTGGAGGAGATCGAGCGGTTGCATCCGGGGACGCCGTTCATCAGTTTCCAGAAGGGCAGTTTGGCTCGGTTGGAGGGCAATGACGAGGAGGCGATCGCGAACTTTGAGAAGACGGTTGAGGATTTGCCGACGATGTCGCCGGCTTGGAGCAATCTTGGGACGATCAACGCGAGTGTTGGGAATCGGGATCGTGCGGTGGAGTGTTTCCAGAAGGCGTTGGAGGTGAACGCGAATGATCAGGTGGCGTTGGAGGGGTTGGTGAGGTTGCGCGTTCTCGTGCGGTTGGTCCAGCAGGGAGGGGATGCATCGAAGCCGGAGGCCGTTGGTTATGTGGATGTTCCGTCGTTCCAGAAAATGGTTGAAGGACAGCTGGATGCATTGGCCGAGAAGCCGGATGAGTTGTTGGGGTTGGCGGATCGGTTATTGAGGGACGGGTTGATTTTACCGACGGCACTGAAGGCGTTGGAGAAAGCGAATGAGGTTCGGCCGGGGCATGGCCCGACGCTTGCCGCTTTGACGGGGGCGTATCGGTTGTCGGGTCGGAACGATTTGGCGAAGGCGACGGTTGAGCGGTATACGGCGATGAGTCCGGAGGACCCTGCGGGGTTCATGAATTTGGCGCAGGCCTGCAATGCGGTTGGGGATCGGGAGGGGGAGCAGAACGCGTTGGAGCAGGTGTTGCGTTTGGACCCGAACTATCATGCGGCGATTGGGATCTCGTTCGGGTTGAAGGCTGGCGAGCATGATCCGGAGAAAGAGAATGCGGTGAGTGAGTGGGCGATCTCTGCGGGTTCGTGGATGGGGCACCTGATTGCGAGTTCTGTGGCGAGGAAGCGTGGGGATGTGGGTGCGGCGTTGCGGCATGCGGAACGGGCTTACGGATTGAATGCGGACTCCGAGGAGGTGCTGTTGCATTATTCGGCTGTGTTGGGCGAGAGCCGTGAGTTGACGAAGTTGACCACGGTGATCCGACCGGCGGTTGAGTCGCGCAAGTATTCCAACCGATTGGATTGGAACTATGCGCAGACCCTGCACCAGTTGGGGTTGCGCGATGAGGCTGCGGGCGTGTTGCGTCGGGCCCTTTCGCAAGAGGGGATTGACGAGGAGTTCAAAGCGATGGCGGGTGGGACGCTTGAGTTGTGGATGGGGGTATTGGCGGTGTGTGGAGTGCAAGTGGCGGTGCATGCATCTGGTTATGTTACAGCACCGGTATTGATCACCTTGCCGGACGGTGATGGGGGAGTTGTTGTGGGCGCTGGCAAGAACGTTCCGGCAGAGGGTCGGTTCCCGTGGAAAGTGACTGGCGACACCTTGTTCGTGGTTTTGCAGCAAGGGGAGAGTGGCGGCACGCAGGATCCGGTGGGTCTCGGTGCGTTCCGGATCCAAGGCGTGAATCCGGATGAGGCGGGACCTGTGGAGTGTCACGTGACGGTGATGGCTGACGGGCAGATGCATTTTCGTGCGGCGCAGAATGGTCGTCGGTTGCCGGTGCAATGGGGTCAGTTGCAGCGTGGTGATGCCTGAGTGGATGCCCTGCATAGAGGTTGCTTGACTGGTCGGCATGCGGATGCGTTTTGCGATTCTGTTGATCGGGCTCTTGTGCGGGGGTGTTTTTTGGTGTGAGGGCGCGTCGGGTGCCGAAGCGGATTTCAACGCCTTGATCCTGAAGGCGTTGAAGGAGATGCCTTCCGGCGGGGGGTATTCTGTTCAAGCGCTAGCGATGGATCGGTTGGTGTCTTCGAGCGTCGTTCGGCAGGGGATGCTCCGGGTGGAACCGAAGTCGGCGCAGCCAAGTTTTTGTTCCTCGGCGACTTATCTGGCTTTCATCAAAGCGTTGGAGATGTGGGCGGAGCGAACGGGAGCTTCTGTGCCGGAGGCGGTATGGCAGCAATGGCTTCCGGTCCGGGTCCAGGATGGGGTTGGAGTTTGGGGGCGATGGAATGCGAACGGGCCCGGGACGGCGGTTTTGCTCAAGGAGACGGGGATGGGCGTATCGTTTGTTGAGAAGGAGAAGGCGGTACCGGGAGATTTCCTGAAGGTTTTTTGGAATGAGCGATTGGGTTCGACGGAGCGCGGTCATTCCGTGGTTTTTCTTGGGTTCGAACGGGGTTCGGACGGCCACGAGCGGGTGAAGTATTGGTCCTCGAATCAAGGGGTTGGCTATGGGGAGAAGACGGCGGATGTTCGGCGGATTGCTCGGATGTTGTTCTCGAGGGTGACTGCGCCGGAAGGGGTTGTATCTGTGGCTCGGTTGGCTCCGAAGAATGGGTATTTGCAGGAGTTACTTAAGCGGGCGTCCACGGAGCGTGAGGCGGCGGATCAGATTGGATTGAAAGCGTTTCCGGTGGAGAAGGCGTATGACGCGGGGTTCAAGGAGTCGGCTTCTGTTGCGCCTGACGCGGGGAAGGTAGTGGAAGCGGGAGCGGTGGATCCGAAGGGTAGTGGTATCGTCGTGGCGGAGACGGGGCAGCAAGTTGGTGCTGGCGAGTTTCCATTGGCGGGTTGGGCCAGCGTGGTTTTGCCGAGGGCGGTGCGGGGTGGGGGAGATGGGGGGCCACGTATGATCTGGTGTCCGGCCATCTCGATGGAGCCTGAGACGGGAGTGGTGCGGAAGGTTGGGTCGGTTGAGGAAGGGGTTTGGATGGGGGATCGCGAGGTGACGCAGGGGGAATGGGAACGGGTGATGGGGTCGGGGATTGAGGAGCAATCGGAGTTGATGCTTCGGGATGATACGATTTGGGGTGAGAAACGGATGCGCGAGTGGCAGGGATTTCCGGAAGACGCGAAGGCGGTTGACGCGTTGCGAGGGAAGGGGGATGCCTTGCCGGTGTATTATGTCAGCGGGGACGAGGCTCGGGATTATTGTCGACGGTTAACGGATCTGGAGCGCGAGGCGGGGCGTTTGCCGAGTGGTTGGGAGTACCGGTTGCCGAGGGAGGATGAGTGGGAGAGTGTGTATCGGATGAATGGGCGTGGGTCGACGCGTTCAGGTGAGGGGGTGGATGCGGGGGAGGGGGCGGTCCCTGGGGTTTTGGGCCTCCTTGATCTGGATGCAAATGTGAGCGAGATGTGCGAGCCGGTGAAGGGTGGAGAGGAGATTTCTGGTTCGTTGGGAGTTATGGACGTTTTTGCGTTTGGCCAAGCGTGGAATGTTTCGGCGGCGGGTGGGGTGGCTGGTGGGGATGCGCAGGTCCGGGCGGTGTCGAATCCGTTGCCGAAGGGATTCCGGTTGGGCAACGTGGGATTTCGGCTGGCGATGGGAAAGGTGAGAGGGAAGGGGATGTCTGGCGCGAGGTGAGAGACGGGTTCGTGACCTTGACGCAGCGGACGTATTCGGCGAGTTTATCAGACCGCCTCGTGGAGCAGGCGGCGATTCTATAAAAACTTATGCAAGCACATCTCGTTGAGGAAGCGTTGAAGGTCGTCCCGAACATCAACCAGCAGATTTTGGTGAATATCGTCAGCCACCGGGTGCGCCAGTTGAATCAAGGCGATCGTCCACTGACTGAGGTGAGCGTGCGTGACGGTCTTTCGGATGTGGCTTTGAAAGAGTTGATCGACGGCAAGTTGAATTGGTTGATCAAGCAGTCCTAGTGGTTTGGTCAGGAAGATCGCCCAGTGACGAGTGATTTAGGCTCGGGAACTGGGCGTTCTCGATTTTTTGGCGAGCACATCCGGATGTCCGATCACGGTGAGATCTGTGTGAACAGGAAGGCGTTGAGGGATTACCATATCCTTGAGCGTCACGAGGCGGGGGTGGAGTTGAAGGGGACGGAGGTGAAGAGTGTCCGGAATGGCCATGCGAACGCGATGGGCGCGTTTGCTCGAGTGGAGAACGGACAGGTGTGGGCGTACGATTTGGACATCAAGCCGTACGAGAAAGCGTCACACGAGCAGCATCAGGCGAAGCGTTCTCGGCGGTTGCTGTTGCATCGGAAGGAGATCGATCGGTTATTCGGGTTGACTCAGGTGAAGGGCAACTCGTTGGTGATCTTGCGCATGTACTGGAAGGGGCCTCGGGTGAAAGTGGAGTTGGGAGTGGGTTCGGGCAAGGAGCGTGCGGATCAGAGAGCGGATTTGAAGGAGCGCGTGGAGCGACGCGAAACGGATCGGTTGGTGGCTGCGTTCAATCGTTCGAGGGGCGGTTGACGGTTTTTGGGGGGACAGGAAACGGCTTGGCTGAGTGGGGGATGCGGAGTGCAATGGTGGTCTATGAGAATTATCGTATCGCTTGTTTCGGCTTTTGTTTCGTTGGCGACGTTGCACGCGGATGTGCTTCCGGTGGGCGCGGTGGTTCCTGATGCGGCGGCCAAGGACCAGAACGGAAAAGACGTCGTCCTCAAGGAGGTTTTCCAGAAAGGGGTGACGCTCGTGTATTTTTACCCGAAGTCGGACACGCCTGGGTGCACGAAGCAGGCATGCAGTTTGCGGGATGATTGGACGGTTTTACGGGAGAAAGGCATCCAGGTGTTGGGGGTGAGTGGGGATCCTGTTTCGGCTCAGAAAGCGTTCGAGGAGAAGTATCAGCTTCCGTTCACGATCGTTTCGGATGTGGAAGGCAAGGTGGCTACGGCGTTTGGGGTGCCGATGAACAACGGCAAGGCGCAGCGCTCGTCGTTTTTAGTGCGCGATGGGAAGGTTGTGTGGGTGATGGAGAAGGCGTCGACGCAGGATCATTCGAAGGATGTTTTGAAGGCATATTCTGGCCTTTCGAAATAGCTGCTGCTGCGGAGGGTGACCGCGATTTTGGCGGGAACAGTGGTTCTGAGGGGCGTGTATATCGCGCTCTTTCAGAACCACTTCTTTTTCTTGAAGTAGAAAACTTGGGCAACAGCGATGAGAGCCATGACGCCGAGGCTTGAGAGGTATCCGTAACGCCAGTGCAGTTCGGGCATGTTGAACGGAAGGGCAAGGCCGTCTGATTCTTTCTGGAAGTTCATACCCCAGATGCCAGCGAGGAAGGTGAGGGGGCTGAAGATTGCCGAGATCACGGTGAGGACCCGCATGATCTCATTGGTGCGGATGCCGACGGAGGAGAGGTAAAGCTCCATGAGACTCGTTGCGGAGTCTCGGTAGGCCTCGATCAAATCCATGATCTGGACGGTGTGATCGTAGCAATCGCGCAGGAAGACTTTGGTTTCTCGTCGGATCAAGCCGCTTTCGTCGTGGAGCAGTGCGTTGATGACATCGCGTTCTGGCCAGACGAAGCGGCGCAGTTGCGAAAGTGTCTGTTTGCATCCGTGGAGGTGATGGATGTGGTCTGGGGACGGTTCGCTGATCACCACGCGGTCGAGCTCTTCGAGGTGATCACCGATGCGTTCGAGGATCGGGAAATGATTATCGATGATGGAATCGATCAGCGCATAAGCGAGGTGATCGGACCCGGATTTGCGGATGAGCCCGCGTGCGTGGCGGATGCGTTCGCGTACGGAGTTGAAGGTATCTCGGAGGGGTTCTTCTTGAACGGTGAGGACGAAGTTCGTTCCGATGAAAAGCGAGACCTGTTCGATGCAAAGTTCGTTGGAGGGGTCCAAGTAGACCATTTGCAGGATGACGAAGAGGTGGCCGTCATAGGGCTCAACCTTGGGGCGCTGTCTTGTGTGGTGAGCGTCTTCGATAGCGAGCGGGTGCAGGTTGAATCGCGCGGCGAGTTGGTTCAGGTGGGTACCATCGCCGATCCCGTCGAGTTCAATCCAAAGGGTCGCGCCATCGGTTGGGTCGGGGATCTGATCGACGTCGGTCACGGTTCGTTCTTTGAGATGCGAACCGTCGTAGTTGAGGAAACGGAGGACGGGTTCTGGCGCTGGAGGGGCGGGTGACGGGCCGGAGGTGGAGGTCTCCGCCTGCGGGTTGGTCTGTCGGGTGCGCTTGCGCCTGAGCTTGCCGATGAACATTTTAGTAAATTTCTACAGGGGAACGCTTTCCGTCTTCCGCGCTTCGCGTGAGTGCGGCCGATTCGCCGAGGGTATCGATGCGAAGTTTGAGGACGCGAGCGTCGCGTTCCTGGAAGACGGTCTCGTTCCAAGGATCGGCGGGCGTCATGCGGGATTTGAATGCGTGAACATTCGTGAGGGCGCGATCGAGGTCCGTTTGGCGGACGGCAGAGAGGTGGGAGAGCGCTTCTTCCACGCAGGGAATCCGGTGGCAGATCATTGCGAGATCGTTGCCGGCTTCGATGGCGAGGCGGATGGTTTCTGCGAGACCGAAGTGATTGAGGATTGCGCCCATGTCGAGATCATCCGTCATGACGAGGCCCTTGAATCCGTGGTCATTTCGCAGCAGAGCGGTGATGACCGAGTGGGAGAGGGACGAGGGGAGGCGTTGCGATTCGAGGGCGGGGTAGAACGCGTGTCCGATCATCATGGAATCCACGCGGTTGCCGAGGGTTCGGAAGACGTGGAGTTCGTTGGCTTCGAGGTCTTCTTTGGACAGATCGATCACGGGGAGTTCATGGTGCGCATCGAGAGGTGCGCGGGAATATCCGGGGAAGTGTTTGCCGCAGGTGAGGATCCCTTGGTTGCGCAGTGCGTCGTTGAAGAGGCCGGCATTGCGGATGACTTGTGCAGGGGTGTTCCCGTAGCAGCGTCCGCGGAGGGAGTTATCGGCCTCATCGTCGAAGGAGATGTCGAGGACGGGGCAGAGGTCGAGGTTGAAGCCGAAAATCCGCAGGAGTTCGCCGGTGATGGTTCCGTGCTGTTGGATCAGGGCGGGGTCATCGCGGTCTCGGAGTTGATTGGCGTTTGGAGGTTCGTTGCCGATGAGTTTGAGGCGAGAGACGCGTCCTCCTTCCTGATCGATGGTGATGATGGGGGGTGTGCGGCTGAGGTCTTTGAGATCGTCGATGAGTTTTCGCAGTTGGGATGGAGACTCGATGTTGCGTCCGAAGAGGATGAAGCCGCCGGGTTGGATGCGGCGGAATGATGCGGCGGTTTCGGGGTCGAGGGTTGTTCCGGGCACGCCGGAGAGGAGGAGTTGGCCGAGGGAGGTGTCCATGTGCGGGTGGTTGGACACTAATCCTATGGGGTAGAGGAGTGGATGGAAAAATGATGCTTCGCTGAGTTGTCATCTGTGAAGGCGAGGTTAGACATTCTGGAGGTCAATCATTCGAAATGCTTTACATCCTGATCATTGTGGCGACGGTGCTGATCTCGGGTTGGGCTTCGATGAGGATCCGGTCTGTTTATCGGCAGTATTCGGGAGTGGAGAGTGTGAGAGGGGCTTCTGGGATGGAGGTGGCGGCTGCGATCCTGAACCGGAGCGGGATCCACGACGTGGAGATTGTTGAGGTGCCTGGGGATTTGACGGATCACTACGATCCCGCTGAGAAGCGGTTGGCCCTATCTGCTGCGAACTACCATGGGACGTCGCTGGCGGCGATTGGGGTTGCAGCCCACGAGTGCGGGCATGCGTTACAGCACGCGGAGCAGTACGGCCCGCTGATGTGGCGGATGAGTGCCGTGGGGATCACGAACTTTGCGAGTCAGTTGGTGTTCTGGATCCCGGTCTTGGGAGCGGGAACTGGTTTGATGCGGGGGCGGACAGCGCTGATCTTGATGGCGGTTTGTTGGGGGATTTTGATGTTGTTCCAGTTGGTGACTCTCCCTGTGGAGTTTGATGCATCTTTGCGAGCGAAGCGTGTTTTGGCGCAGTTGGGATACACGGTGGGAGAGGAGGATGCGCACGGAGTTCGCGCGACGTTGGATGCGGCGGCATGGACGTATGTCGCCGCGTTCATCAGCAGTCTGGCGTGGTTCCTTTATCACGCTCTGCCGCTGCTGTTTGGCGGGCGCAGGGAGGACGAGTAGCGAGAAGGTGGGTCGTCCCTGTTCGGGTCGTCCCTTGGGGCCTGCCGACACCGGAAGTGGCGTGGGTTTTTGGTCAGTCGCGGAAGTTGCCGAAGGCGAGGGCGACTTCGAAGTCACGGGATCTGAGGAAAGCGATGACGGCTTGGAGATCGTCGCGTTTTTTGCCGGAGACCCGGATTTGACGTTCTTGGAGGGTACATTGCACTTTGGCGCCGTTGTCCTTGATCGCTTTGATGATCTCCTTGGCCTTTTCGCCGTCGAGGCCTTGTTTGATGATGAAGTCTTGGGTGGCGTGACCTAGGGGGGAGATTGCGGGATCTTTCCGTTCGATGTTCCGGAGGTCGACGTTCCGTTTGGCGAGTTTGCCGACCACGATTTCGTGGAGGGATTGCAGTCGGGAGGCGTCCTCGGCGGTGAGGTGGATTTTTGATTCGCGGGGGATCCATTCAGCGGCGGCCTGGGAGCCTTTGAAATCGAAGCGTGTGGCGAGTTCCTTCCGGGCTTGGTTGAGGGCGTTGTCGACCTCCTGCTTGTCCACTTCGGAGACGATGTCGAATGAGGGCATGGTTCGGTTTGCGGTGCGGGTGTTGGGGTCAGTGGCGCAGCGCTTTGACTGGGTCCATCCGTGCGGCGAACGCTGCGGGTATGAGTGCTGCGATGGTGCAGATGATGAATGCGCTGATGCAGATCAGGGTGATGTCGCGAGTGACGAACTCTGCGGGGATCTTGCTGAACTGGTAAACGCCTGGCGGGAAGATGGGGATGCCGAGTTGGTTTGAGAGCCAGTCTTTGAACTCGTTTCTCCAGTGGGTGAGGCTCATGCCGAGGGTGAGGCCTGCGATGTTGCCGAAGACGCCGACGATGACGCCTTGCAAGAGGAAGACGAGAATGATCTGGGATCGTGTGGCGCCGATGGCTTTCAGGACGCCGATCTCCCGCGTTTTCAGCACGGTGACCGTGATGAGCGTGTTCATGATGCTGAAGGCTGCGACGACGACGATGAACATGAGCAGGAACATCATGGTGTTCCGTTCGATGGCGATGGAGTCGAAGATCTCTGCGTTCTGATCGATCCACGAGAGGACCCGGAACTTTTCGCCGAGATGATTGGCGATCCGCAGTTTGAAGAGATCGGCGTCATCGGCATGTGGGAGTCGAACGCCGATCCCGTGAACTCCGTCGCTGAGGTTGTAAAGTTCCTGTGCGATGTGGAGGGGTGCGAGGAGGATGTCCGAGTCGTACTGGAATCGACCGGTTTCGAAGATGCCTTTGACGGTCAATGATTCGGGGAGAACCATCGAACGGATCTGTTCGATTGCGGCTTTGCTGTCTGGAGCAGTTTCGGCGTCTTTGAGGGCTTTCAGCACGCCTGAAAGGTCTTTGGCTGGATAGACTTGCACTTTATCTCCGACGCGGAGGCCGAGGGACATGGCCATCCCTTTGCCGATCAGGGCGCTGTTACCGACGAGGGTTCGTTCTCCGTCCACGAGGGGGTAGTCGGCTCCGGTGACGGTCTTTTCGAGTTCGAGGTCGATGCCGCGGATTTGGACGGCGCGCACCATCCCGATCTGGGTGGCGAGGAGGACGGGGCCTTGCACGAAGGGTGCGGTGCCGCGAACGGCGGGGTGGTTGTGCAGTTTTTTGGCTGCGGATTCCCAGTCGGTGAGCACGCCTTCGGAGGAATCGACGGAGAGGTGGGCATCGAAGCCGAGCACTTTGCGGCGGAGTTCGCGATCGAACCCGGTCATGACGGAGATGACGAGGATGAGAACGGCGATGCCGAGGGTGACTCCGAGGACGGATACGACGCTGATGACGGAGATGAAGGTCCGTTTTGGTCGGAGGTAGCGGAGGGCGAGGAAGAGAGGGACGGGGAATCTCACGGGTTAGGAGAGGAGGCTACGGAGGTTGGCGAGGATTGGCGGGATGGCGGAGAGGGGGGAGTCGGGCGCCTCGTATTCGAGGGCGACGAAACCTTGGTAGCCGGATTTTTTGATGAGGGAGACGAGTTTTGGGAGGTCTGCGGGTTCCGGTGTGGGTTGGCCTTCGGGGCGCATTTCGGTTTTCAGCTGGATGTTGACGGCGTACGGGAGGCAGCGTTCGAAATCGGTGTAGGGGTTTGGGGTGCGGAAGTTTCCGGAATCGAGGTTCACGCCGAGCCACGGGCTTTTGATGTTGGCGATGAGTTTGAGGAGATGTTCTGCGGAACCGATGGCGTCGTGGTTTTCGATGCCGAGGAAGATGCCTTTTGAGCCGGCGTGATCGGCGCATTCCTCGAGGGCTTCGACGACGAGACGATCGGCTTGTTCGCGGGGGAGATTTTTGTTGTGACCGGCAAAGACGCGGATGTGAGGGGCTCCGAGGATGGATGCGCGATCGATCCATGTTTTGCATTTGGCGATTTCCTCGTCGCGTTTTGGACCTGTCTCGAGCGAGAAGTTGTTGCCGATTGCGGTGCCGCTGATGGAGATGCCTTTGAGGAAGGCGTGTTTTCTGACGTTGGCGAGGTAGGTGTTGTCGAGGTTTTTTGGGAAGAAGTAGGAGGTGAGTTCGGCTCCGGCGCAGTGATGGGTGGCGCAATAATCGAGAAAGCTGAACATGTTGAACTCGGGGTCAGCGGCGGGTTTATCGGAACCGTTCGCGAGTGGACCGCCGAAGTGGTTGCGGACGGAGTAGGCTGCGAGGCTGAGGAGAAGTCGCGGTGGCCCTTTGCGCGGCATGGGGGCGATTGCACTGGCGTGAGGGGCGACGACTGCAGCGGTGGCGGATGCGAGTGAGGCGAGAAAGCGTCGTTTGGAGAGGGAGTGGGAGTGCATGGGAGGGAGCATCATTTTTCTGCGGAGAAGGCTGCTTGGAGGGCGCGGGTTTTCATCCAGTGATTGGCTTCGATTGTACTGGCGTGACCGATTCCGGGCTGAGGGTAGATGGCCTTTTGGGTGGGGATCGCGTTGTAGGCGGCGAAGATGCCTGTGGGCGGGCAAACGGTATCGATGAAGCCGACCGTGACGATTCCTGGGGCTTTGATCCTCGAGGCGAGGTTGACGCAGTCCACGTAGCGTGCGGCTTCTGCGATTTTTTGGTCATCCTCTGAGGAAGGTTCAGCTTTCAGGAATTTGGGCCAACCGTTGATGCGGTTGGCGGCGTAGCCTGTGTGGTCGCACATTGCAGGGACTCCGGCTGCGAAGAAGGTCACGCGAGGGTCGAGGCCTGCTGCGGCGAGGGCTTGAGCGCCGCCTTGGCTGCTTCCGAAGACGATGAGGGTTTGTCCGTCCCAGTCTTTTTGGGAGGTGAGGAAGTCGATGGCGCGGATGATCCGGAGGAACATCCCGACGAAGTAATGGGAATCCCGGTTGGTGATCCCTCGGAAGCGGTAATCTTTCAGGGAGTTCATCGACAAGCTGTTCGGTTGTCCGTCGTAGTATTCGGGTGGGCGTCCGTTCGGGATGCCGTGGGCGTTGATGTCCATGGCGAGGAAGCCTTCCTTGGCCCAAGAAACGGGTCCGCTCGGGGAAGCGCTTCGGACGCCGGCACCGTGGAGGGTGAGGATTGCGGGTTTCAGGGCGGGATCCTTGGTGGTTGGGCGCGCGAAGTAGCCTGAGACGTCGGGACCGACGCATCGGAGTTGGACATCGGAGAGTTCGATGTCTGGTTGGGGAGAGGTGACTTTGGTGAGGCGCGGATTTTGGGGAACCGCGGCGAGTTGTTTCTTTTTGTTGTCCCAGAAGGCGTCGAAATCTTCGGGGACCGGCATGCTGGGTTGGATGGTTTCGGGGGAGATGGCTGCGCCGCCGAGCGCGGAGACTTTCAAGCCGGAGGAGGAGACGATGGATATCTTGCAGGACAAGAACCCTGGTTCGTCGAGTTTGCCTTCGATGCGGAAGGATCCATCCTCGGAGACGGTTGATTTTCCTTCAGCGAATGGGGGCAGACCGTCCTTGGAGAGTTGCCAATCGGCCACGGTGGCGCGGAGGGAGTCTGATTCTGGTTTGAAGAGGAAAGTGACGGTTTCACCGGGCTGGTACCATGCCTCTGGGCGATCCGTTTGGGAGCGGATTTTTGGGGTTTCAACTTTGGCAGCGGCTTTGGGCTCGGGGGTGGATGCTGAGGTCGCGAGGGGAGCGAGGAGGAGGAGGGAGGAGAGGACAAGGGGATGCATAACGAAGGGTGTGGGGGGGGGAATGGGAGGCGGCGGGCTTATCGTTCGACGGGTTCGCCCGCTTTTTTCCAACCGATGATGCCGGCGGAGAAGTGTTTGACGTTGGTGTAACCGAGCTGGCGGGCGAGGTCTGCTGCTTCTCGGTAAGAGCCGCAATCTTCGTTGCTGCAATAGGCGACGATGAGCGCGGATTTGTCCTTTGGGAGCAGTTTGGGGAATTCCTGTTCTCGGGCGATGAAATCAATCGCACCGGGGATGTGGCCGGCGCGGAAGGAGTCGGTGCCATTGACATCGACGAGGGTGACTTTTTTTTCGCTGATTGCGCGTTTGAGTTCGTCGAGGGGGATGTCGGGGTATTTTTCTGCCGCGACGCAAGGGATGAATGGGAGGAGGAGGGAGGTGAGGGCTTGGCGGCGGTTCATGGGAGGGTATGTTGGTGGAGGGGCGGCGTTGAGGGAAGAAAGACCGGTCGGATGATTCGTGGGTTTGACATTTATTGGGGAGAGGTTACGGTTTCCGACCCATCGCAGCGAGAGTTGTGATGTGATACCATTTGCCTTTGGGGTGTTCTTACGGGCCTGAAGAGGGTTTGTTGCACGGCCTGAGGTGGTTGGTTGAGATTTTCTATTTAACCTGCAGTCAATAGTTTATGAAACGCACCTATCAGCCCTCCAAGAGGACCCGCAAGCAGCAGTTCGGTTTCCGTGCTCGCATGAAAACGAAAAACGGTCGCGCGATCCTCTCCCGTCGTCGCCGTCATGGGCGTAAGCGTTTGTTGCCGAAGGGTGTAGAGGTGCATTTCGAGCGTCAGACGGATCAGAACAACAACGCGGCCCGCGCATTGGTCCGTCGGAAACAGCGCCGCGCTGCGGTTCGCGCTGCCGCGAGAGCTCCGAAAGCTGCTTGATCGGGGCCGACCTGAGGGTCGGTTCTGAAGGTTTTGTTGAGAGGGGTCTCACCGGGAGGTGGGCCCCTTTTTTTGGTGTTGCGGTGGACTTGCTTGTGCGGAGTCCATTTCGGATGTTGATTTTTGGGAGATTGAAATCGGTAACGAGGAGGCAAACACATGACAGCGTTTCTTGAGTACGTTCTGAAGTCTTTGGTGGACCATCCGGAGGACGTGATTGTCACGAGGTCGGTACTTGGGGCAGCACCAGGGGAGTCGATCAGGCCGCGCGAGATGTACCGAGCGGAGGTGCGTCGGTCTGATGCTGGGAAAGTGATTGGCAAGCAGGGGCAGACGATTGGGACGATTCGGGCGTTGTTACAGGTTGGAGCGGATCGGGCGGGGCGCCGTGTATCGTTTGAGCTTTTGGATTAGGTCTGTTTTTGGGTTAGCAGGGTTGGGCAGAGGTGGGAGAGGGGTGTGTGAGTGGGTGTTGGGCGAGTTCTTCGTCGCGCATTTGACTCTGCGTTGTCTGGACGTACAGTCCGAGGCGGGTTTCCTGAGAGTGCTCTGCGTGGGGTATCTCGAGATGATTCCGACGTTGTCTCGGATTCGTTCGTGCGGGGAATCCTGATGCTACAAAACATTGATTATTAACCGTTTAATATGAATCCGAATCCTGCTGCAACGAAGAACACCTTGGCCGCCGACGTGGAGATCAAAGGGTCGATCAAGTTCCAAAACGATCTCACGGTGGATGGGAAGATCGAGGGGGAGATCTTGAGTAGCGGGGTGTTGACGGTGGGTGAGAACGCGGAGATCCGTGGGGAGATCAAGACGAAGAGCGTGACGGTGTTCGGGAAGGTTCACGGGAACATCACGGTTGAGGAGCGGTGCGAGTTGAAGTCGCGGGCGGTACTGCAGGGCGACCTGAAGGCGGCGCGTTTGGTGATCGAGGATGGGGCGACGTTTGTTGGTAAGTCGGAGGTGACACCGAATCGGGTTTCGATGAAGCAGCCTGAGATTGTTCGTGCGCCGGAGCAGCGCGTTGGTGGAAATCCTGCGTAGTCGGGATTTGATGTGGCATCCGGCACCTGGGACGGTTCTGGGTGCTGGTGGTGTTTTGTGGTGACTGTCCGTTTGGCGGTGGTCACCCTGTTCATTGCGTTCACGATTCCATTTTGTGGCGAACGTTCGGAGAGATGCGCCGGAGCGGATCAGCGCGGATTGTCCCCATTGCGGGTTCAGTCAGCTTGAAGCTGTGACTGCGCGGAGCACGTTTTGTCGACGTTGCGGTGAGCATTTCCTGATCGAGAGGTTACTGGCGAAGGAGGCGGCGAGCCTTCGAGGGCCGACTTTTCTGGATCGGTTGGGGAAGATTTTCACCCGCGAGTCGACGCGAAACGTGGCGTGTTTCAGTTGCATGCATCGCCATGATGTGCCGAGCGATGCGCATTCGAGCATGTGCCCGAAGTGTGGGTCGTACATCGATATCCGGGATTTCCGGATTGCGGGTCCTTTCGCTCGGACGATCCAGACGCAGGGCACGGTGCATTTCGAGATCCGTTCGGATGCTGGGACGGCGAAGGTTTCGTGTGGGCAAGCGGAGGTTGAGGGGAAGTTTCGTGGGCGGATCCATTGCACGGGGAATGCGGCATTCAAGTTGAAGGGTGCTTATCCTGGGGAGGTGGTTTCGGAGGTGATCACGGTGCGGAAGGGGGCGGAGGTGAGCTTTGATCATCCGATGCACACGGTGGATGCGGAGATTTGTGGGGGGGCATCTGGGTTGTTTGTGTGCGAGGGTCGCTTGACGATCCAGAAGAAGGGGAGTTTGAGGGGGACGGTTTACGCGCGTTCGATCTGCGTGGAGAAGGGCGGCTATTTTTCGGGTGATTTGATCATCGGACAGCCGATTCCGGATGCGTTGCGGGTGGAGAGAAGGCAGTTGTGGGAACCGAAAGCGGTGGGGCGGATCGAGACGCATACGGATCGGTATGGTTTGAGTGATCACAGCGATTTACCGCCGGATATTTTTTCTCATAGGCCACTCCCTCCGGGCAGTGATCGGTCAACGGAATGAGGCAGTCCATCCGTTGAGGGTATGATGGAGGTCGAGTGGAAGAATGGTTTATTGGTGAAGGGGTTCGGGGTGCGGATGGATGCTCGGCGTCCGTTAGCTGAGGCGTTGGTCACCCATGCGCATTTGGATCACATTGCGGCGCATCGGCGGGTGATATGTACGGGGATGACGGCGGGATTGTTGCGTCATCGTTTGAGGGGAGAGCGGGAGTACGAGGTTTTGGAGTATCGCGAGGAGATGGTGCTTGGGGAGTGGAGGGTGGTTTTGCATTCGGCTGGGCATGTGCCGGGATCAGCGATGGTGCGAGTGGAGGGGGAAGATGGGAGCTTGCTTTACACGGGAGATTTCAAGTTGCGTCAGGGTCTGGCGTGTGAGGCGGCGGATCCGCCGCGAGCGGATGTTTTGGTGATGGAGACGACCTATGGGTTGCCGCGGTATGTGATGCCGGTTCTGGAGGAGGTGGTTGGCCGGATGAAGGGGTTTTGTTCGAAGGCTTGGGAGTCGGGGGTGGTCCCTGTGATTGTTGGGTACCCGTTGGGGAAGGCGCAGGAGGTGGTTCGGATTCTGCAGAACGAGGGGTGGGTGCCGATGCTGGATCGGGATGTTTTTCGCACGACGGAGGTGGTTGCGGGATTGGATGAGGGGTTTCCGAGGCGGTATGAGGGGTTGCCTGAGGGGTGGAAGCAGGGGGTGGGATTGGAGGGGAGGGTGATTGTCGGTACGCCGGCGTTTGGAAGAGCGTTGAGAGGGGAGCGTTTTCGAGTGGCGATGGTTTCTGGGTGGGGTTTGGATGCGGGAGCGCGGTTTCGGTATGGGGTTGATGAGGTTTTCCCGTTGAGCGACCATGCGGACTACCCTGATCTGATGAGGTTGGTTGAGCGGGTGGCTCCGAAGCGGGTGTTGACGTTACACGGGTTCGCGAGGGAGTTTGCTGCAGATTTGAGGCGAGTTGGGGTTGAGGCGTGGTCGTTGGCGGGTGGGGACCAGTTGGAGTTCGGTTGGTGAAGAGCGGCGCGCAAGATGCTTTTTAGCTGGCTGATTTCATGAACACCGCTCGTCCTCCTCGTCTTACTTACGTCTGTGTCTGGTGCATCTTTGCGGCGGCGGCGAGTATTGGGGTGATTCTTGGGTTGCAGTTTTTTGGTGAGGTTGAGGGGGTCGGGTCGACGTTGGAAGAGATGTTCCGTCTGGACTTTGTCAGGGAGGGGTCGGTCAAGCAGGCGTTGTCGGGGGTCTTGATGTTTTTTGATGGTGGGCCTTACCTGCGGTTGGCATTGGCATTGCACGCGTTGTTGGCGGCGGTGTTCACGCTCAGAGGTGAGCGTTGGGCGAGGACCCTTTTGGCTGCGGTGATTGGGGTGAGTTGTCTGCTTGTGGTGAACAAGGGTTTGATGCTTTTGGCGATGCATGTGGTGTTTTCGGTCGTGGTGTTCGCCATCTTGTTCTCTGCGTCAGCGTCTGAGTTTTTGACGTCCAAACGGAACACGTTGACGAAGGCGATCCGACTGTTCTCGAAGAACCGGAAGATGGCTTTGAGTCTCATTGCGGTGGGTGCGATGGGGGGTGGGATCTTGTTGGAGGGGGCGGGGGTGGACTGGTTCGAGCACGCTCGCGGGATGGTGACGGACTACCATTTCACGAAGCGGGGTGAGTTGGAGATTGGCGAGGATGTGGTGATGGTTGGCATCAACGCTTCGACGTTTGATCAGGGGTTGTTGTCGGGGTTGATGGAGAAAGGGGAGCACGAGGCGCTGACGATGTTGCGTGACAAGGCGCAGTACCCGTTGAACCGGGCGGTGTATGGGCATCTGTTGGAGCGACTCTTCAGTTTGGGGGCGAAGGTGGTGGGGATCGACGTGGTTTTCCCGTCCTCGAAACCCGATGAGGACGCGTATTTTGTGGATGTGGTGAAGCGGTACAGCGGACGGGTGATTTTGGCTGAGACCAGTTTGGATGTGGAGGGAGGGAAGCAGTTCTTGCCACCGAATCCGGAGTTGAGTGAAGCGGCGGGAGAGGCGGGGGTGGGGTGGGTGACGGTGATCAAGAACCCGGTGGATAAGGTGGTGCGATCGGTTCGGCATCGGACGTCGCGCGACATTGAGTTGGGGCGTGGTGGAGAGCCGGATTTGGTCTCGTTTTCGGGGCGATTGGCGAATGCGGGGAAGGGGATTGGTATTCCGGAGGGGACGCAGCATTACTTGATCAACTATCGCGGGCCGGCGGGGCGTATTTCTCGGTTGGGGGTGCACGCCTCGGAGTCGAAAGAGGCGGCAATCGCTTTGGAGGAAGTTTTTGTTGATTCGGTGGTGAAGAACGATCCGAAGTTCAAGGGCGGGGAGGTTTTCCGGGACAAGATCGTGATTGTCGGTCCGTTTGCGGAGATTTTGCATGATGAGCAGGCGACGCCGTTCGGGACGATGCCCGGACCGGAGATCCATGCGAACATCTTGGCTTCGCTGTTAACGGGGGAGCATTTGCGGGGTTCATCGAGGTCGGTGACGCTGACGTTGGCTGGGTTCTTCACGTTGATCGCCTTGGTGGTGGCCGTTTTCACACAGCGCGTGATTGTGCGCGTTGGGGTATCTGCGGTCCTTTTTGGGGGGGTGTTTGGAGCGAGTGTGATGGTGTTCTCGAAGGGGGGGGTGTTGTTGGATCTGGTGCCGGTGATTGTTCCTGGGGGGCTTCATTTCTTGATCACCTTGGTCTTGGACCTTTCGGCGGAGCAGTTGGAGCGGAGTCACGTTAAGTCGGTATTGGACAAGTACGTGTCGAAGAATGTGGCGAATGTGGTGGTGAATCAGGTGGATGATTTCGATCGGGCGTTGCGGGGGCAGACGAAGCCTGTGACGGTGCTTTTCTCGGACATCCGCGGGTTCACGACGATGTCGGAGAGTCGGTCGCCGGAGACGTTGGTGGCGCAGTTGAACGAGTATTTTGGTCCGATGGTGGACGCGGTATTGAAGGAGGATGGGACGCTGCAGAAGTTCATCGGGGATGCGATCATGGCGGTGTGGGGGGACACGCACTCGAGGGGATTGGAATCGGATGCAGCGCGGGCGGTACGGGCTGCGTTGGTGATGCGAGACGCGTTGAAGCGCTTGAATGAGGGGTGGAAGGACGATCCGAATCGGTTGCAGTTATCGATTGGGGTTGGGGTGAACCATGGGCGGGTGGTTGTTGGGGAGTTGGGTCATCCGCAGCGGATGGAGTTCACGGTCTTGGGGGACGGGGTGAACTTGGCTGCCCGACTGGAGAGTTCGACGAAACAGTTCGGTTGCGACATTTTGGTGGGGCAGACGGCCCATGAGTTGACCAAGAACGATTTCGTTTTCCGAAGGGT